>NZ_VFOX01000001.1:2759929-3066588 GCF_006716345.1 Microbacterium saperdae
CGCGACACAGAATGCTTGATCCCCGGGTGTCACGTCCCCGCATCGTGGTGTGAGATCCACCACGTGCAAGAACACTCCCGCGGTGGGCCGACACATACCGATAATGGTGTCGCGTTGTGTTGGCATCATCACCGCACCCTCGACACCTCCGGGTGGGAGATCCGCATGGACAACGGTGTCCCCACCGTCCGCGGACCCGCCTGGTGGGACCCCACACGACGATGGCGCACACCACGACCCGCATTCACCGCAGATCGTCGATCTGCCAGAACCACTTGATCTGCCAGAATCAATGGGTGACTGCGTGGCGTGCGAGTGGATACGGAAAGACGGCGATCACCGCCGCGAGCTTCGCCCTGATCATGACCCTGGCGTCATGCACGGCGAGCACGGAGTCAGGCACCGGGGCCGGCACGGAGACGGCGAAACCAGCCGCGGCATCCCCCACCCCGGTTGCACCCGAGACTCCCGAACCAGCGGAGACCGAACCGTCCCAGAGCGCCACCGACGGATTCCGTGAGTGGCTGGAGGCATCCCGGCTTCCCGATGTCGAGACCGCCTGCGCGCGCCTCACCCCCGAACTGGTGACCCGCATGATCGCCGAGCTCGAGGCGAACGGCGTCACCGGAATCGACAGCTGCGAACAGATGATCGCGACCAC
This sequence comes from Microbacterium saperdae, assembly GCF_006716345.1. Lineage (NCBI taxonomy): Bacteria > Bacillati > Actinomycetota > Actinomycetes > Micrococcales > Microbacteriaceae > Microbacterium > Microbacterium saperdae. Next base: position 2,760,591 of record NZ_VFOX01000001.1, read on the forward strand.
CGCCGAGCTCTACCGCTCACTCGACCAGAGTTCCGACGTCGACATCGCCGTACAGGAGGAGACCGGCACCGATGCCACCCTCTTCGTGACCTACCTCGCCTCCGGCGACTGCGGCACAGTGGTGATGACGCGTCCGACCACAGAGTGGATCATCACCGACCAGTCGACGGAGTGCGCGGGCTGACACGAGCCCACGCCGCGCGCACTCCCCGACTTCAGGCGGCGTAGTCCGGAAGCTCCTGCAGCGTCCAGGTGTTGCCGTCCGGGTCGTCGAACCACACGAACCGCCCCCATCCGAGGTCTTCGACGCCCTTGGTCGCGACGCCGACGGCCTCGAGCTGCGCCTTCGCCTCGTCGGCGTTCGGCACGACCACCTGGATCGTCTTCTGCTGACCGGGCTCGAGCGGGATGTCGAGGCCGGTGCCGAACGCGATCGAGCAGGCCGAACCCGGCGGCGTCATCTGCACGAACCGCAGCCCCTCAGTCGGCGTCTGATCGTGATCGGGGTTGAATCCGATCTTCGTGTAGAACTCCTTCGAACGGTCGACATCGCTCACCGGCATGAAGATGAGTTCGATCTTCCAGGTCATCACGCGCTCCTCCTGTCGGGCGTCGTCGCCCGTCGGCGTCCACGGTACGCCGCGGCACCGACATCCTCCAGGACTCGTCCACGTCGGACCTCGGGCGATCAGCGCGCGGGGAGCAGCGCACCCTCCAGGAACTCCGCGAGCTCCGCGGTGTCGCCCAGGGGCAGGATCGCGGCGACGTACTGGTCGGGCCGCACGACGATCACGACACCGTCACGCGAGAGCTCCCGCGCGGCGAAGATGTCTGTCTCGGTCCACTTGCTGGGGCCTGCCGCGTAGACCTTCTCCCAGTCCGTCAATCCGAGCGGACCGGTCTTCGGCTGGAACAGAGCCGGTGCCGACGTCACCTCGACCTCTTCGAACGACTGCTGGTAGACGGCCTTGACGTCGAACACGGCATCCGCATCCGCATCCGCCGGGGTGAAGTGCGCGAACAGCGGCTCGGCCCGCGCGGCCCACGCGGCGAGGGCCTCACCGGTGCGGTCTCCGAACGCGTACACGCGCCAGCGGCCATCCGCCTTCGCATGATGCCCGAGGTGAACGACGTTTCCGTCACCGACCCGGATCACCTCGGCGGACTTGAACCTCTTGCCGAGCGGGTATCCCCCCGCGAGCGCCTGGTGCACGTCGGATCCCGTGATCATCGACGCGGTGTACTGCGTCATGAAGCCCGAGGGGAACTCCGCCGTGGCGAGGTAGTAGGTCGCGAGCTCGTTCGGGTCGGAGATCTCCTCCGGCTTGCGCGCCATGAGGCTCGACCACTCGCGATCGAAGTCGATGAGCTGCTGCGCCACAGGCCGCCGCTCGGCGCCGTAGGTCGACAGCAGCGCCTCGGGCGCCCGACCGGTGAGCACAGAGCCGAGCTTCCATCCGAGGTTGAACCCGTCCTGCATCGACACGTTCATGCCCTGGCCGGCCTTCGCACTGTGCGTGTGGCAGGCGTCGCCGGTGAGGAACACGCGCGGCGTGCGTCCCGACTCGTCGATCACATCGTCGAAGCCGTCGGTGACCCGGTGCCCGACCTCGTACACGCTGTGCCACGCGACCTGCTGCACGTCGATCGAGTAGGGGTGCAGGATGTCGTTCGCCTTGCGGATGATCTCCTCGACCGGGGTCTTGCGCACCCGATGGTCGTCGTCCTCCGCGACCTCGCCGAGGTCGATGTACATGCGCGAGAGGTATCCGCCCTCGCGCGGGATGTGCAGGATGTTCCCCGCCTCGGAGTTGATGGCGCACTTGGTGCGCCAGTCGGGGAAGTCGGTGTTCACGAGCACATCCATGACGCCCCACGCGTGCGCCGCACTGCCACCGACGTGTGTGCGACCGATGGCCTCGCGCACGCCGCTGCGCGCACCGTCGCATCCGGCCACGTACTTCGCCCGGATCACACGCTCCTCACCGGCCTGCGCCCCTGCCACGTGCCTGACGCGCACCTCCACCGGATACTCGCCGTCGTCGTGCACCGTGAGGCCGAGGAACTCCACGCCGTAGTCCGGGGCGATGCGCCCAGGTCCGTTCACGGCGGCCTCGGCGAAGTAGTCGAGCACGCGCGCCTGGTTCACGATCAGGTGCGGGAACTCGCAGATGTCGTACGCGTAGTCGGCCGTCCGCGAGGTGCGCACGATCTCGCGGGGGTTCTCCGGATTCGGTCCCCAGAAGTTCATCCAGCCGATGTTGTAGGCCTCGGCGACGATCCGCTCCGCGAACCCGAACGCCTGGAACGTCTCGACGCTGCGTGGCTGGATGCCGTCGGCCTGGCCGAGCACCAGTCGCCCCTCGCGCTTCTCGATGATGCGCGTGGAGACACCGGGGTACTGCGACATCTGGGCAGCCAGGAGCATTCCGGCGGGACCGGAGCCGACGATGAGCACATCGACCTGCTCCGGCAGCGCAGCGGGGCGATCGACGCCGACACCTGCCGCGTCCTGCACACGAGGATTGCCGGAGACGTAACCGTGGTGGTGGAACTGCATCGTCGTCGATTCCTTCCGGACTGCACTGTCGGGGTCTTGCATGAGTCTCGAACGTGTTCTATATTCGAACAGACCGTTCTACTATTGAACACAGCTTATTCGCGCCCCGCCGGTAGCGCAAGGAACACGGGAACACGACGGACGCGAGCGACGCAGAGGAGCGCCCTCATGGCAGAGACCACGACGTCACCCGCCTCGCAGACCCTGAGCCGCGGCATCCGCATCCTCGAGGTGCTCGCCGACGCGCGCATCCCGCTCACGATCGACGAGATCGCGCTCCGGCTGGGCGTGCACCGCTCGATCGCCTACCGACTGCTGCGGACACTGGAAGACCACGGTCTCGTGACACGCGATGCGGCGGGAGCGGTGAGTCTCGGCGCCCGCATGGCGGCATTGGCAGCGGGGGTCGCCCACGATCTGCAGGCCGAAGCACTTCCGGAGCTGACCGCGATCGCGAATGAACTCGGGATGACCTGCTTCCTCGCCGTGCTCGACGGGTCGGAGTGCATCACCCTGGCGAGCGTCGAGCCACGGCATGCGGTCGCGAGCGTCGCCCAGCGTCCTGGCGCACGGCATCCGGTCACCGTGGGGGCACCGGGCAAGGCGATCCTGGCCCAGCTGCCGTCCATCGACTGGCCCGCCGACGTCTCCCCCGACCTCCGCGAGGCGATCGCGCTGACGGATGCTCGGGGCTATGCGACCAGTCACGATGAGGTGATCCCGACCGTGCAGTCCGTCGCCGTCCCGCTCATCCTCCGCGGCCAGCGCCCGGCGGCGATCGCCGTGGTGCACGTCGCGACCGACCTGGATGACGCCGCGATCGCCGCGCGCCTGCAGCGCTCCGCCGCCGTGATCCGCGACGCCCTCGACGGCTGACGCCCGCCCGCCGACGCACGTCACGCCGAACGCGCGAACGCCCGCCCGTGATTTCCGGGCGGGCGTTCGCGATCAGGACGGGCCCGCGGATCAGGCGTTCGCGAGTCCGCGGATCGGGCTCACGGACTGCTCGTCCTCGTGGTCGGGTCCCAGCGGGATCCCTGAGCGGTCGCGCAGCAGCAGCGTCGCGATCAGACCGAGCAGAGTCATGCCGGCGAGGTACCAGGTGACTCCCACTGTCGAACCGGTCGCCTGCACGATGGCCGTGGCGATGAGCGGAGCGAAGGCTCCACCGGCGATCGCACCGATCGCGTACGAGATCGAGACGCCGGAGAAGCGGATGCTGGCCGGGAACAGCTCGGTGTACAGCGCCGCCTGCGGCCCGTAGGTGAAGCCGAGACCGATCGTGAGGATCGCGAGCCCGGCGAAAAGCAGCCCGATCTCACCGGTGTTCACGAGCGGGAACAGCGTGAACACACCCACCAGCTGGAGCACCCAGCCGATGATGTAGGTGGAGCGGCGACCGATGCGATCCGAGACCCATCCGGCCAGGAGCGTCGTGAGCAGCCAGGTGACGGCGGAGCCGGCGACGGCCCACAGCACCTCTCCACGCTCGAGTCCGATCGGACCGTCGGGGTTCGTGGCGTAGCCCTGGATGTATCCGCCGGTGGTCATGTAGCCGACCGCGTTGTTGCCCGCGAACACGAGCGCGGCGATGACGACGAGCAGTGCGTGCTTGCGGAACAGCTGCACGATCGGCATGCGGGCCTTCTCCTTGCGCGCGGCGAGCTCGGTGAACACCGGGCTCTCCTCGACCTTGCGCCGCACGTAGTAGCCGACCAGGATCAGCACGACGCTGAGCAGGAACGGGACCCTCCAGCCCCAGATCGCGAACTGCTCTCCGGGCGCGATCGCGGTCATCAGCGCCATGACGCCCGAGGCGAGCAGCAGCCCCAGCGGCACACCGATCTGCGGCGAGGCACCGAAGATGCCGCGCTTCTTGCGGGGAGCATGCTCGACGGCCATGAGCACGGCGCCACCCCACTCACCACCGGCCGAGATGCCCTGCACGACACGCAGCAGCACCAGCAGGATCGGCGCCAGGACGCCGATGGTCTCGTACGTGGGCAGGATGCCGATCAGGGCCGTCGCGGCGCCCATGAGGATCAGCGTCCACATCAGCACGGTCTTGCGTCCGAACTTGTCTCCGTAGTGGCCGGCGAGGAACGCGCCGAGCGGACGGAAGAGGAAGCTCACACCGACGGTCGCGAACGCGATCAAGGCGCTGTTCGCGCCGAGCGGCTCGAAGAACAGCTGTCCGAACACGAGGCCGACCGCGGTGGCGTAGATGAAGAAGTCGTACTACTCCACGGTGGTTCCGACGACGGTCGCGAACACGACACGTCGCCGATCAGCCGCTGTCGCGATGGTTCCGGTGGGCGTGAACCCATCCTGTGACTGCCCGCTCATGGGGTGTCTCCTTTGATTGTGACTGCATTGTCACGGCGTGCGGCGGACGTGAATCCGAGTGCTTGCCGAGGGGTGAACCGATGATATATGATTTCGAATACGACGCACAAGGCGTTGCAGACGAGCGCGAGGAGGCGCCCCGTGACGGATCCCATCGACCGCCCCGGCAAGATCATCGCGATCCACCTGAGCTATGCCTCTCGTGCGGATCAGCGGGGCAGGCGCCCCGCATCCCCCTCCTACTTCTTCAAGCCGGCGAGTTCCGTCGCCGCATCCGGCGGCACGGTCGAACGTCCGGCCGGCACCGAACTGCTCGCATTCGAGGGTGAGATCGCTCTGGTCATCGGCACCGCCGCTCGCCGGGTCCCGCTCGGCGAGGCCTGGGCGCACGTGGGGGCCGTCACCGCGTCGAACGACCTCGGCCTGTACGACCTGCGAGCGAACGACAAGGGCTCCAACGTCCGGTCGAAGGGCGGAGACGGGTACACCCCGCTCGGCCCCCGGCTGATCGATGCTCAGCAGGTCGACCCCGCGGCCCTCCGCGTGCGCACCTGGGTCAACGGCGAGCTCCGTCAGGACGACACCACAGCGGGGCTCATCTTCCCGCTCGCACAGCTGGTCGCCGACCTCTCGCAGCACTTCACGCTCGAACCGGGCGATGTGATCCTCACCGGCACCCCTGCAGGGTCATCCGTGATCGTCCCCGGCGACGTCGTCGAGGTCGAGGTCGACGCTCCTGACGCCGAGGGGGCGCCCTCCTCCGGTCGCCTCGTCACGACGGTCACGCAGGGCGACGTTCCTTTCGACGGAGAGCTCGGCTCGCTCCCCGCGGTCGACGACCTGCAGCGCACGGAGGCCTGGGGCTCCCGGGAGGAGGCCGGACTCCCGCCGGCCGGCGCCGCCGCACCGGAGAGCGGGATCTCCCCCGCGCTCCGCGCCAAGCTCCTCGAAGCCCCCACCGCCGGCCTCTCGGCGCAACTGCGCAAGCGCGGACACCACTCCTGCTTCATCGACGGCGTGCACGCCAACATCCCCGGCAGCAAGATCGTCGGAACGGCCAAGACGCTGCGGTTCGTGCCGTTCCGCGAAGACCTCTTCGCCTCGCACGGTGGCGGATACAACGCGCAGAAGCGCGCCTTCGACGCCGTGGACGAGGGTGAGGTCATCGTGATCGAGGCCCGTGGCGACGCCACCACCGGCACCCTGGGCGACATCCTGGCCCTCCGCGCCCACGCGCGCGGCGCGGCAGGCGTGGTCACCGACGGCGGCATCCGCGACTTCGACGCGGTGGCCGAGATCGGCCTGCCGGTGTTCTCGCAGGGCGCGCACCCCTCGGTCCTCGGTCGCAAGCACGTGCCGTGGGACGTCGACATCACGATCTCGTGCGGCGGCGCGACCGTGCAGCCCGGCGACATCATCGTGGGCGACGGAGACGGCGTGATCGTCATCCCGCCGGCCCTGGCCGAATCGGTCGCCGACGATGCCCTCGCGCAGGAGATCGAAGACGCCTGGATCGCCGAGCAGGTGGCGGCCGGTCACCCCGTCGACGGCCTGTTCCCGTTGAACGCCGAGTGGCGCGCGCGCTACGTGGCCGCCACCGGCACGGGGGACCGGCGATGACCTCCGTCAGCAGCGCGAGCAAGTCGGAGCAGGCGTACGCCTGGATCCGCTCGCGCATCTCGGGTCACGCCTTCGGGCCCGGCTACCGCCTGGTGCTGGGTTCGATCGCCGAGGAGCTCGGCATGAGCGTGGTGCCCGTGCGCGAGGCGATCCGCCGACTCGAGGCCGAGGGACTCGTCACGTTCGAACGCAACGTCGGCGCCCGCGTCACTCTGGTCGACGAGAGCGAGTACGCCCACACGATGCAGACGCTCGGCCTGGTCGAGGGCGCAGCGACCGCGCTGTCTGCTCCCCTGCTCGACGCCGCCGCCCTCGACGCCGCCGCCGAGGTCAACGAGCAGATGTCGCGCATGCTCGAGCACCTCGACGCGCACGCCTTCACCGAGCTGAACCGCCAGTTCCACTCGGTGCTGTTCGAGCCGTGCCCGAACCCGCACCTGCTCGACCTCGTGCACCGCGGATGGGCGCGGCTGTCCGGCATCCGCGACTCCACGTTCGCCTACGTGCCCGGCCGCGCGCAGCACTCGGTCGACGAGCACACCCAGATCCTCGAGCTCATCCGATCGGGCGCGGAGCCCCTCGAGATCGAGCTCGCCGCCCGCAACCATCGTTGGCGCACGAGGGACGCATTCCTCGACGCCCTGCACAACCGTTCCCACCAGACACTTGGAGAAGTCTCATGACCGACTCGCGCATCCCCGCCGATCTTCCCGACCACATCCAGCACTACATCGACGGCGCCTTCGTCGACTCGGTCGACGGCGACACCTTCGACGTGCTCGATCCGGTGACGAACCAGACCTACACCACAGCCGCCGCCGGCAAGAAGGCCGACATCGAGCTCGCGGTCGCCGCCGCGAAGCGCGCCTTCGAAGAAGGGCCCTGGCCGCGGATGCTGCCGCGCGAGCGCTCGCGCGTGCTGCACCGGATCGCCGACCTCGTGGAGTCCCGCGATGCGCGTCTCGCCGAGCTCGAGTCCTACGACTCGGGTCTGCCCATCACGCAGGCGCTCGGCCAGGCCCGACGCGCGGCCGAGAACTTCCGTTTCTTCGCCGATCTGATCGTCGCGCAGTCCGACGACGCCTTCAAGGTGCCCGGCCGGCAGATGAACTACGTCAACCGCAAGCCGATCGGCGTGGCCGGGCTCATCACCCCGTGGAACACCCCGTTCATGCTCGAGTCATGGAAGCTCGGGCCTGCACTCGCGACCGGCAACACGGTCGTGCTCAAGCCCGCTGAGTTCACGCCGCTGTCGGCGTCGCTCTGGGCAGGCATCTTCGAGGAGGCCGGCCTGCCGAAGGGTGTCTTCAACCTCGTGAACGGCCTCGGCGAAGATGCCGGCGACGCCCTCGTGAAGCACCCCGACGTGCCGCTCATCTCGTTCACGGGTGAGAGCTCGACCGGACAGCTGATCTTCGGCAACGCCGCACCCTTCCTCAAGGGCCTGTCGATGGAGCTCGGCGGCAAGTCGCCCGCCGTCGTGTTCGCCGATGCCGACCTCGAGGCCGCCGTCGACGCCACGATCTTCGGGGTGTTCTCCCTCAACGGCGAGCGCTGCACCGCCGGTTCCCGCATCCTCGTCGAGCGCTCCATCTACGAGGAGTTCGTCGAGCGCTACGCCGCACAGGCGAAGCGCGTCAAGGTCGGCTACCCGCATGACCCGGCCACCGAGGTCGGCGCGCTCGTCCACCCCGAGCACTACGACAAGGTCATGAGCTACGTCGAGATCGGCAAGACCGAGGGACGCCTGGTCGCCGGCGGTGGCCGCCCCGAGGGCTTCGAAGAGGGCAACTTCGTCGCCCCGACCGTGTTCGCGGATGTCTCCCCCGACGCCCGCATCTTCCAGGAGGAGATCTTCGGGCCCGTGGTCGCGATAACGCCGTTCGACTCCGACGAGGAGGCGCTGTCGCTCGCGAACAACACCAAGTACGGGCTCGCGGCATACATCTGGACCAACGACCTGAAGCGTGCGCACAACTTCGCGCAGTCCGTCGAGGCCGGCATGGTGTGGCTCAACAGCAACAACGTGCGCGACCTCCGCACCCCGTTCGGCGGAGTGAAGGCCTCTGGGCTCGGTCACGAGGGCGGCTACCGCTCGATCGACTTCTACACCGACCAGCAGAGCGTGCACATCACGCTCGGCGGCGCGCACAACCCGACATTCGGCAAGAACTGAAACCCTCTGCCTGATCACGCAAGGACGCTGACATGACACACCGCGAAGACATGACCCTGACCTCCTCCGGATACTACGTCTCCCAGGAGGCGCCGATCCGCTCCGACAACCCCGTCGCGACCCCGAAGAGCACGCCGCCGGACATCCTGCGGTGCGCATACATGGAGCTCATCGTCACCGATCTGGCGGCATCCCGCCAGTTCTACGTCGACATCCTCGGTCTGTACGTGACCGAGGAGGATGACGAGGCGATCTACCTGCGATCGACCGAGGAGTTCATCCACCACAACCTGGTGCTGCGCAAGGGTCCGATCGCCGCCGTCGCCGCGTTCTCGTACCGCGTGCGGACGCCGGAGGATCTCGACCGCGCCGTCGAGTTCTACACCGAGCTCGGCTGCGATGTACGTCGCAACCCCGAAGGCTTCGTGAAGGGCATCGGCGACTCGGTGCGCGTGATCGACCCCCTCGGCTTCCCGTACGAGTACTTCCACCAGTCCGACCACGTCGAGCGCATGTCCTGGCGCTATGACCTGCACATCCCCGGTGAGCTGGTGCGACTGGACCACTTCAACCAGGTGACCCCCGATGTGCCGCGCGCCGTCGGTTTCATGCAGGATCTCGGCTTCCGCGTCACCGAGGACATCCAGGACGACGAGGGCACCGTCTACGCCGCCTGGATGCGCCGCAAGCCCACCGTGCACGACACCGCCATGACCGGCGGCGACGGTCCGCGCATGCACCACGTGTGCTTCGCGACGCACGAGAAGCACAACATCCTCGCGATCTGCGACAAGCTCGGCGCGCTGCGCCGCTCGGATGCCATCGAGCGCGGCCCCGGCCGTCACGGTGTCTCCAACGCGTTCTACCTCTACCTGCGCGACCCCGACGGTCACCGTGTCGAGGTGTACACGCAGGACTACTACACCGGCGACCCCGACAACCCGGTCGTCACGTGGGACGTGCACGACAACCAGCGTCGTGACTGGTGGGGCAACCCGGTCGTCCCCTCCTGGTACACGGATGCCTCGCTCGTGCTCGACCTCGACGGCAACCCGCAGCCCGTCGTCGCACGCACCGACAGCTCGGAGATGGCCGTCACGATCGGCGCCGACGGGTTCTCGTACACCCGTGCGGAGGACGACGCGGCGATGCCCGAGTACAAGCAGGGCGAGTACAAGCTGGGTCACCAGCTCTAGACGCCCCCGCCCGTCGAAGGGTCGAACGAAGGAGGAAGACGGATGCTGTCAGACGAGACGATCGCACAGATCGCGGCCGAGCTCGCGGAAGCCGATCGCACGCATGCGGTGATCCCGCGGATCACGGCACGGTACCCGGAGGCGACGGTCGAGGACTCCTATGCCATCCAGGGCGTCTGGCGCGACCAGAACCTGGCGGCGGGTCGCCGGCTGATCGGGCGCAAGATCGGCCTGACGTCGAAGGCCATGCAGCAGGCGACGGGCATCACCGAGCCGGACTACGGGGTGATGTTCGACGACACCGTGTACCGGTCGGGCGCCGAGATCCCCGTCGACCACTTCTCGAACGTGCGCATCGAGGTGGAACTCGCGTTCGTGCTGAAGCATCCGCTGGAAGGCCCGGACTGCACGCTCGACGACGCCCTCGCGGCGATCGACTACGCCGTGCCCGCCCTGGAGGTGCTGAACTCGCACATCGAGCTCGAAGGGCGAACGATCGTCGACACGATCAGCGACAACGCCGCCTACGGTGCCATGGTGCTGGGCGAGGTGCACAAGCGCCCGGACGAGATCGACCTGCGCTGGGTACCCGGCGTCCTCGCCCGCAACGGCGAGATCGAGGAGACCGGTGTCGCCGCGGGCGTGCTCGGGCATCCGGCGACCGGAGTCGCCTGGCTCGCGAACAAGTTCCATCAGCACGGCGCGCGTCTCGAGGCCGGGGAGATCATCCTGGCAGGATCGTTCACACGCCCGATGTGGGTGTCGCGCGGCGACGAGGTGCTGTGCGACTACGGACCGATGGGAACAATCACATGCCGCTTCATCTAGCGCCCTCCTTCCGCGCGCGCCTCGCGTCGTCCGAACGCGCCCTGGTGGGCATGTGGGCGTGCTCGGGGAGCCCGCTCGTCACGGAGGTCGCCGCAGGGTCGGGACTCGACTGGCTGCTGATCGACATGGAGCATTCCGCGAACACTCTCGAGTCCGTGCTGCTGCAGCTGCAGGCCGCCGCCGCGTATCCGATCGCTCCGCTCGTACGGGTGGCCTCGAACGACACGGTCGCGATCAAGCAGGTGCTCGACCTCGGGGCGCAGAACATCATCGTCCCGATGGTGTCGTCCGCAGCAGAGGCGCAGGCTGCGGTCGCCGCCACCCGTTACCCGCCGGAGGGCGTGCGTGGCGTCGGGAGCGCCCTCGCCCGCAGCGCCCGCTGGAACCGGGTCGACCGCTACCTGCAGGAGTCGGCCGCGCACACCTCCCTCACGGTGCAGATCGAGACCGCGGCGGGGGTCGAGGCCGCAGCCGACATCGCCGCGATCGACGGCATCGATGCCGTGTTCGTCGGACCCTCCGACCTCTCGGCCTCGATGGGGCTGCTGGGGCAGCAGACGCATCCGAGCGTCGTCGCGGCCGTGGAGCACGTCTTCTCGGCGGTGCAGGCCGCGGGGAAGCCGGTCGGGGTCAACGCCTTCGACCCCGTGGCCGCCGACGCATACATCGCGGCAGGCGCCGATTTCGTCGCGGTCGGGGCGGATGTCGCACTGCTGGCCCGGGCATCGGAAGCCCTCGCCGCCCGCTTCATCATCGCCGAGGCGACGGAACGCGCCAGCTACTGATCGCCGTCCATTCCGCCCCCGCGGCCGGCGGGGATCGTGACAGGATTGACGGATGCACAGACGCGGAACGCTGACGTGAGCCGCGGGCTCGCGGCGATGCAGGACCGCAATTTCCGCTGGTTCTTCCTGGCGCGCGCGATCACGATGATCGCCGGATCGATGTCGTCCATCGCCCTGGCCTTCGCGGTGCTCGAGATCGACAACGACGCGCGCTCGCTGTCTTTCGTGCTCGCCGCGTTCACGATCAGCAACATCGTGTTCGTCCTGTTCGGCGGCGTGGTCGCCGACCGCCTCCCGCGTGCGCTGATCATCCAGTCCTGCTACGTGATCGACATCCTCACGATCGGGTCGATCGCCGCGCTGCTGTTCACCGGGACCGCCACGATCCCCGCGCTCGTGGTCCTCTCGGTGTTCAACGGCGCCTCCACCGCCTTCGTGATGCCCGCCATGCAGGGCATCATCCCGCAGCTGACGACGCCGGAGCACCTGCAGCAGGCGAATGCGATGCTCTCGTTCGTCCGCTCGGCCGTCACGATCGGCGGTCCGGTCGTCGCCGGCATCCTGGTCGCCACCGCGGGCCCCGCCTGGGCGATGGTCGTGCAGGCGATCGGCTGGCTGATCGCGATCCCCATCCTCGCGCTCGTGAAGCTCCCTCCGCCCGCGCACAGGGGTGGCACCACGATGTTCCACGACCTCCGGATCGGCTGGCAGGAGTTCTGGAGCCGGTCCTGGCTGTGGACCGTCGTGCTCGCCTTCATGATCATGAACGCGATCCACGTCGGCGCGTGGGGCGTCGTCGGCCCCTACATCGCGAAGAACAACGACCTGCTCGGGATCGCCGGCTGGGGATGGGTGGTCAGCGCCGAGGGAGTCGGTGTGCTGCTGATGACCCTGCTCCTGCTGTGGTTCCCGCTGCGACGTCCGCTGCGGTTCGGGATGATCGGCATGGCCGCGTTCGCGATCCCGTTGACCGTGCTCGGCGCGCATCCGGCCGTCGTGCTGCTCGCGATCGCGGCCTTCATCGCGGGAGCGGGCGTGGAGATCTTCAACACCGGCTGGAACCTGGCGTTGATGGAGAACGTCCCCGGCGAGAAGCTCTCCCGGGTCTCCAGCTACGACATGCTCGGGAGCTTCGTCGTGATGCCGATCGGCACGCTGATCTACGGCTGGCTGATCACGCACGCCGAACCGGCGACCGTTCTCATCACCTCCGGGATCATCTACGCGGTCGTCGCGCTGGCCACGTTGTTCGTTCCGAGCGTGTGGCGCATGGGCAGGCCGGCCGGAGCGTTGACGGCCCGGGGCTAGCTCTGGCGTATTCATAGCTGGGCGGGCGAGACTGTCCTCATGACCTTCGCCGCGCTCCAGCCCCTCGCCGACCGTGCCGCCCTGTTCACCGCGCTCCGTCAGGATGCCCTCTCCGCTGCCGCCGATGCGCTCGGCGAGCACCGCTGGGATGCGGACATGGCTGCAGGCACCCTCACCTTCACCGCGAACGCCGACCCGTCCCGCCAGCTGGTGACCCGCGCCCATCTGGTCGCGACGATCGCACCGGGACCCCGCTCGATGCTGTGGGCCTGGGCCCACCCCCAGGGCGACACGCAGGGCGTCGCGGCGCAGCTGCAGGCCTATGGCGCCGAGCACGGCATCGTCGAGCTCACGAGTCCCGAGGTGCCTTTCCCCGCCGATGCCGCGGCTGACGAGGAGTGGATCGCGCAGGCCGCGCACGTCGTCGGCGGTGTCGCGGTCGAACTCACCGGACGCGCGCCGTACTATTCGGCTCCGGTCGGTGGCGGCACCCGCGCCGTGTTCCTGCTCGACGCGCCGCTCGCCCCGCTCACCGTGGCCGACGCGGTCATCGCGCTCCCCCGCATCCTGTCGGGTACCGCGCTCAGCGATGCCCGCACCGCGGTGTGGGATCTCGCACGCCTCGCAAACTGGACGCTCACCTGGACCGACGAGTCTTTCAGCGGCGCCACCGTCGTCGACGCCTCCGGGTCCGCCACGTTCCGCTTCGACGAGCAGGCGCGCATCACCGGCATCGAGAGCACGCTCGCGAGTTCCTGACCCCGGCCGCAGGCGCCGTCACCGGCGCCGCGGAACCACCATCGGCGTCGCGGTCTCGGGGTCCGCGATCACGGTGCAGTCCAGGTCGAACACCTGCGCCATCACCTCGGAGGTGAGCACCTCCTCCGGCGTCCCCGTGCTCACGATCGTGCCATCGCGCATCGCGACGATCCGGTCCGCGTAGCGTGCGGCCTGATTCAGGTCGTGCAGCACGGCGACGACCGTCGTGCCATGCTCTCGGTTGATCGCGCGGAACAGATCCAGCATGTCGAGCTGGTGAGTGATGTCGAGGAACGTCGTCGGCTCGTCGAGCAGCAGCACATCCGTCTCCTGGGCGAGGGCCATCGCCAGCCACACACGCTGGCGCTGCCCGCCGGAGAGCTCGTCGACCGGACGGTCCGCGAGTTCGAGCACCGAGGTCTTCTCCATCGCCCGTCGCACCGCCTGCTCATCGGCGTCGCTCCAGGCCGAGAACGCCCGCCGGTGCGGGTAGCGGCCGCGGGCGATCAGATCGGCCACCCGCATCCCGTCCGGCGCCTCCGCCGATTGACTCAGCAGGCCCAGCTCCCTGGCGAGCTCCTTCGCCCCCCGCTCGCGGATGTCACGGCCGTCGAGCAGTACGGATCCGGCGAGCGCGGGCAGCAGCCGCGCGATCGTGCGCAGCAGCGTCGACTTGCCGCAGGCGTTCGGTCCGATGATCGCGACGAAGGAGCCGCGCGCGATCGTGAGGTCGAGGCCGGTGGAGATGGCCCGTCCGTGCGGGTAGCCGGCCGACAGACCGCGGATGTCGAATGTCGTCTCTGTCACAGTCCGTACCTCGTCAGCAGCTCGTCGGCGAGATCGCGCTGCGTCTCGTCGTCCTCGCCGTTCTCCCAGATCGCGGCGAGCTGCTCGGACAGCGCGGCCTGCTGCTCGAACCTCTTGCCCCACCGCTCGGCGTCGCGACGCCAGTAGCCCATGGTCATGTACTGCGAGGCCGGCCAGCGCAGCTCGTGACGGACGTGGCGGCGGATGTCACGCATCGTCGTCGCCTCGCCCGAGAACCAGAGGTAGGTCGCATCCGGACCCTCCGCGGTGGCGGCGAGTGTCTCGGCGACGATGTCCTCCGCCGCGACCCAGGTCGCCCGATCGCCGTCGCGGAAACGGAGGTCCTGCCGGTCGCGGGGATCGTCGACGGACAGGATCGCCCGCACGGGAGGATCGGATGCCGCCCGCTCCTCGAGGATGCGCCCGATCGCGGGAAGGGCGGTGGCATCACCGATCAGGAGCACACGCGCCGTGCCCTCCGGCACCACGAAGTGCCCGCGGGGAAGGTCGAACGCCACCGTGTCGCCGAGGCGCGCGTCACGGGCCCACTGCGTCGCGGGCCCCTCCGCGTGCACGACGAAGTCGATGTCGAGCTCATCCGCCTCAGGACGCCACGCGCGCACCGAGTAGTACCGCTTGGCCTCCTCGCCGTCAGCCGTCGACAGCCACAGCCCGAAGAATTCGTCGGGCCTGCCGCACGAGGCGAAGCGCTCGCCGGTCGTGGTGCGTGCGCCGCGCAGCGTGATGCGCAGCATGTGCGGGGTCACGGTCTGCCGTGCCGTCACCTCGGCGGTGTACACGGGGATGTCGGTGCGCATCAGCGCCTCCTTCGATTCGCCGCGGAGAGCATCCAGGCGAGGTAGAGTCCACCGATCCCGATCGTGACGAGACCTGTGGGGAGCATGGTCGGCGCGAACAGGCGCGCCGCGAGCAGGTCGCTGAACATGAGCAGCACGGCGCCGGTCATGGCGGATGCCGCGAAGGGCATCGGCCCGCTGCGCCAGACACGGCGAGCGATCTGCGGTGCCGCGAGCGCGACGAACGCGATCGGACCGGCCGCGGCGATCGTGACGGCCAACAGCACCACACCGACCAGCATGGCCGTGATGCGCAGCCGCACCGGGCGCACCCCGAGCGACGTCGCGCGGTCCTCCCCCAGCTCGTACAGCGTGAGCCCCGGTGCGAGCGCCGCGACCGCGAGCCCTCCCAGCACGAACGTGATGAGGATCAACGGCATCCAGCGGCCGTCGATGCCGTTGAGGGATCCGGCACCCCAGATGGCCGCGGTGTGCGCCACCACGTCATCGGCAGCGAGCTCGATCATGGTGTTCACGGCGCCGAGCATCGCGGTCAGGGCGATGCCGACGATGATGAGCCTGGTGCCGCCGGCCCCACGCCACGCGACGAGGGCGAACACCAGCGCCGCCGAGGCGATACCACCGCCGACCGCCCCGGCGGTGAGAGCCACGGTGCTCACCGATCCTCCGATGATGACCAGGAGCGCGCCGGTGTACGCACCTGCGGAGAAGCCGAGGATGTCGGGGCTGCCGAGGGGATTGCGTGTGATGACCTGGAACAGCGCGCCGGAGAGCGCCAGCATCGCGCCGATCGCCGCGCCGAGCACGACGCGCGGGAGCCGCCACCCGACCACGATCAGCCGGGTGCCGGCCTCTCCCCGACCGAAGAGTGCGGCGAACACGTCGGGCACCGGGATGGCTGCATCCCCCAGGCTCAGTCCGGCGATCGCCAGCGCCAGGAGCACGAAGGAGGACGCGATCCAGATGATCCGGCGACGGCGTCTGGTCGCGAAGGGGACGGCGATGACGGAGGCGATGCTCATGAGGGAGCCCCATCCGCCTGCACCCGCCGCGACAGCACGAGCGCCACCAGGACGGGAGCGCCGAGGAACGCGGTCATCACTCCGACCGGGATCGAACGCGGCGCGATCAGCAGGGCACCGAGCACATCGGCGAGCAGCAGCAGGATCGGGCCGGCCAGAGCGCTGTAGACCAGCAGCCGGCGGGTGTCGGGGCCGAAAACCGCGCGCAGCGCGTGCGGCACCAGGAGTCCGACGAAGGCGATCGGCCCTGCCGCCGCGGTCGCCGCTCCGCACAGCACCACGATCGCCAGGAACCCGCCCAGACGTGCGGCGCCGACCCGGCCGCCCAGCGCACGGGCCGTGTCCTCGCCGAGTGCGAGCAGGCCGAGTCCGGGGGCGATCAGCACGACGAGGACGAGCCCGACGGCCACGACCGCGAGGGTGAGCACGGCGGCATCGAGCGAACGCCCCCCGAGCGCACCAGCACCCCAGAGCCGCATGGACTGATAGGCGTGCGGGTCGATCAGGCTGAGCGCGGCGGTGGCGGCCGAGAGCACCGCCCCGATCGCCACGCCGGTGAGGGTGAGACGTCCGATGGATGCGCCGCGTCCGACCCCGCCGATCACCGCGACGAGAGCGCTCGCGAGTGCCGCACCGAGGAACGCGAACCACATCGTCGCGCCGAAGTCGCCGATGCGGAACACGACGATCGCGATCGCCACGGCGAGCGAGGCGCCGGCGTTGACCCCGAGCAGACCCGGCTCCGCGAGCGGATTGCGGGTGAGCGTCTGCATGATCACTCCGGCGACCGCGAGCGCGCTCCCCGCCGCGATGCCGATGAACGTGCGCGGCAGCCGTACGTCGCGCACGATCAGATCCGTCTCCGTGCCGGTGGGCGCGGTCAGCGCGACGAACAGCTCGTCGAAGGTCAGGGTCCGCGGACCGACCGCGATGCTCACCGCGACGGCGGTGAGCAGCAGGATCACCACGATCGGCAGGACGACCGCGTCGGGCGGGCGACGGAGTCTCCGCCGCCCGCCCGTGGCGAGAGTGGTCACTGCGAGAGCGGCTCGAGCACCTTGGTGGTGAGCTCGTCGATCCAGTCCTCGGCGGTGCGGTAGTCGGTCACGCTCGAGACGAGTCCGTACACCTGCCCGGTCTTCGCGATCTCCAGCTGCTGGAACAGGCTGCTGTCGATGACGTCCTGGATCGCCGGCATCTTGGTGCCGTCCGGGTTCTCGTAGGTGAGTCCGACCGTGACCCCGGCCAGGGTCGCGCCGATCTGCTCGAGGGGCAGCGAGACGTAGCCGGAGCCGTCGTCCGCATCCAGGGGGATGCCGTCGCCGTAGGCCAGTCCCATCTCGTTCACGATCAGATTGCCCGTCGAGCCGCCGGGGAGCTGGATCGAGAACTGCCCCGCCTCGTTGCCGAGCGAGAAGTTCGCCCAGGTGTTCGCCGCGATGACGTCGGCGTACTGCTCCTTCACCTCGTCCCGACGCGCCTCGTAGGAGGTCTTCGCCTCCTCCCAGGTGTCGTGCGCACCGAGCGCGGTCGCCAGGTCCTCGGTGATGGACTGCCAGTCGCCCCGGTCGTCGCCGCCGACGATGACGGTCGGCGCGATCTCGCTGAGGCGCGTGAACGTCGCCTCGTCGACCTCGTAGGCGTCACCGACGATGACGTCGGGTGCGGCGCCGGCAAGCGCCTCGAAGTTGACCTCGCCGTAGCTGCCGACCTTCGCGGCCTCGGCGATGTACGCCTGCTGGTCCTCGGTGTATCCGTCGATCCACTGGGTGTAGTCGATCGCGGCCACGACGGGCAGGTCGAGCGACATGACCTGCCAGGGGGTGTCGTAGGAGATCGCGGCGACGCGCTCCGGCGATGCGGGGACGGTCACCTCACCGTAGACGGAGTCGACCACGATCGTGTCGGCTCCATCGGCACCGCCATCGGATGACGAGTCGGCGTCGGGCGCGCACGCGGTGGCGGTGAGGACGAGGGGGATGATGATGGCTGCGGCGAGCACGGCTCGCAGGCGCGGGGAAGGGCGCAAGAGAATCTCCAATTAGGCAAGGGTTACCTAATTATGTCGCCCCTTGCCTGCCGGTTCGATGGTCGGAGTTGTGCCGATCGGTCGACTATGCGCGCGAATCGGTCACAGAGCCATGGCTGCGAGCAAAGGTGCGCGGCGACACACCCGTGCGCCGCCGGAACGCCGCGGAGAACGCGGCGAGCGATTCGAAGCCGACGGCGCGTGCCGTCCGGCCGACCTCGGCCCCGTTCGCGAGCATCGACATCGCCACCCTCAGGCGCAGCTCCGCTCGCCAGCGGGAGAACGACATGCCCGTCTCCACCGCGAACTGCCGGGTGAACGTACGCACACTCACGGATGACTGCGCGGCCCACGCATCCACTGTGCGCCGATCCGAGGGCGCGGCGACCAGGGCGTCCGTCACCGCGCGCAGCCACGGCGTCGACGGCGTCGGCAACCCGACCTCGGCCTCGCCGGAATCGCCGAGCAGATCCAGCGCGAAGGCCTCGGCCCGTGCGCGGCGCACGGGGTCCGTGTACCGCGAGAGCTGCGCGAGCACGTCGTCCAGCAGCGGCGGCACGGTGGTCACGACGACACGGGCGCTCAGCTCCGCCCCGGCATCCGGCTCGAACCAGGTGCACCGCATGCTGTTGCCCGGCGCCGCGGTGACCTCGTGCACGACGCCCGCCGGGATCCAGATGCTCGTTCCTCGGGGCGCGATGTAGACGGCATCCGGGGTGACGACGGTCACGGTGCGGGTGATCGCCGACAGCAGTTCGTGATCGTCGTGCCGATGAGCCGGCCAGTGTGCGCCGTCGGAGGTCGTGAGGATGTCGACGGAATCCAGGAGCGGATCGAGATCGATCGTCATCGTGGACTCCCAGGGGCGGAGGCGGATCGTCGGCAGCCGATGCGGATGCGGCGCACTCAGTGTACGGCCGGGGGACGACACACGCTCGATCCATGACGGAGCCGCAACATCGATGCTGTGTCGTGCCGCGCGGGTATGGGATTCTGGTCCCATGAAGAACGGAATCATCCGGTTCGCTGCGCTCTATGTGTTCAACGTGGCCGTCCTGCTGCTCATCGGGCTCCTGTTCCCCGGCGTCTCCGTCGGCCTGCATGCCCTGTGGGCCGCCGTGATCCTCACGCTCGCCGCCCTGTTCGTGAAGCCGACCCTCGGCGCGGCGTTCCGCAAGTCCGCCGCGAAGTCGGCTGCCGAACGCACCAAGGCCGGCGAGAAGGTCGTGCAGTACGTGCTGGTCTACCTCGTCGAGCTCATCGTGTGGGTGCTGACGGTGTGGTTGAGCGGGGTCCGCGCGTCCGGATTCTGGGGCTTCGTGCTCCCTCCCCTCTTCCTGCTCTTCGGCTGGATGATCTACGACCAGGTGGATGACAAGCTGCGCGCCAAGGCCGCCCAGCTCTACGACGCCGTGCAGGGCAAGGTCCAGGCACGCCGCACGTCCAGCCCGGCGCAGACCGACTCGTCGGCCTCACCGGCGGCGGAAGCACCGGAGACCGCCGCCGCCCGCGCAGAACTGCAGGACGGCTTGACCCCCGAGCAACGGCGCATGCTCGACGAACTCGGCTGACACCGCCGCTCCGCTCATCGCGAGCAGCACCCTGCGCGGATCGCAGAAAGGCACCCTTCCACGACGGAACGGGTGCCTTTCTGCGATCGGACTGATCAGGCGACGCGCTCGGCGGCCTCCACGACGTTGGTCATGAGCAGGGCGACGGTCATCGGCCCCACGCCACCGGGGTTCGGCGAGAGGAAGCCGGCGACCTCGGCCACATCCGGGTGGACATCGCCGAACACCAGGCTCTTGCCCGTCTCGGGGTCGGTCTCACGCGTCACGCCGACGTCGAGCACGGCCGCACCGGGCTTCACGTCTTCGGCGCGGATCAGGTGCTTCACGCCCGCCGCCGCCACGATGACATCGGCCTCGCGCAGGTAGCGCGGCATGTCGACCGTGCCGGTGTGCGTGAGCGTGACCGTGGCGTTCAGGTCACGGCGGGTGAGCAGCAGACCGATCGAGCGTCCGATCGTGACACCGCGGCCCACCACGACGACGTGCGTGCCCTTGAGGTCGTAGTCGTTGCGCAGCAGCAGTTCGATCACTCCCCGCGGCGTGCACGGCAGCGGGGTGTGGATCGGGCTGTTGACGTTCAGCACGAGCCGGCCGAGGTTGGTCGGGTGCAGGCCGTCGGCATCCTTCGCCGGGTCGATGCGCTCGAGGATGGCGTCGGTGTCGATGTGCTTCGGCAGGGGCAGCTGCACGATGTAACCGTGGCAGGCCGGGTCGGCGTTGAGCTCGTCGATCAGCGCTTCGACATCCGCCTGCGTGGCGTCCGCCGGCAGCTCGCGCTGGATCGAGTTCATCCCGATCGCCTCGGACTGCCGGTGCTTCATGCCGACGTAGAGCTGCGAGGCCGGATCAGCACCCACGAGCACCGTGGCGATGCCGGGGGTGATCCCCTTGGCCTTCAACGCCGCGACGCGCTCGGTCAGCTCGGCGCGGATCGCGGCGGACGCCGCCTTCCCGTCGAGGATCTTCGCGGTCACTGCTGCAGGTCCGGGTACAGCGGGAAAGCGGCGGCGAGGGCGTCGACACGCGTGCGAAGCGCCTCGACGTCGGCACCGGGGAGCAGCGCGAGGGCGATGATGTCGGCGACCTCGGTGAACTCGGCGTCGCCGAATCCACGCGTGGCGAGCGCCGGCGTGCCGATGCGAAGACCCGAGGTGACCATCGGCGGACGCGGGTCGTTCGGCACCGCGTTGCGGTTCACCGTGATGTGGATGTCATGCAGCAGGTCCTCCGCCTGCTTGCCGTCGACCACGGCGTCGCGCAGATCGACCAGCACGAGGTGCACGTCGGTGCCACCGGAGCGCACGGCGATGCCGGCATCCTTCACGTCCTGCTGCGAGAGGCGCTCGGCGAGCAGTGCGGCACCGCGGAGCACGCGCTCCTGACGCTCCTTGAACTCCGGCGTGCCGGCGAGCTTGAACGCGGTCGCCTTGGCGGCGATCACGTGCATGAGCGGTCCACCCTGCTGTCCGGGGAACACGGCGGTGTTGATCTTCTTCGCCAGATCGGCGTCGTTCGTGAGGATGAAGCCGGAGCGGGGGCCGCCGATGGTCTTGTGCACGGTCGAGGAGACGACGTCGGCGTAGGGAACCGGGTTCGGGTGCAGGCCCGCGGCGACCAGACCGGCGAAGTGGGCCATGTCGACCCAGAGCAGTGCGCCGACCTCGTCGGCGATCTCGCGGAAGGCCGCGAAGTCGAGCGTGCGCGGGTAGGCGGACCACCCGGCGATGATGACCTTGGGCTTGTGCTCGATCGCGAGGCGACGCACCTCGTCCATGTCGATCGTCGAGGTCTCGGGGTTCACGCCGTAGGCGACGATGTTGTAGAGACGACCGGAGAAGTTGATCTTCATGCCGTGCGTCAGGTGACCGCCCTGGTCGAGGGACAGGCCGAGCAGGGTGTCGCCGGGGCGGGCGATCGCGTGCAGCACGGCGGCGTTCGCCGATGCACCCGAGTGCGGCTGGACGTTCGCGAACTCGGCTCCGAACAGGCTCTTGGCGCGCGAGATCGCGAGCTCCTCCGCGACGTCGACCTCTTCGCAACCGCCGTAGTAGCGGCGTCCGGGGTAGCCCTCGGCGTACTTGTTGGTGAGCACGGACCCCTGCGACTGCAGCACGGAGACCGGCACGAAGTTCTCAGAGGCGATCATCTCGAGGAACGTCTGCTGACGCTTCAGCTCGCGATCCAGGACCTCGGCGATCTCGGGGTCTACCTCGGAAAGGGGGGCGTTGAAGTAACGATCGGTCATGATGACATGCTCCTCTGACAACGGATTCGAAGGGTGTACCAATCGGCCCAGGCGCGCGGTCGAATTCCGTGGTCAGTCGCTCCCCGGTGGTAGTCCACCCAGACGCCAGTCGCGACGGTTACGAGCATAGCCGATGAGGGAGGTGGCGCAGGCTGGCGTGTCGACGATCATCGCAGAATCGTTTCGATCTCCGCCATTCCGCTGAGCGACGCCGACGGGTAGGTTTTGTTCATGGTCCTTCCTCACCCCCTTCCGCTCGTCCCCGCGCCCGTGTCAGCCGTCGCACGGGAAGGACGGATGCCGATCACCGCGACGACGCGCGTGCTCGGCTCCTCCCCCGCCACGGCGCAGTTGATCGCCGCCGTCGAGCGCCGAACCGGCATCCGCCTCTCCGTCGTCGACGAGGCCCCCGCGGAGATCGAGCTGATCGTCGACCCGAACTCCTCGGCACCGGAGGGCTACACACTCGAGGTCGGCGATCGCGCGATCATCGTCGGTGCCGATGAGGCCGGACTCTTCTACGGTGTGCAGACTCTGCTGCAGCTGCTGCGCCAGGACGACTCCGGCTGGGCCCTGCTCGGCGCCGACGTCGCGGACTCTCCGCGCTTCGCCCGACGCGGCGTCATGCTCGACGTCGCCCGGCACTTCTTCGGCGTCGCCGACGTGAAGAAGTTCATCGACAGCACCAGCGCCCTCAAGCTCAACCACCTGCACCTGCACCTGAGCGACGACCAGGGGTGGCGCGTGCACATCGACTCCTGGCCGCTGCTCACCGAACGGGCCGCCGCGACGTCGGCGAACGGCGACCCCGGCGGCTTCTACACGAAGGACGACTACCGCGAGATCGTCGCGTACGCCGCATCACGCCACATGGTCGTGATCCCCGAGATCGACCTCCCCGGGCACACCCACGCGATCGGCGTCGCCTACCCCGAGCTCGTCGAGGCGCCGGTGCTGAACGACAACCTCATCGCGGACTCCGCACGCCTCGGCCAGCCGCTGCCCGTCGCCGGCGAGACGTACCTCGGCTGGGGCGTGGGGCACTCCAGCGTGCGCATCCACGAGGAGCGCACGTACGACTTCGTGCGCGACGTGGTGCGCGAACTGGTCGAGATGACCCCCGGCCCGTACATCCACATCGGCGGCGACGAGTCCCTCGGCACCCCCCAGGCCGACTTCGACCTGTTCGCCGAGCGTGCGACCGCGATCGTCGTGGAGGCGGGCAAGACCCCCGTGGCCTGGCACGAGATGGGCTCCGCGGCGAACATCGCCGAGGGCACCGTCGGGCAGTACTGGGGCAAGACCACGCCCGAGGGCACGCACGCCGAGGAGGCTGCGCACTTCGTCGAACGCGGAGGCGCGCTCATCATGTCGGCCGCCGACGTGACGTACCTCGACATGAAGTACTCCCCCGACTTCCCGCTCGGGCTGACCTGGGCGGCGATCATCGATGTCCGCGCTGCGTACGAGTGGGAGCCCACGGCCGTTCTCGATGTGCCCGATTCCGCGATCCTCGGCGTCGAGGCGCCGCTGTGGTCCGAGACGACCCGCACCTACCGCGACGTCGAGCAGCTGGTCTTCCCGCGCGCTGCGGCGCAGGCCGAGGTCGCCTGGTCGCCGCAGGAGGGACCGGAGCGCGTGTGGGAGTCGTTCCGCGTGCGGCTGGGGACGCTCGCGCCGCTGTGGAAGGCTGAGGGGGTCGAATTCCACGCCGCAGCCGAGATCCCCTGGAGCGAACGATGAGTGTGCAGTCCTCCGCGAGCGGTTCGCTCCTCATCCACTCGGCCCGGCTGGTCGACCGCGGCGAGATCGTCGAGAACGCCTGGGTCCGTATCGAGCAGGGACGCGTGGTGGCGCACGGGACCGGCGCGGACTGGACACCGGCCGATGTCGTCGTGGATGCCGTCGCGGCGGCTGGAGAGGGTGCGCTCCTCACTCCCGGCCTGGTCGACATCCACGGACACGGCGGGGCCGGCGCCTCGTTCGACGATGGTGTCGAGGCCATCCGCACGGCGCGTGCGCTGCACCGCGAGCACGGCACCACGCGGGCCGTCGTCTCCCTGGTCACGGCTCCTCTCGACGACCTCGCCCGCAACGTGGCGCTGGTCGCCGACCTCATGCGCACCGATGTCGACATCCTCGGCTCGCATCTCGAGGGTCCGTTCCTGGATCCGGCACACCATGGCGCGCACGAGCCCACCCTGCTGCGCGCCCCCGCGGCGCACGACGTCGTCCGACTGCTGGAGGCGGGTCGCGGCACCGTGCGCCAGGTCACGATCGCACCGGAGCTGCCGGGAGGATTCGACGCGATCCGCCAGATCGTCGCGGCGGGAGCTGCTGCCGCGGTCGGCCACACGAGCGCGGATGCGGGCGTCGCGGTGGCGGCCTTCGAGGCGGGGGCATCGATCCTCACGCACGCGTTCAACGCCATGCCCGGCATCCACCATCGCGCGCCGGGCCCCGTGCTCGCCGCCGCCGCGGATCATCGGGTGGTGCTCGAGGCCATCGCCGACGATGTGCATCTCGACCCGCACGTGATCAAGCTGCTGTTCGACACGGCACCGGGTCGTGTCGCGTTGATCACGGATGCCATGGCTGCTGCGGGCAGCGCCGACGGGCACTACGACCTCGGCGCCGTGAGCGTCACGGTGGCCGACGGCATCGCCCGCGCCGACGACACGGGTTCCATCGCCGGATCGACGCTCACGCAGGATGTCGCGCTGCAGCGGGCGGTGAGCGCGGGTGCGACCCTGCCTGCGGCGGTCCAGGCGCTGACGGAGACACCGGCACGCGCGATCGGCCGCGAAACCGAGCTCGGTGCGCTGCGCCCCGACCACGTCGGAGATGCGGTCCTGTGGGATGCAGAGCTGCACGTCGTCCGCGTCTGGGTGGGAGACCTGCTCAACGACTGAGAGGTCCGCACGACACGCGACGACGCGCAGCTCTGCGTTCTCCGGTACGTCTTCGCGGGAGGGAGGCCACCGGTCCCCAGATCGGTGGCCTCGTTCCCGCTTCACAGAGAGGGTGGGCCGGGAACTCCTCCCCCGAGGCTCCCGACCCGCCCTGCTGGTGCAATTGCCCCTCGCACCAGCGCCCGAACCCCGCCCCCCGGAGGAGTTCGTTTGGCTGTCTCTATGGGATGAGACGAAGGCGGTCCCGATTCATTACGCGGGTTCCCGATTTTTTTTTCGAGATTCTTGGACGCACCGCTCCGAACAGCCCTCCGAACTGGGATTCTGTGACGCAGAAGATTTGCAGGGAATTCCGTGAAGGGGTGGCCTTGCTGGGAGTTTCGGGTGAGAATGAAGAAGACGCGTGATGAGGGCCGCCCTCCCGCGTCTCTCTTGTGAGGGCGCACGAGCACCCCGAGACAGATGGATGAAAGTGCACGAAGAAGAGAACGTTCCGCACGACGAACCGATCGCTGACGCCGATCTGATCCTCCGCACCCGTTCGGGTGATACGGAGGCGTTCGGGGAACTCTGGCGACGCCACTACCCGTCCGGTATCGCGGTGGCCCGATCCGTCACGTCCTCCATCGACCCCGACGATCTGGTGCAGGAGTCGTACACCCGCATCTACCAGGCGATCGTCAAGGGCGGAGGGCCCAACGGCTCCTTCCGCGCCTACCTCTTCACGAGCATCCGCAACACCGCGGCCGCCTGGGGACGCTCCCGCCGGGAATCGACGATCGATGAGCTCGACTCCGTCGCCGACCCCGACAGCACCGACCAGGCTGCGAACGAGGCGCTCGACCGCAGCCTCACGGCACAGGCCTTCCGCAGCCTCCCCTCACGGTGGCAGGAAGTCCTCTGGTACACCGAGATCGAGCAGATGAAGCCGCAGGACGTCGCGCCGCTGCTCGGCATGAAGTCCGGCGCCGTCTCCCAGCTCGCCTTCCGCGCCAGAGAGGGTCTGCGCGAGGCGTGGATCCAGGCCCACCTGCGCAGCGCCGCTCCGGGTTCCGACTGCCAGTGGACGATCGAGCACCTGGGCGCGTACTCGCGCGGCAACCTCAGTGCCCGCGACTACAAGCGCCTCGAGCTGCACCTCGATGAGTGCGCGCGATGCATGATCGTGGCCGCAGAGGCGAAGGACGTCTCCAAGCGACTCGCTCTGGTCCTGCTGCCCCTCGTCCTCGGCATCACCGGCTCCGCGGGATATCTGGCGACACTGCAGGGTGGTGGCGCTCCGATCGTCGCCCTCGCCGCCGCACCGTCCGGCATCCCCGGCGTCGTCGTCGCGGGTGACCCCGGCGTCACGGCATCCGCCGGGACCGCCGCCGCAGGCACCGGAGCGGGAAGCGGATCAGGCGGTGCGGCCGGAGGCAACACCGCGGCAGGCGGCAGCGCCGGCTCAGCAGGCGGTGGTGCGGCATCCGGCGGCATGTTGACCGGCATGGGAGCTCTCGTGGGTGCGGGTTCCGCGGCACTCGTCGTCGCCGGTGTCGTCGCAGCCGCGACGATCATCCCCGGCCTCACCGGCGCACAGCCGGCCGCGTCGCAGCCCAATGCCGGGGACAGCGACCCCTCGTCGATCGCGTCGGACGTCGGTCCCGATGCCTCGATGACGCTCGACAAGCCGGTCATCATCGAGGAGCGCGCCCCCGAGCCGAAAGACGACGCCACTCCCCCGGCCGACGAGGCCCGGCCGGACGCCGTGGAGCCTTCCGGTCCGGTGACCGCTCCGACCGTCCCCATCGTCCCGGAGAAGCCGGTCACGCCGGTCGACCCGGTGGACCCCGTCGATCCGGTCGACCCCGTGGACCCGGTCGATCCGGTCGATCCCGTGGATCCGGTGGACCCCGTGGATCCGGTCGACCCGGTGGACCCGGTCGACCCTGCGGTCCCGACAGCACCCCCGGTGTGGAGTGTCGCCACGGTATGGTTCCAGGGCTTCACCGTGCACTACAGCGTGCCGATCACCGGCGCCCCCGGAGCGACGATCGAGGCTCTGCTCGATGGCAGCAGCGGCGGCGGAGACCGTATCGAGCTCGACGAGACCGGCGCGGGGACGATCGACCTGCGACCGGATCTGTGGCAGTACCTCGACCCCGCCTCGACCACGGTGACCTTCCGCTACGTGTTGGCGACCGGACCAGGGCCGGCTGCGGAGACGACGCTCCTCGCGCTGAAGGGCGGCGTCGACATCGAGTTCTCCGAACTGCCGACGGAACAGCCTCCTGCCGAGCTTCCTGCCGATACGGGTGCCGCTGACGAGACGATCGTCCCGGAGACGGACACGGTCGTCGAGGAGCCACCGGCAGCCGAGACGACGCCCGCGCCGGTCGAGCAGCCCGCGCCGGTCGAGCAGCCCGCGCCGGTCGAGCAGCCCGCACCCGCACCGGTGCCCGCACCGGCCCCGGCGCCCGAGACAGCGCAGTCCCCGGTCGAGGGGCCGGCCGCCGTCGAGGAGCCTGTCGCCGCCGTTCCTGCGGCGACGGTGATCGCGACCGAGACCGATCCTGCGGCAGACGACGCCCTCGCACCGGCCGAGGAGCCCGCAAGCGCCGAATAGACTGGGACCATGCCCCAGGATTCTGTTCCCGTACCTGGCGTCGAGCGTCCGGTCATCACGGTCATCGACGTCGTCCGCGCCATCGTCCTGGTCCTGGCCATCGCCACTCTCGCACTGTGGGGCTTCGCGACGTGGCCGTTCCCCTGGAACGTCGTCCTCGGCATCGGCACCCCTGTCGTCGTCCTGCTCGTCTGGGCGCTGTTCCTCTCGCCTCGTCCGGTGCTGCGCGTGCATCCGTTCCTCCGCGCCGCCGTCGAGCTGCTCATCTACGTCGGAGTCACGATCGCGTGGTGGTCGATGGGCCAGGCGCTGATCGGGACCGCCTTCGGAGTCGTCGCCATCGCCGCCGGCGTGATCAGCGGTCGCCGCGCTCTGTCATGAGCGACCGGGCATGAGCGACCAGGCATGAGCGGCGAGTCATGAACGTCGTCGCTCAGCTGCAGGAGGAACTCGGCGACCTCGTCGAGCTCGACGAATCCGCCCTCGAGGCGGCGCGCGCAGACAGCTCGGGCCATGCCGCCGCCGGTCGCCCTCTCGCGATCGTGCATGCCGAGTCCGTCGCACACGTGCAGCAGACCCTGCGCATCGCCACCGCGACCCGCACTCCCGTGGTCGTCCGCGGCGCCGGCACGGGCCTCGCCGGCGCCGCGAACGCCGGTGCGGGCGAGATCGTGCTCTCGACGCGTCGCATGGACGCCGTGGTCGAGATCCGCGCGGACGACCTGCTGGCCGTGGTCGAACCCGGCATCCTGAACGCCGACCTCAACCGTCTCCTCGCCGCGCACGGCGTCTGGTGGGCGCCGGACCCGGCGAGCCGTGAGATCTCCACGGTGGGCGGGAACATCGCGACCGGCGCGGGGGGACTGCTGTGCGCGAAGTACGGCGTCGTGCGCGACGCGGTGCTCGGCATCGACCTCGTCCTCGCCGACGGACGCCTGCTGCACCTGGGCCACCGCAGCGTCAAGGGGGTCACCGGACTCGACCTGACCTCGCTCGTGATCGGCTCGGAGGGGACCCTGGGCGTGATCGTCGGCGCCACGCTCAAGCTGCGGCGGCTGGTCGAGGGCTCCCCGTGCACGGTCACGGCGATCTTCCCCGATGTACGCAGCGCGGCCGCGGCATCGGCGGCTGTGACCGCGTCCGGCGTGC
This sequence comes from Microbacterium saperdae, assembly GCF_006716345.1. NCBI lineage: Bacteria > Bacillati > Actinomycetota > Actinomycetes > Micrococcales > Microbacteriaceae > Microbacterium > Microbacterium saperdae. The sequence goes on from NZ_VFOX01000001.1 coordinate 2,789,327, forward strand.
AGCCCGCGATCATGGAGCTGATGGACGCCGCGAGCCTCGCCGCCGTCCACGCCCTTCTCGGCCTGCCGACGCCTCCCCTCGGGGCCGCGCAGCTGACGATCCAGACCGACGGTCCTGCCGCGATCCCCGAGGCCGACATGATCGCCACGATCCTGCGCACTCACGAGGGCGACACCGTGCTGTCGCACGACCCGGACGAGGGCGAAAGGCTGCTGGCCATCCGTCGCTCGATGCATGCGGCGATGACCACGCTGGGCACCACGCTGATCGAAGACGTGTCCGTGCCCCGCAGCGCCATGCCCGAGATGTTCGACGAGATCGCCCGCATCGAGCGCGAGTACGGCTTGACGATCCCCACGGTCGCGCACGCGGGAGACGGGAACCTGCATCCCAACTTCATCTTCGAGGGCCCGGACACGCCCCCGCACATCTGGGCGGCCGCGGACGAGCTGTTCCGGGCCGCCATCCGGCTGGGCGGCACGCTGACCGGAGAGCACGGCATCGGCGTCCTCAAGCGGCGCTGGCTGGTCGACGAGCTCGGCTCCGATCAGTGGGAACTGCAGCGGCAGATCGTGCGGGTGTTCGATCCGCACGGCATCCTCAACCCCGGAAAGGTCTTCTCCTCCGATGCCTGACATCCACGTGAGCGCAGCCGTGATCGTCGACGACGCCGACCGGGTGCTCGTCGTCCGCAAGCACGGCACGGTCCGGTTCATGCAGCCGGGCGGCAAGCCGGAGCCGGGTGAGTCGGCCGCGGAGACCCTGATCCGGGAACTGCACGAAGAGCTGGGAGTCCTGCTCGTCGAGAGCGATCTGCGCCCGTTGGGCCGGTTCATCTCTGCGGCCGCCAACGAGCCGGGTCACCGCGTGGTCGCCGACGCCTTCTCCGCCTCGATCGACCCTGCGTCTGTCTCCGTGCAGGCCGAACTCGCGGAGCTCCGCTGGATCACGCCCGATGACGTGGCCACGCTCCCCCTCGCGCCTCTCAGCGTGGAGCACCTGCTGCCACTCGCGTGGCCGGCGCTCGCACGCTGAGCGGGCTCAGATGCCCTGCCAGGCCGGCTTGTTGGCGAAGGTGTAGCGGTAGTAGTCGGCGAGCTTCAGACGCGATGCCGCCGCCTCGTCCACGACGATGGTCGCGTGCGGGTGCAGCTGGATCGCCGAGCCGGGCAGGAACGCCGTGAGCGGCCCCTCGACGGCGTCCGCGACCGCCTGAGCCTTGCCCTCGCCGAAGGCGAGGAGCACGAGGTGGCGCGCCTTCAGGATGGTGCCCAGTCCCTGCGTGATGCAGTGGCGCGGCACGTCGTCGATCGAGTCGAAGAAGCGGGCGTTGTCCTCGCGGGTCTGCTCCGTGAGCGTCTTCACGCGCGTGCGCGATGCGAACGAGGAACCGGGCTCGTTGAACCCGATGTGCCCGTCGGTGCCGATGCCGAGGATCTGCAGGTCCACTCCGCCAGCGGCCTCGATCGCGGCCTCGTAGTCGTCGCCCGCGTGCTGGATGGTCGCATGGGCGCCGTTCGGCACGTGGATGCGCTGCGGGTCGAGCCCCAGCGGCTCGATCACCTCGCGCGTGATCACGGATCGGTAGCTCTCCGGGTGCGCGGGGTCGAGCCCCACGTACTCGTCCAGCGCGAACCCGCGCACCTGCGACAGGTCGCGTCCGGCGAGCTGCGTCCGCAGCGCCTGGTAGACGGGCAGCGGCGTCGACCCGGTGGCGAGTCCCAGCACGGCATCGGCGCGCTGCGCGATGAGCTCGACGATCTCGGTCGCGACCAGCGTTCCCGCGGCCTCCGCGTTCTCGACGATGACGACCTCAGCCATGGGAAACGCTCTCCTTCTCCGTTATGGCGGCACCGACGAGTGCGGCGCCGAAGGCTGCCGCGGGAGACCCCGCCGGCAGCAGCTCGATTCTTTCATCGAGGTGCAGTGAACGCATGAACGGGGATGCTTCGGCTCCGGCCAGCAGTGCGTGGCGGATGCCCTGCTCCAGCCGCTCGCCGAGCGAAGTGAGGCCCCCACCGATGATGACGGTCTCGACATCGGCCGAGAGCACCAGCACGCGCACCGCGGCAGCCGCGCCGCGATAGAGATCGTCGCGCAGCGCGACGGCCTCGCTGTCGCCCGTGTCTGCGGCGTCGAGGATGTCGCGCACGGGCAGGGATCCGGGACGGCCCCAGGCCTTGGCGAGCGCTCCTCCCCCGCAGAAGGTCTCGATGCAGCCGCGCTGACCGCAGCCGCAGAGACGTCCGTTCGGGTCGACCGAGATGTGTCCGACCTCGCCGGCCGTTCCGCGTGCCCCGCGCCAGATGCGGCCGTCCATCACGATGCCGGCGGCGACGCCGGTTCCGAGATTCAGGTACGCCATGGAGCCGCTGACGCCGCGAAGGGCCGCGGCTCCGAGGGCGGCAGCCTTCACGTCGTTCTCGACACGGAAAGGTACGCCGAGCGCCCTCTCCGCCCGCACAGCGAGGTCGAGCGAATCGACTCCGAGGTTCACGGCGTGCAGCACCCGGCCGGAGTCCGCGTCGACCAACCCGGGGATGCCGACGCCGACGGAGCGGATGTCCGAGGCGGAGAGCCCGACCTGTTCGGCCAGAGTGCCGACCGCGAGCGCGATGTTCTCGAGCACCGCATCCTCGCCCCACCCGGTGGGTCGTCGGAGTCGTCCGAGGATCTCACCGGCGGGGTCGACGGCGACCGCGTCGATCTTGGTGCCGCCGACGTCCAGGCCCACACGAATCTGCCGACCGGCGCGGTCGGCGAGGTCGACACCCTTCATCGGATGTCGCTCCCGTGGGCCATCGACGCGGAGATCATGAGACACCCAGCTGCCCGGAGAGGACCATGACGGCCGCGCCCCGCAGCACGATGTCGTCCTGGTGGGTGAGACGGATGAGGGCGTCCTCGAAGACGCCCTCCAGGGTCCGGGCGTGCAGGGTCTCGATCGCGGCATCGATCAGGATGCCGTCGAGCAGGTCGGCAGGACCGGACAGCACGACCTCGGAGAGATCGAGCGCCGCCACGATGGGAGCGATCGCGATCGCCATGCGCGTTCCGGCGTCGCGCAGGATCTCGTCACGCGCAGCGGGGTCGGCGGCGAGAGCCTCCCGCAGGCGGGTGACGCTGAGCCAGGCCTCCAGACATCCGTCCTTGCCGCACGCGCAGCGCGGACCGCCGTCCGTGCCGACGACGACGTGTCCGATCTCTCCCGCGGCGAAGCGACTGCCGAGCAGCGGCTGGCTGCCGGTGATGAGTCCGGCACCGACCCCTCGCCCGATCTTGATCAGCATGAAGTCGGCCTTGGCATCGCCGAAGGTGTACTCCGCGAGCACGGCGGCGTTGGCGTCGTTGCGGGCGAGCACGGGAAGGTCGAGGTCGGCTCCGAGCTTCGCCTCGAGCCGGAAGTTCGTCCAGCCGAGGTTCGGGGAGCTCAGCACGACGCCATCCGGGCGGACGACACCGGGCGTGCCGATGCCGACGCCGAGCAGCGGCTGCGTGGAGGCGGCTACCAGCAGGCGTGCCAGCTCGAGGAGTGCGCTGTACGCGGCGTCGCCGTCGGCGGACTCCGGCCGCACGACCTCGCGCCGCTCCAGCACATCGCCGTCGAGACTGAGCACGGCACCGACGAACGCGTTGGGACCGGACAGGTCCAGCCCGATGATCTGGTGACCCACACGGTCGATGTCGATCAGGATCGGAGGCTTGCCGGGGCCCACGGTCTCGCGGACGCCCATCTCGATCACGATGCCGTCTGCGATGAACTCCGCGACGAGGTCCGAGATGGTGACTCTCGTCAGTCCGGTCTCGCGCGAGAGGTCAGCGCGACTCATCGCGCCCGCGTGGTAGAGCGTCTGCAGGACCAGGGCGCGGTTGTGTCCGCGCGCGTGCTCGGGGAGCACCTTCGAACGGGAGCGCAGGTGCCGCCCAGGGCCGAAGGCATGCGTGTTCCCACCGGCGTACTCTGACGACGGTGGCAAACGCGGTTCATCCGAAACGGACATGTTTGTTAGTAGACCTTACGAACAAAAATTACGCAACCCTTGCCCCGCGGCGCGCGGCGAGGGTTACCGAAACGTTACATTGATGCGGGCGCCTCATCGGCGGCCGCGTTCGCCCTCTCCACGAGGCGCTCCACCAGACCGGCGACGATATCCTCACGCGCCTGGATCGTCAGCGGCTTGCCGGGTACTCCAGGACGGCGTTGATCAGGCGTCGGGCCGTCGAGTGGACGATACCGCACCCCCGCCGCTCTGAGGCGGAGCAGATGGGTCGGAAGTCGCCGGGCGAAGTCGGAGTACTCCCCCGGTTCACCGCCATCCCACAGCCGTTCCGCGACCGCAGCCAGCCGCGGGAACATCGCGAAGTCCACACGATCCCGCGTCGGCAGATGCTCGCTCCAGACGTTCGCCTGGCCGCCCGCAGCCCCGTCCTCGACCCGCAGGGTGTAGACCCGCTCGATGGGCAACGGCGGACCGACGCGGATCGGCTCCTCCGTGGAATCGGATTGCGGGTAGTCGAGGTACACCTCGAGATCGGGGCAGGCGATCACCGGGATCCCCCGTCGCAGGGCCTCGCGCATCGCGACGGGTCCGCGCCAGGCGAGGATGCTCACGCCTTCGGGGACGTCGCCCTCGAGCACCTCGTCCCAGGCGAGCGCCGTGCGTCCGCGGCTGCGGACGTGCGCGACGAAATGCGCGGTGAACCACGGCTGCACGTCGTGCGGCGTCTCCAGGCCGAGCGCCTGCATCCGCTCGCGCGCGGCGGCGCTGGCGGCCCATTCGGTGACCGGCACCTCGTCGCCGCCGATCCCGATCCACTCGGAGTCGAAGACGTCGCACAGTGCGTCGATCGCGGCCCGTCCGAAGGCCAGCGAGGCCTCGGTGGGAGCGAGCGTGCGGGCGTTCACGCCGAAGCGCTCCCAGGGACCGGCCGCCGGCTCTCCGACATCGAGGTTGCCGAGCGCGGGATAGGCGGCGAGCGCGGCTTGGATGTGACCGGGGAGCTCCACCTCGGGCACGAGCGTGACGAATCTGTCCGCGGCGTAGGCCACGAGTGCGCGCAGCTCCTCGGCGGTGTAGTGCCCCTCATGGACTCCGGGCTCGACGGTCGAGAGCGGGCCATGTCCGCGTTGCGTCGCCGAGCGGTGCGCGCCCACCTCGGTCAGACGCGGATACCCGGGCACCTCGAAGCGCCACCCCTGGTCGTCGGAGAGATGCAGATGCAGGATGTTCAGTTGATGGTCGGCGAGCAGATCGATGAGCCGTCGCACGTCCTCCACCGGGCGGAAGTGCCGCGCGACGTCGAGCATCACGCCGCGCCAGCCGTAAGCCGGGGCTCCCTGCCACTCTCCCGCCGGGAGCACGACGGTGTCGGCATCGGCGCCACGCAGCTGCCGCAGAGCGGTCGCCCCACGGAAGACGCCGGCGGCCGTCGCTCCCCTCACCTCGATGCGGTCGGCGGTGACGGAGATCCGGAACGCCTCCGCTCCGATGCGGCCGGCGGCGGAAGGTCCCACCCCGACCTCTGCGTCCCGCATCAGGTGGATCGCGGGGGCGGCTCCCGCCGAGCCTTCCGCCCCGAGCCGGGCGACCGAGGCCGTGAGCTCGCTCGACGCGACGATACGGGTCGCCGCGCTCCAGGTGAACCCGGGCGCGGTGGGGTCGATCCGGGCTTCCAGCAGCGGCACGGTCGCGCGGTGGGCCGGTGGCGGCATGCGCAGCGCGCGACCGGGCGTCGCTCCGGTGACCTCGCGGCCCTCGAGCACCGCCACCCCCGCGATCAGCACCTCGACGATTCCGGTCGGAGGAGCGAGGGGATGATCGAAGGTGGCACCGGCGGCGATCGTCTGCGCGTCGAACAGCACCAGATCCGCCGCCGCGCCCGCGCGGATCACGCCCCGTGGCATGTCACCGCGATCCAGGCCGAGGCGAATCGCCGGGGTACCGGAGAGATGCCGCACGGCCTCCTCGAGGGTGAGGATGCCCAGCTCGCGCACGTAGTGCCCGAGGTAGCGCGGGAACGTGCCCCGCCCGCGGGGGTGCGGCCGGGAGCCGATCAGGATGCCGTCGCTCCCGCCGGTGTGCCGCGGGTGCCGCATGATCGTTTGCACGTTCGCCTCGTCGCCGATGTGCATCAGGATGCCGGTCGCACCCGCGTCCGCGACCACGGTGTCGAGCACCACATCGACGGCGCGACGTCCTGAGGTCGCGGCGATCTCCGCCACGGTCCGGCCGACGAGGTCGGCGAGGGCGGGGTTCACGGCCCCGGAGATCTGGATCTGCGTCCAGTCGGCTCGTTCGCCGTGGAATCCGTCGCAGCCGATCTCCTCGAGCTCGACGCGCACGCGCTCCCGTTCGGCGGCATCCAGTCCGGCGACGGTCCGGACCAGATCACCGCCCTCCGCGAGCCTGCTGGGCAGGAGCGCGGCGAGCGTCGTGGCACCAGGGAGATAGGGGTACGTGTCGAGGGTGACATCGACTCCGTCGGCGATGGCCTGGTCGATCAGTGCGAGCAGCTCGTCCGCCCGACCGCGGTTCGGGGTGAAGTTCATCGTCGCGTGCGTGAGGTGGATGGGGCAGCCGGTGCGTCGACCGATGTCGAGCACCTCCCGATACGCATCCAGGGCTCCGCCGCCGTAGCTGCGCGTGTGCGGGGCCCAGTAGCCGCCGCGCTCGGCGACGATGCGGCAGAGCGCCTCCAGCTCCGCGGTGTCGGCGTACATCCCCGGGGTGTAGGTGAGACCGCTCGACATCCCGAAGGCCCCGGCGTCGAGCGCCGCGCCCAGCAGGTCCGCCATCGCGTCGATCTCCGCCGCGGTGGCCGCCCGGTTCTCGTGGCCCACCACCATCATCCGCAGATTCCCCTGCGGCACCAGGACGGCGGCGTTGCCCACGGACACCGCATCGATGTCGCGCAGCAGATCGCCCATCCCCCGCCACGGCACCGATGCGGGCACACCGTTCCACCCGGCGATCTGCGCAGGGATGACAGCGGCGCAGGCATCGTCGAGCGGCGCGTAACCCAGGCCGTCCTGTCCGAGGACCTCGGTCGTGACGCCCTGAAGGATCTTGGCCTGGTGTGCGCTGCCGTGGAGGACGGCGAGATCGCTGTGCGCGTGCATGTCGATGAACCCGGGGGCCAGGACCAGCCCGTGCGCATCGACCTCGATCGCACCGTCCGGCAGCTCCAGCGCCGTCCGGTCGTCCGCGGCAGCATCGGCGGGAACGACCGCGACGATGCGCTGGCCCTCCACCGCGACATCGGCGACGTGGCGCGGGGCCCCGGTGCCGTCGACGACGGTCGCGGAACGGTACACCCTGACCTGGCCGGCGGCGGCCTTCTCGGCGCTCAGAAGCACGTCGCCACCGCTCCGATCACGCGAGGGTCGTCCGCGTCCGGATCGTCGATCACGGCGACGACCCGCCATTTGTCGAAAGCCGTGCAGGGATGCGAGAGCCCGAGCCGGACGACGTCACCGACCCGGGTGGTCTCGCCGTCCGACAGGCGCAGGAAGGCGTGCTGATCGTTCAGCGCCGTGATCTCGCCCCCGATCGACTGCGGTACCGGCAGGTCGAGGTCGAACGGCACATCACGACGCCCGGCGTCCAGGAGAGCGAGCCCCTCCTCCGGCTGCGAGAGCACTCGAGACCAGGCATGCATCGCTGAGCGCAGGGGCGCGGTGCCGGTGAGCGGTCCGAAGGGCGACATGCGCGCGTAGAAGCCGTCGTCGTGGATCTGGAACGCACCGGAGCGCAGCACCACATCGGCGCCGTCCCGATGCGGGGCCAGCACGGCAGCCGCCCGATCGGGGAAGGAGCTGCCGCCGGCGCTGAGCACCGGACGGATGCCGGACGGATACTCGAGTCGTCCATGCAGCTCCACGAGGGTCTGCAGGTAGGCGTCGACCGCAGCCACCGAGTGCGCGCTGCGATCGGGACCGAACGGCCCTTCGTATCCCGCGACTCCGGCGAGACGGAGGCCGGGCGCCGCGGTGACGGCGGCGGCGATGCGCTCACCCTCCGAAACGGTTCGGGCACCGGTTCGGCCGTCTGCGCCACCGAGCTCGACCAGCACGTCGAGCGGGCGAGGGGCATCGGCCATGGCCGCGGCGAGGATCTCGATCGTGGCGACCGAGTCCGCCCAGCACAGGATCCGCAGCGCCGGATCCGCGGCGAGCAGCTCGCCGAATCTCCGCGCCGCCGCACGATCGGTCACGGCGTTGGCGATCAGCACGGTCGACACCCCCGCCTGGACGGCCACCTCGGCCTGCCACGGCGTCGCCACGGAGATTCCCCAGGCGCCGGCAGCCAGAAGCCGCTGCCACAGCGCCGGGGCCATGGTGGTCTTGCCGTGCGGAGCGAGCAGGATGCCCTGCGCCCGCGCCCAGTCGAACGCGGTCGATTCGTTGTGAGTGAGGGCGGCCTCATGCACCGTGAGCACCGGTGTGACCAGGTCGGACAGGTGCAGACCCGCTCCCGCGACCTCCGACAGGCGCACACCCGCGGCGTGCGCGGGGAATCCCTTCGCCCAGGCGCCGAGTACGGGATCCGGAATTTGTAGAGGCATTTAACAAGGCTACTAGGCTGGCTTCATGACTGCGAAGACCCGCGTTTCCTCCGACGCCGCCCCCGCTCCCGCCCACACGTTCTCGCAAGGCATCCGCAAGGGACCGATCGTGCAGGTCTCCGGCCAGGGGCCCGTCGATCCGGTGACCAACGAATACCTGTTCCCGGGCGATGTCGCCGCGCAGACCACGCGCACGCTCGAGAACGTGAAGGCGATCGTCGAGGCCTCCGGCGCGACGTTCGACGATGTCGTGATGCTGCGCGTGTACCTCACCAAGCGCGAGGACTTCCCGATCATGAACGAGGCGTACGGCGCCTTCGTCACGCAGCACACCACGAGCGGCGTGCTGCCCTCGCGCACGACGGTCTTCACCGGTCTGCCGCGCGAGGAGATGCTGGTCGAGATCGACGGTCTCGCCGTCGTCGACTGAGCCGAGAACGCTACGACCACGAGGGGCGACGGTCGCTCCGGCGACCGTTGCCTCACCGTTACCTCGCATCCCGTACCATTGTCAAACAGGAAACGTGTGATTACCGGGGGGTGTGTGCGTGACCGATCTGATCTCAGCGCCGGGCGCTGCAACCGACGGGCTCGGCGACGACAACACGCCGACGTCCGTTCTGGCGCCCTCTGACGCGCCCACAGACACCGTGCCGCCGATCACGGGCGAGACTCCCGTGGAGTGGGCGCCGATCGAGCCGCGCCCCAAGAAGCGCCGCCTCGGCCTGTGGATCGGCCTCGGTCTCGGCGTCGTCGCTCTCGGCGCGGGCGCCGCTTCGATGATCCTGATCGCACCGGGCACCACGGTCGCCGGCATCCCCGTCGGTTTCATGACACCCGGTGCCGCCGCGGAGGCGATCACCTCGCACCTCGCGCAGACCGAAGTCACCCTGACCGGCCCCGGTGACGGCGCCGTGGTCAGCGGTGCCGACCTGGGCATCAGCATCGCGGCCACCGATCTCGCCGATCAGGCGTTCGCCGAGCACCCGCTCTGGAACCTCGGCGCATGGATGGGCGACCCCATCCCCGCCGACATCACGCTCGACCCCGCGACCGCCACCACCGCACTCCGCGCTGCGGTGCCCTCGAGCTTCGAGGACGCCGTGGACGCCGGAGTCGTGTTCGACGCCGCGAGCGGCACCTACCTCGCGACGCCGGCAGCAGACGGCACCGGGATCGACGTCGCCGATCTCACCACCGCGATCACGACGGCCGTCGCCGCCGGAGGCACGACGCTCGAGTACCCCGGCGGCCCGGCCACCGCGCTCCCCGCCGTCTCGGACGATGACGCGGCGGCCACCGCAGCGTCGCTCAACACGATGCTCGGCACGATCGGCTTCTACGTCGGCGAGGAGCGGACGGTCCCCGTCGCGCCCGCCGTCGCAGCCACCTGGCTCACCGTGGTCGACGAAGACGGCGCGCTGCGCGTCGCGGCCGACCCGCAGGCGATCCAGGCGACCGTCGACACGCTCGCGGCAGCGGTCGACCGCGCGCCGGTGAACGCGACCAACATCGTCGACTCCGCCGGTACCGTGCTCCGCGAGGAGCAGGCGGGAGCGAACGGACGTGCGCTCGGCGACACCTCCGGCATCGCCGACGACTTCGCTCAGCAGCTCGAAGCCGGCGATGGCGTCTTCGCCCTGTCGGTCACCGAGACCCCGTTCGAGACCGTGAGCCTGCTGCGTCGCATCGAGATCAACCTGAGCACCCAGCACGCCTACCTGTTCGAGAACGGGAACGTCGTGCGCTCCTGGGCGGTCTCGACCGGCCTGCCGGGCACGCCCACGCCGACCGGCAACTTCAAGGTCTTCGCGCACACCGCCATGCAGGACATGGGCTGCTATGAAGGCGCCCCGTACTGCACCGAGAACGTGCCGTGGATCACGTGGTTCACCACCAACATCGGCTTCCACGGGACCTACTGGCACAACAACTACGGCAACCGGATGAGCCACGGCTGTGTGAACCTTCCGATCGATCTCGCCAAGTTCGTCTACGACTGGTCGCCGGTCGGCGTCGAGGTCTCGGTCTACAACTGACCCGCGAGGGCGCAGCCCTTCCCCGGCGAGCACGATACGAGCTCCCCGACGTGTGTCGTCGCTGCGCTCGCGCTCCGCTCGACCGTATGGCAGTGCGGCAGTGCGGCGAGGTTCCCGCGACAGGAAGAAGGGGGCGGATGCCGCAGCATCCGCCCCCTTCTCCGTGTGCTCCTGCTCTCAGCGCAGCGCGTCGACGATCCCGTTCAGAGTCACGGACGGACGCATGACGGCCTCGACCAGCGCGTCGTCCGGACGGTAGTAGCCACCGATCTCGACCGGCTTGCCCTGGACCGCGTTGAGCTCCGAGACGATCTTCTCCTCGTTCTCCGCGAGGGTGGCGGCGATCGGGGCGAAGGCCGCGGCGAGGTCGGCATCCTGGGTCTGGGCTGCCAGCTCCTGCGCCCAGTACAGGCCCAGGTAGAAGTGGCTGCCGCGGTTGTCGATCGTGCCGAGGGCACGGCCGGGAGAACGGTCGTGCTCCAGGAACGTGCCCGTCGCCGCATCCAGCGTCTGCGCGAGGACACGGGCCTTCTCGTTGCCCGTGCGGTCCGCGAAGTGCTCGAGAGAGGCGGCCAGCGCGAAGAACTCACCCAGCGAGTCCCAGCGCAGGTAGTTCTCCTCGACCAGCTGCTGCACGTGCTTCGGGGCGGATCCGCCCGCACCGGTCTCGAAGAGTCCTCCACCGGCGAGCAGCGGGACGATCGAGAGCATCTTGGCGCTCGTGCCGACCTCGAGGATCGGGAACAGGTCCGTGAGGTAGTCGCGGAGCACGTTGCCGGTGACCGAGATCGTGTCGAGGCCGTGGCGCATGCGCGCGAGCGTGTAGCGGGTGGCCTCCTCGGGCGCGAGGATCGTGAGGGTGAGGCCGTGCGTGTCGAGCAGCGCCAGCCCCTGGTGCACCTTCGCGATGATCTGCGCGTCGTGCGAGCGGTTCGCGTCGAGCCAGAACACGGCGGGGTCGCCGGTGGCACGGGCACGGGTGACGGCGAGCTTCACCCAGTCCATGACCGCGATGTGCTTCGTCTGCGTCGCACGCCAGATGTCCCCGGCTCCGACCTCATGCTCGATGAGCGCGTTGCCGTCGCTGTCGAGCACCTGCACGACGCCGGCCGAGGCGATCTCGAAGGTCTTGTCGTGGCTGCCGTACTCCTCGGCCGCCTGAGCCATGAGACCGACGTTGGGAACGGTGCCGATGGTCGCGGGATCGAGCGGACCGTTCGCGATCACATCGTCGAGCACCGCCTGGTAGACACCGGCGTAGGAGGAGTCCGGGATGACGGCGATCGTGTCGTCCTCGCCGCCGTCCTTGCCCCAGAGCTTGCCGCCGTTGCGGATGAGCGCGGGCATGGACGCGTCCACGATCACGTCGCTCGGCACATGCAGGTTCGTGATGCCCTTGTCGGAGTTCACATACGACAGACGCGGCCCCTCGGCGAGCGCCTCGTCGAACGCCGCTGCGATGTCCGCTCCGCCTGCGATGTCGCCGAGTCCGGCGAGGATCGATCCGAGTCCGTCGTTCGGCTTGAGGCCGGCCGCGGCCAGCTGCTCACCGTACTGCCCGAAGACGTCGGCGAAGAACGCGCGCACGACGTGGCCGAAGATGATCGGGTCGCTGACCTTCATCATGGTGGCCTTCAGGTGCACCGAGTACAGCACGTCCTCGGACTTCGCCTGCTCCAGGGTCTCCGCGAGGAACGCGTCGAGTGCGGAGGCCGACAGGAAGGTCGCGTCGATGATCTCGCGCGGCAGGACCTTGAGGCCCTCCTTGAGCACCGTCACGGTGCCGTCGGATGCCGTGTGGCGGATCGTCAGCACGTCGTCATGGGCGGCGACCCAGGACTTCTCGTTCGACTTGAAGTCGTCGTGGCCGAGCGTCGCGACGCGGGTCTTCGACCCCTCGGCGAACGGCTTGTTGCGATGCGGGTGCTTCTTCGCGTAGTTCTTGACGGCGAGCGGCGCGCGGCGGTCGCTGTTGCCCTCGCGGAGCACCGGGTTCACGGCGGAACCCTTGATGCGGTCGTAACGGGCGCGGATGTCCTTCTCCTCGAGCGACGCGGGGTCGTCGGGGAAGGCCGGGATGTCGTAGCCCTGCTGCTGGAGCTCGGCGATCGCGCCCTTCAGCTGCGGGATGGATGCCGAGATGTTCGGCAGCTTGATGATGTTCGCCTCGGGGAGCGTGGCGAGGCCACCCAGCTCGGCGAGCGCGTCGCCGACCTGCTGCTCCGGCGTGAGCTTCTGCGGGAAGGCCGCGAGGATGCGGCCGGCCAGCGAGATGTCACGGGTCTCGAATCCGATGCCCGCCTGGCCGCTGAAGGCCTGGACGATCGGCAGGAACGAGGCGGTGGCGAGGGCTGGCGCCTCGTCTGTGTGGGTGTAGATGATGGCGTCGTCGGTCACCGGGAGGTTCTCCGCTCTTGAGGTCAATTTGTCTCGATATTAAGATACCTGAGCGGCTCTCGCGCTGTGTTCCGCATACCGATCCGGGCGTCCTGGAGCGGGCGGGCGGCGAGTCGGAACAGGAATGTTCGCCTCGATGCGTGTGCGCTCGCGCGCAAGGGGTTAGCCTGGGGGCATGTCCGAACTGCGCATGGTCGAACTCTCCGCTGCGACGATCGTCGCCGTGAACAACCTGTCGCTCAAGCCCGGACAGGAGCAGTTCCTCGCTCCGGTGTCCTACGGGATCGCGGCCACCGTCATCAACCCCCAGACCTCCTGGCAACGCGTCGTGCTCGACGGCGACCAGGTCGTGGGCTTCGTCAGTGCGAACTTCGACGACGACGCGCCCGAGGAGCACTTCCGCTCCGTGCTCTGGCGCATCAACGTCGACGCCGAGGGCCAGGGTCGCGGTGTCGGCCGCTTCGCCGTCGAGAGCCTCCTCGAGGAGGCACGCGTGCGCGGCATGGACCATGTCAACGTCATCTACGAGGCAGGCGACGACGGCCCCGAGGCCTTCTTCCTGCGCGTCGGCTTCACGCCGGTCGGCGAGACCGAGTACTCCGAAGTCATCGCACAGATCCGAGTCGCCTCCTAGACCGGCGGCGGGGTCTCGAATCCCCTCCCCCATCGAGGCTCCGTCGCCCTCTCCGCGCCGTATTGCGGGAGCGCTCCCATCGGTAGCCGACTGATTTGTTGCCAGAAACCACAAAAGGCTTGCGTTCACCCGCAGCCGGTGTCTATCATCGCTGGAGAGGCGCAAGCGAAGCGCTTCGACGATTCACTGAAGCGACGATGGAGTCACGATGACGACGATCCACGAGGTGGCAGCGGCCGCCGGCGTATCGATCAGCACCGTGTCCTACGCGCTCAGCGGCAAGCGCCCGGTCTCGGAGAAGACGCGACGCCGCATCGAAGACGCCGCCCTCGCACTCGGCTACCAGCCCGACGCCGGCGCACGGATGCTCGCGGGCCGACGCACCAACATCTTCGCCCTCACCGAACCGCTGCGCGCCGACACCCACGCGCCGACGCACATGGCCTTCGTGCTCGCCACGGCCGTGGCAGCGCGGCGTCGCGGCTACGACATCCTGCTCCTGACGGACGAGCAGACCTCGGAGGGCATGAACCGGGTGGCGGCGAGCAACCTCGTCGACGCGATCCTGGTTCTGGACGTCGCTCCCGACGATGAGCGCGTCGACATCGCCCGCGCGGTGCGCACCCCCGCGGTCTTCATCGGCCTCCCCGACGATCAGCGCGATCTCACGTGCGTCGACCTCGACTTCGAGGCTGCGGGGCACCTGGCCGTCGATCGCCTGGCGGACGCGGGCTACGACCGCGTGCTGCTGCTCGGCCAGACCGAGGTCTCGTACCGCAAGTCGAACTTCCCGCGCCGCCTTCTCCGCGGAGTGCAGGAACGCAGCGACTCCCGCGGCGTCGCCCTGACGTGGGCGGCGACCGGAGCGCTCGCCAGCGACGTGGGCGCCGTGCGTGCGTCCACCGAGGCCGCGCTGGACGACGGCATCCGCGCCTTCATCGTGCACGCCGTGAACGATGTGCACGAGACCCTGCTCGAGGTCCTCCAGGAACGCGGACACCGGGTCGGCATCGACGTCGCCATCGTCTCGGCCGCCGCCTCCTTCGACACCGCGCTCCTTCCGGTCGCCGTCGACACGATTCCGCTCGTCCCGCAGGACTCCTGCGAGCTCGCCGTCGAGATCGCCGTACAGAGACTCGAGGATCCGCGGCTTCCCCCGCGCATCCACCTCATCCCGCCCACCTACCGCGCCGTCGGCTCGGTGCCGCCTGCGCGGGAGTGACAGTCGGAGCCGGCCGCGCTCACGCATCGCCGTTGTCGAAACGCTTCGACGATGGCGCTCACCACAACTGAACATCCCGACCCAGTGAAGTGTCCGGCCCATGTGGCCACCGAGAAAGGAGTGCCGACGATGGCACGGAACATCCGCAGGACGAAGACCTTGGCCATGCTGGCCGCCCTCACCGCGACAGGAGTGGTCCTGAGCGGCTGCACCGCCGGCGGCGACGGCGACAGCGGCGGCGGCGACACCCTCAAGCTCTGGCACTACGAGGGTGCGGACAGCGCGATGGGCAAGGCCTGGGCAGAAGCCATCAAGATCTTCGAAGAGGAGACCGGCGCCACGGTCGAGTTCGAGGAGAAGTCGTTCGAGCAGATCCAGAAGACGGCCAGCCAGGTGCTCGACACCGACGCTGCTCCCGATCTGATGGAGTTCAACAAGGGCAATGCCACGGCCGGATTCCTGGCCTCCACCGGACTCATCAGCGACATCTCGGATGCCGTCGACGAGTACGGCTGGGATGACAAGCTCGCGCCGTCGCTGCAGACGACCGCGAAGTACACCGAGGACGGCGTCATGGGCGGCGACACCTGGTTCGGCATCCCGAACTACGGCGAGTTCGTCGGCGTGTACTACAACAAGGACGCCTTCACCGCAGCCGGACTCGAGATCCCCACCACCTACGACGAGTTCGTCGACGTGCTCGACGCCTTCGTCGCGCAGGGCGTCACCCCGCTCGCCGAGGCCGGAGCCGAATACCCGCTCGGGCAGCTCTGGTACCAGCTCGCCCTGCTCGAAGGCGACCGCGGCTTCGTGGACGACTACCAGCTCTACAAGAACCCGGTCGATTGGCAGGGGCCGGAGATCACCTCCGCGACCGAGACGCTGAAGGAGTACGTCGACAAGGGCTACATCGCCTCGGACGTGTCGTCGGTCAAGGCCGAGGACGCCGGCGTCTCGTTCATCAACGGCACCTCGCCGATCTTCGTGTCGGGATCCTGGTGGTTCGGACGCTTCGTCTCGGAGGCGACCGGCTTCGACTGGACCATGACCGCCTTCCCCGGCGCCGACCTCTCGCTCGGATCGTCCGGCAACCTCTGGGTCGTGCCGGAGAACGCGGCGAACAAGGACCTCGCCTACCAGTTCATCGACATCACGATGCGTGCGGAGATCCAGGCGATCATCGGCAACAACGGCGGACTCCCCGTCGCGGCCGACGCCGCGGACATCACCGACGAGAAGAGCGCCGAGCTCATCGCCACGTTCAACGGCGTCCTCGACGCCGACGGCCTCTCGTTCTACCCGGACTGGCCCGCCCCCGGCTTCTACGACGTGATCGTGCAGGAGCTGCAGGGACTGGTCACCGGCGTGCAGGACGTCGAGACCACCAACGCCAACCTCGGCGAACAGTACGACGAAGGCACCGCGGACTTCCGCTGATCCACACGCGCGGGGCGGCGGCCACGACGGCGCCGCCCCGCATCCTCCTGGAGTTGAACATGTCTCTCGCCACCCGCCAGCGCCGCACGGCGCTCCCCCCGGAAGAACCGTCGATCCCGCAGCGCCGCGGAGGGACTGGCGGCTACTGGCTGTACCTGCTCCCCGGCTTCGTCCTGCTGCTGATCATCGTCATCGTGCCGCTCGTCTGGAACGTGTACCTCACCTTCACCAAGTGGAAGGGCGTGCGCACCCCCGAGTTCATCGGCCTCGAGAACTGGCAGAAGATCCTCACCGACAGCGACTTCTGGACCTCGTTCACGAACTCGGTGTGGATGATCCTGGCGATGGTCGTGGTCCCCACGATCGTCGGACTCATCGTCGCCGCGCTCCTCTTCGACGTCGTCGGACGCAAGTTCGGCGGCAAGGTCGGCAGCTTCCTCCGCGCGACCTATTACCTCCCGCAGATCCTCCCGATCGCCGTCGCCGGCATCGTGATCGGATGGATCGTGCGCCCCGGCGGCGACGGCGCGCTCAACCAGATCCTCGGCGCGTTCGGCATCCCGGCGTACGACTGGCTGGGCCAGATGCCGTCCGCATTGATCGTGCTGATGCTCGTCATGGTGTGGGTGCAGCTGGGCTATCCGGTCGTCGTCTTCATGGCGGCGCTCCAGCGGGTCGACCCCGAACTCTACGAAGCGGCCGAGCTCGACGGCGCCAACTGGCTCCAGCGATTCACCGCCATCACGATGAGCATCATCCGCCCCGAGATCTTCGTGGTCACCCTGACCTGCACGATCGCCGCACTGAAGGTGTTCGGCCCGGTCTACATCATCACCCGCGGCGGTCCCGCCGGCGCCACCCTGGTGCCCGCGTACTACGCCTACCAGGAGTTCTTCACGAAGCGGAACGTCGGCTACGGCGCGACCATCGCCACCGTGCTCACGATCGTCGTGGTCATCGTGTCGATCATCTTCATCCGCGTGCAGAACTCCCTCGAACGCAAGGAAAGGGCGGGTCTGTGATGCACGCCACCACCGCCATCGTGACCGGAAAGCCGGCCAAGGCCCGTCCCCGCGGGGGCATGACCAAGAAGCGTCCCGTCGACTGGCTGCTCCTGGCGCTCGTGATCGTCGGCGCCATCCTGGTGATCGCGCCCTTCTACCTCGTGCTCGTGAACTCCTTCAAGTCCCCCGTCGACTACGCGACCTCCGGGCCGCTCGCACTCCCCGAGACACTCGACTTCGGCGGCATCATCAAGTTCTGGGAGCGCGTCAACTTCCCCGAGAAGGTCTGGAACTCGATCTTCATCTCCGGGATCGTCGCGGTGCTCGCCGTCGTCATCTCGATGCTCAACGCCTTCGCGATCGGCATCGGACGCGTCCGTGGCCGCTCCTGGATCGTGCTGCTCTTCCTGCTCGCCAACCTGCTGCCGCAGGAGGCGCTGCTCTACCCGCTGTACTACATGTTCAAATCCGTCGGGCTGTACGACAACGTGTGGGCGGTGATCATCGTGTTCACGGTGATCCAGGCGGCGTTCGGCACCTACCTGCTCTCCTCGGTGTACGGCACCTTCCCCAAGGAGATCCTCGAGGCGGCATCGCTCGACGGAGCGAGCCGGTGGCAGATCCTGTGGCGCGTGGTCTTCCCGATCAGCCGCCCGACGCTGTCGGTGCTGCTCATCTTCTTCTTCATCTGGACCTGGAACGAGTTCCTGATCCCGCTGACGTTCCTCGCCTCGAACGCGAACCAGACCGTCCCCGTGGCGATCAGCGTTCTCCAGGGCGACCGGCTGATGGACGTCACGACCACCAGCGCTTCCGCGCTGCTGGGCATCATCCCCACCCTCATCTTCTTCCTCATCTTCCAGCGCACGCTCACGCGTGGCATCACGGCAGGAGCAGTCAAGTAATGAAGTTCACCGACGGGTTCTGGCAGCTGCGTCCCGGCGTCACGGCGCTGTATGCGCAGGAGGCCTACGACATCGCCGAGACCACGGACACCCCCGACGGTCCCGGTATCGTCATCACCGCCCCCACGCTGGCGATCGCCAAGCGCGGAGACGTGCTCAACCGTCCCGTGTTGACGACCACACTCTCCTCCCCCGCCGAAGGCGTCATCCGGGTGCGCATCGCCCATCACACCGGCGGGCGCTGGCACGGCGGGTTCACGCTTCCCGGCGCCGGTGCACGTACCGCGGCGGTCTCCGTCTCGGCGGGAGGCGGAGTGCTGGATGCCGGAAGTCTCGTCGCGAAGGTCGTCCCCGGAGCTCCCTGGGATCTCTCCTTCGAGGTCGACGGTCGACGTGTCACCGGCAGCGGCAGCAAGGCGCAGGGATTCGTCCAGCTCACCCCGGACGCGCAGGTCGACCCCGGCATCGTCAGCAATGCGCGACAGGGCGGCGGGACACCCGCCGCTTCCACCTTCGTGCACGAGCAGCTCGACCTCGGCGTGGGTGAGCTGATCTACGGACTCGGCGAGCGCTTCGGCCCGCTGGTCAAGAACGGCCAGTCCGTGGAGGTGTGGAACGCCGACGGCGGCACCTCGTCCGAGCAGGCGTACAAGAACGTGCCCTTCCATCTGTCCAATCGCGGCTATGGCGTGCTGGTCAACGACGCGGGGCATGTCTCGTACGAGATCGGTTCCGAGGCCGTCGAGCGCGTGCAGTTCTCGGTGTCGGGCGAGCAGCTCGAGTACTTCGTGATCGCGGGCCCCTCGCCGAAGGAGGTGCTCGGGCGGTACACCGCCCTCACCGGGCGGCCGCCCGTCGTTCCCGCCTGGTCGTACGGGCTGTGGCTGTCGACGAGCTTCACCACCGACTACGACGAGCAGACCGTGAACTCCTTCATCGACGAGATGGCGGCGCGAGAGCTGCCGGTGTCGGTGTTCCACTTCGACTGCTTCTGGATGCGCGAGTTCAACTGGTGCGACTTCGAGTGGGATCCGCGGGTCTTCCCCGATCCCGACGGGATGCTGTCGCGCCTGCACGAGAAGGACCTGCGGGTCTGCGTCTGGATCAACCCGTACATCGCGCAGCGCTCCCCGCTGTTCCGGGAGGCCGCGGATCAGGGCTTCCTGGTGCGTCGCGCTGACGGCTCGGTGTGGCAGTGGGACCTGTGGCAGGCCGGCATGGGCCTGGTCGACTTCACGAACCCGGAGGCGACCGCCTGGTACCAGGGACACCTGCGGCGCCTCGTCGCCCAGGGCGTGGACTGCTTCAAGACGGACTTCGGCGAACGCATCCCCACCGATGTCGTCTGGGCGGACGGCGCGGATCCCGAGCGCATGCACAACCGCTACACCGACCTGTACAACCGGGCCGTGTTCGACGTGCTCACGGACGCGCGTGGTGAAGGCGAGGCCGTGCTGTTCGCGCGGTCGGCGACCGCCGGCGGACAGAGCATGCCGGTGCACTGGGGCGGTGACTCGACCTCGACCTACACCTCGATGGCCGAGACCCTGCGCGGCGGGCTCTCGCTCGCCCTGAGCGGCTTCGCCTTCTGGAGTCACGACATCGGCGGCTTCGAGGGCACTCCGGATGCCGGCGTCTTCAAGCGCTGGACCGCGTTCGGGCTGCTCGGCTCGCACTCCCGTTTCCACGGTTCGAGCTCGTACCGCGTGCCGTGGGCCTTCGACGACGAGGCCGTCGAGGTCACCCGACGCTTCACACACCTGAAGATGCGGCTGATGCCGTACCTGTACCAGCACGGACTCGACGCCGCGCGCACCGGCGTGCCGCTGATGCGGCCGATGGCGCTCGAGTTCCCCGACGATCCCGCAGCCGGGTATCTGGATCGGCAGTACATGCTCGGCTCGAGCCTTCTCGTGGCCCCGGTGTTCTCCGCCGACGGCACGGTGGAGTTCTATCTCCCCGCCGGCGAATGGACCTCGTTGCTGACCGGCGAACGAGTGGCCGGCGGCGGGTGGCGACGCGAGACGCACGGCTTCGACTCCCTTCCGCTGTACGTGCGCCCCGGCACCGTCCTGCCGTGGGGCTCCCGTGTGGACGGCCCGGAGTACGACTACCATGACGGACTGCAGCTGCGTGTCTTCGCGGGTGGCACGGGAACCGCCTCGGTGACCGTGACCGATCCCTCAGGTCGCGCCGAGACGTACACCGTCGATCTGGAGGAGATCACCGAATGACCACGCCGCTCATCCCGCGCGACGACTACCGAGGCTCAGGCCTCGTGTTCCCCGAGGGCTTCACCTTCGGCTCCGCGACCGCCTCGTATCAGATCGAGGGAGCGGCGGCCGAGGACGGCCGCACACCATCGATCTGGGACACGTTCAGCAGGACACCGGGCAAGGTCTGGAACGGCGACACCGGTGACGTGGCGTGCGACCACTACCACCGCGTGGACGAGGACCTCGATCTGATGTCGGACCTCGGTCTGCAGGCCTACCGCTTCTCGATCGCCTGGCCTCGCATCGTCCCCACCGCCTCGGGCGAGGTGAACCAGGCGGGGATCGACTTCTACTCACGCCTGGTCGACGGACTGCTCGCACGCGGCATCCGCCCTGTGGCGACGCTGTACCACTGGGACCTCCCCCAGTACCTCGAGGATGCCGGTGGCTGGACGTCTCGCGCCACCACCGACGCGTTCGAGCGCTACGCCGAGATCATGGGCAGCGCCCTCGGCGACCGCGTGCACACCTGGACGACGCTCAACGAGCCCTGGTGCTCCGCCTACCTCGGCTACGGCCAGGGCGGCCACGCGCCGGGGCGACACGAGCCGGCATCCGCGCTCGCGGCGGTGCACCATCTGAACCTCGCGCACGGGCGCGCGGTGCAGGCGTTGCGGGCGACCTCGGCCGGGGATCCCGACTATTCCGTGACCCTGAACTTCCACGTGCTGCGCGGGAAGGGTGAGGGATCGGCTGAGGCCGTGCGCCGCATCGACGCCCTCGCGAACCGTGCGTTCACCGGCCCGATGCTCCGCGGCGAGTACCCCGCCGACCTCCTCGCCGACACCGCGGAGGTCACCGACTGGGGCTTCGTGGAAGACGGCGACCTCGCCACGATCAACCAGCCGATCGACGTGCTGGGCGTGAACTACTACTCCACCGCGACCGTGCAGCTGTGGGACGGCGTCTCGGAGCAGCAGCAGAACGACGGGCACAAGGGCACCACCGGTGGCACCGCCTGGCCGGGCAGCGACCGGATCGTGGAGTTCGTCGAGCAGCCGGGACCGTACACGGCGATGGGCTGGAACATCGCGCCGGAGGGTCTGGAAGAGCTGCTGGTGTCGCTGTCGGAGCAGTTCCCCGCGCAGCCGCTCATGGTCACCGAGAACGGCGCCGCATTCGACGACGAGGTCGCCGAGGACGGCTCGGTGCCCGACCCCGCGCGCACGGACTACCTCCGGCGCCACTTCACGGCGGCGCACCGGGCGCTCGAGCGCGGAGTCGACCTGCGCGGCTACTTCGTCTGGTCGCTGCTCGACAACTTCGAGTGGGGCTACGGCTACGCCAAGCGCTTCGGCATCGTGCGCGTGGACTTCGACTCGCTCGAACGCACGGTCAAGGATTCGGGCCATTGGTACCGCGAGCTCGTACGCACCCGGACGGTGGGCGCCTGACGCGGGATCAGCCGTCGTCGCGTGGCGGGCGCGGGGGCTTGCGTCCCCGCGTCGTCCACGCGGTGAAGGCCGAGGCGGCGGCCTCGGCCGCGCGGTCGATGGCCTCGGCGGAGCGGCTGATCGCGTCCTGCGCCGCGTCCTGCCAGGCCGGGGCGGCCGAACGCTCCCCCGCGGCGACGCGGGCCGCGTGCTCGGCGATCTCGAACGCCCGCGCGAGATGTGCGACACCGTCACGATACGCCGCGAACTCCGCCGGGGTCGGTCGATCGCCGGCCTCCCGGCGCAGATCGGTCGCACGACCAGCCGCCCGCAGATAGGCGGCCGTCGCGGGCTGCTTCACGTCGGTCATGGCGGGGTAGGCGATCTGGCGCGCCGGGTCGGTCTCGTACTGCATCCACTGCACCACGATGGCATCGTGCTCCGCCCGCAGGCGGTCGAGCGGTCGCGGTGCGGATTTCGCCGGAATGGCCGCTCGCGCCGCCTGCAGCCGCGCCTGTCGGGCTTTGATGTCAGCCGCGGCGGCCTTCACGTCGCGCTCGCTGTCGCGCAGCATCCGCTTCGCGCTGGCGACCTGTTCCGGCGACGCGCGGCGCGCGGCGCGCTCGGCCGATACGTGTGCGACGTCGGCCCTGGCGACTTTCACCGCCGCGCGCTTCTCGACGATCGCGATCTGCGCGGCCTTCAGGTCGTGGCGGGCCGCATCGACCGCGAGGCGTCGACCGCTCGAGCGGGAACGACGGCGGACGCCGATCGCCCCCGCGGTGACCCCGCCGGCCGCGACGGGCGCGATCCACCACCACTCGGCGACGAGCATCAACGGGTCCATCCTTCGATGCTACCCAGCCCGTGGATCTCACACGGCCGGCGGTGTGAGCCTCCCGTCGCAGAAAAGGTCACTCCCCGGGAGGAGAGCGACCTTCTCTGCGACCGGAAGACCCTAGACCAGCGTCTCCTGCCAGGCCGCATGCAGCTGCGCGAACTTGCCGGTGCCGCCGATCAGCGCGGCAGGGGTGTCATCCTCGATGATCTCGCCATGCTCCATCACCAGGACCCGGTCGGCGATCGCGACCGTCGACAGACGGTGCGCGATGATGATCGCGGTGCGGTCCTTCAGCAGCGTCTGCAGTGCGTCCTGGATCAATCGCTCGGACGGGATGTCGAGCGATGCCGTGGCCTCGTCGAGGATCAGCACGGCGGGGTCGGCCAGGAAGGCCCGGGCGAAGGAGATCAGTTGACGCTGACCCGCCGACACCCTGCCACCGCGCTTGTTCACGTCGGTGCCGTAGCCGTCGGGCAGCGACGAGATGAACTCGTCGGCGCCGACCGCGCGGGCGGCTGCCCTGATCTCATCGAGCGTCGCGTCGGGCTTGCCGAGTGCGATGTTGTCCGCGACGGTGCCGCTGAACAGGTAGGCCTCCTGTGTCACCATGACGATGGCGCGGCGCAGATCCTTCGGGTGCAGGGAGCGCAGGTCGATGCCGTCGAGCGTCACGCGACCCAGCGAGGGGTCGTAGAACCGCGAGATGAGCTTCGCCAGAGTGGACTTGCCCGCACCGGTCGTGCCGACCAGCGCGATCGTCTGCCCCGCCGGGATGTCGAGCGAGAAGTTCGGGAGGATCGTCTTCTCGCCGTTGTAGCCGAAGGTCACCTCGTCGAACTCGATGTGCCCGCGGGACTCCCACAGGTCGACCGGCTTCTCGGGATCCGGAACCGTCGGCACCTCTTCGAGCACTCCCGACACCTTCTCCAGCGCCGCGGTGGCGGACTGGTAGGAGTTCAGGAACATCGCGATCTCCTGCATGGGCGCGAAGAAGTTGCGCACGTAGAGCACGGCCGACAGCAGCACACCGACCGTGAGCGCTCCCTCGGAGACCCGGATGCCGCCCCACAGCACGACGATGCCGAGCACGAGCGCGGCCACGCCCATGAGTCCGGGCTCGAACGTACCGAACAGCAGCATCGAGCGGCGGTTGACGTCGCGGTAGTCCCCCGCGACCTCCTGGAACGCCTTGTCGTTGCGCGGTTCCTTGCGGAACGCCTTCACGGCGCGGATTCCGGTCATGGTCTCCACGAACTGCACGATCACCTTGGCGCTGATCACGCGCGACTCGCGGTACACGAGCTGCGAGCGCGAGTAGAACCAGCGCATCAGGAAGAACAGCGGCACGCCGCCGATCGCGAGGATCAGGCCGGACTGCCAGTCCCAGAAGCACAGGGCGATGAACGTGAAGAGTCCGAAGAGCACACCGGAGACGAGCTCGTTCAGGCCGCCGTCGAGGAGCTCCTTGATCGAGTCCAGGTCACTGGTCTGCCGCGAGATGATGCGACCGGACGTGTAGGACTCGTGGAACTCCAGGCTCAGGCGCTGGGTGTGCAGGAAGATCCGCTTGCGCAGGTCGAGCAGCACCGCCTGCGTGAGCTTGGCGGCGATGATGACGTACCAGGCGATCAGCACGGCCGCGAAGACACCCGCGAGCAGGTAGATGCCGCCGATCATGAAGGTCGGCATCCAGTCGGCGTCGTTCAGCACGGCCGGCAATGCGCGGTCGAGCCCCATGCTGATGAGGATCGGGCCGGCCACCTGCAGTGCGGTCGAGATGACGAGCACCGCGGCGGCGAGGACGATCCGCGGCTTCAAGGGGCTGACCAGGGAGCCGAGCAGTCGGAGGGACCGACGACGGATCGCCGTGCTCTCCTCGCGGGTGTACCGCGAGCGGTCCTCATCCTGTGTTCCGGTGATGGCGGAGCTCATCGCTGCACCTCCTTGTCCTCTTCAACGGCGGTTGCTGAGCCTGTCGAAGCATCGTCGGCAGCCTGCATCCCGAGGCCCTCGCGGACCTCTTCGTCGATCTCGGCCTGTTCATCACGGATCACCGGGATCGCCCCGGTGCGCGCGGCCTCCTCCGCCTCCAGGCTGGAGATGACGTGGCGGTAGTGCCGGCTCGTCTTCAACAGCTCCGAGTGGGTGCCCACCGCGGTGATCCTGCCCGCCTCGAGCAGCGCGACGCGGTCCGCGAGTGCGACCGTCGAGGGGCGGTGCGCCACGATCATGGCCGTGGTGTCGGCGAGCACATGGCGCAGCGCCTCCTCCACGAGCGCCTCGGTGTCGACGTCGAGCGCCGACAAGGGGTCGTCCAGCACGAGGACCTTCGGGTTCGCGGCCACCGCGCGGGCGAGGGCGAGTCGCTGACGCTGACCGCCCGAGAGGCTGAGCCCCTCCTCGCCGATCACCGTCTCCACGCCGTCGGGCAGCGAGTCCACGAATGAGGCCTGGGCCACCTGCAGCGCTTCCCGCAGCACACGCTCGCCCTCTTCGCTGTGCACGTCGAGCTCGGCGCGGCCGAGCAGCACGTTCTCCCGGACGGTCGCCGAGAACAGCGTCGCGTCCTCGAACGCCATCGCGATGTGCTGACGGAGTCCCGCGAGCGGAAGATCGCGCACATCGACGCCGTCGAGCGTGACCGTGCCGCCCGTCACGTCGTACAGACGCGTGGGCAGCGTGGTGAGGGTGGTCTTGCCGCTGCCGGTGAGACCGACCAGCGCCATGGTCTCGCCCGGACGCAGCACGAGGTCGATGCCGTCGAGCAGATCGCGCTCGTGCGCACCCGCGTCCTGGTAACGGAAATGCGCGTTCACGAACGCGAGCTCTCCGCGCGGGTTCGTGATGTGCACGGGGTTCTCCGGGTCGGTGATGGTGTTCGTCTCGGAGAAGATGTCGAACACGCGGTCGGTGGCCGTGCGGGCGTCGAGCATGAACGAGAACAGGAAGCCGATCGACTCGATGGGCCAGCGCAGCACGACGGCCATCGCGAAGAACGCGAACAGCTGCGCCTCGTCGATCTGCCCCTGCGAGATCAGCCAGATGCCGGACATCAGGCTCAGACCGAACGCGATCTGCGGCATGAGGTCGAGCCAGAACCAGATCGACGCGATCGCGCTGGCCTTGCTCATCTCGGTCTCGCGCAGGGTCTCAGCCTGGCGGCTGAAACGGCTGAGCGCGTGCTTGCCCCGGCCGAACGCCTTCAGCACGCGGATGCCGTGCACGCTCTCCTCGACGCTGGTCGCGAGGTCGCCGGCCTGATCCTGGCTGCGCCGGGTCAGCGCGCCGTAGCGCTTCTCGAACAGGTAGCCGCGGATCCACAGCGGGATCGCCGTCACCAGGAAGATCGTGCCGAGCAGCCAGTGCCACCGGAACAGCAGCACCGATCCGATGATGATGGTGAGGATGTTCACCACGAGCAGCACGAGCCCGAACGCGAGCCACCGGCGGATCAGACCGATGTCCTGCATCATGCGGCTGAGCAGCTGGCCGGAACCCCACCGGTCGTGGAACGACACCGGCAGGGTCTGCAGACGCGAGTAGAGCTCGGTGCGCATCTTGTACTCGACCTCGGTGGCCGGGTTGAGCACGAACTGGCGTCGCAGCCAGACCATGAGCGCCTCGCCGAGGGCGAGGGCGAAGACCGCCACGGCTCCCCAGATGATCGCGCTGATCTCACCGTCGCGGACGGGTCCGCTGATGATCTGCTCGAGCACGATCGGGATCATGAGGGCGATGATGGCCGCGATGAGGGCGCTGGCCGCACCCCCGGCGAGCCGCCAGATCACGGGCTTGACGAAGGGCTTCAGCCGCCACAGCGCGGCGGGGGTGGACAGGGAGGACGCGGTGTTCTGCGAAGAAGGCGAGGAAGACATGTCTCTCAGATGAGTTTCGTGCGGAGAAGCGGTTCAGGAAGGAGAGGCGGATGCGAGAGCGGACTCTGGAGGTCCGGCATCCGAGATGGCTGGCCCTGATCGGGCGCGATGCGGCTCTAACCGAGCGGACGCACCGGGGTCGAGCCGAGAGCTGCGATCTGCGTGACGAAGATCGTGGTCATGGTGTCCTCCTCAGGGGCTCGGCGATGTCGTCCGGTCGGCGCGACAGCCCACCAGCCTATTGCTGTGAACCAGCTGAGCGCAAGAGTCATTCCCGCCCGCGGGGAACCGCCCGGCTCACCGCGCGATCGACTCGCGCGCCAGCAGACTCTTCTTGACCGCGATCCCCCAGGCGAAGCCGCCGAGCGTGCCGTCCGTGCGCAGCACCCGGTGGCACGGCACGAACAGCGCCGGCGCATTGCGCGCGCAGATGGATGCCGCGGCGCGCACGGCCCGCGGGTTGTCGAGCCGCGCGGCGAAACCCGTGTAGGTCAGCGGGTCCCCCGGTGCGATGGCGCGGAGCTGCGACCAACCGGTGAGCTGGAGCACCGTGCCGGACTGCTTCACGGCCACGGCGTCGATCGCCGAGAGGTCACCGGCGTAGTAGGCGAGTGCGGCGTCCGCGGCCTCCGTCTCGCCCTCGCGGAACTCTTCGGGCCTGGCCGCGGCGGACAGCCGACCGAGGATCGCCTCGACGTCGGTGGTCCATCCGGACGAGAGCACGCGCTGACGATCGTCGGCGAGGATCGTGAAGGCACCGTCGGGGGTGTCGATGGTCTGGATGATGGCGGTCATGATGTCTCCTTCGAGGTCGTGTCTTCTGCACGCATCGCCGTGCGGACGGATGCCGTACGCCGGGCTGCCGGCTGACGCACCGGCGCGGCGCGCCAGAGGTGCGCGCTGAGGTAGCTGCGCCAGGGGGCCGTGCGCTCGGCCCATGCCGTGAGCGGGCGCGGCTCGCCGGGCAGTCCCGAGGCTGCGGCTCCCGCCCGCAGCGCCACGTCGCCGGGGAGCAGCACATCGGGATCGCCGAGCACGCGCATGCGCACGTAGTCGGCCGTCCAGGGTCCGATGCCGGGCATGGCCAGCAGCGCCTCGCGTTGCGCGGGACCATCGTCTCCCACGGTGAGCGTGAGCGACCCGTCGGCGAGCGCGGCAGCGGCTCCCGTGATGGCACGGATGCGGGCAGCGGGGCCGCGCAGCACCTCGGCGCCGTGTGCGGCGATCGCGCCCATGGTCGGGAACAGCAGCCCGTTCTCGGTGCGCTCCCCGAGCGCTTCGGTGAGCGCGGTGAGCGCCGTGCGCGCGGCGACGACGGTGATCTGCTGGCCGACCATCGCCCTGATGAGCATCTCGTGCGGGTCGGCGGAGCCGGGAACGCGGATGCCCGGGGTGCGCGCCACGAGCGGCGCGAGCTCGGGATGAGTCGAGAGGGCGTCATCGATCGCCAGCGGATCGGCGTCGAGGTCGAAGATCCGGCGCACGGTCGAGACGAGCGGTGCGAGATCTCCCAGACGGGCGACACGGGCACGCAGGTGGAGGCGGGCCGTGTCGTCCTCGCGCACCTCGAACCAGGCGGGGCCTCCGTCCATGCGCAGGTGCCGGGAGAACGAGTGCTCCGTCGCCTCCTCCACACCGGGCACGGCACGCGCCGTCATCCACGCGAAGATCCCGCTCGCGTCGAGCGGGCCGCGGGAGGGCAACACGAGGTCGATGGCACCGGGGGCAGCGGACGCCGGCATCCGCCGTCGTGACCGCAGCTCACCCGGGGTGAGGCCGAAGACCTCGCGGATCGTGTCGTTGCACTGTCGGATGCTCGCGAACCCCGCCGAGAAGGCGACGTCCGAGATGGGCATGTCCGTGCCGACCAGCAGCATCCGCGCGGTGTGCGCCCGGTGCGCCCGCGCGAGTGCCAGGGGCCCGGCGCCGAGCTCGGTGGTCAGGAGCCGCGTGAGGTGCCTGCTCGAGTAGCCGAGGCGCGCGGCAAGACCGGGCACGCCCTCGCGCTCCACCACGCCGGAGGAGATCAGGCGCATGGCGCGCGCCGCCGTGTCACCGCGGATGTCCCACGCCGGAGATCCGGGCGCGGCCTCGGGCAGGCAGCGCTTGCACGCCCGGTATCCCGCCTCGTGAGCGGCAGCGCTGGTCGGATAGAACGTGACGTTCTGCGGCTTCGGCGTGCGGGCGGGGCAGCTCGGACGGCAGTAGATCCCGGTCGAGCTCACGGCCGTCACGAACTGTCCATCGAAGCGCGTGTCACGTGCGCTGATGGCACGGTACCGCTCGTCGAAGTCGGTCACAGGAAGGCTCATGCCTCCACTCTGTCACGCACCGACGACACCTACTAGCGGAAATCGGACACCACGGTGGGCACCAGCAGATGACCAGAGATGTCAGCCGCGCAGATACACCGTGGCCGTCTCCGTGAAGAACTCCCTGGCCGCTGCCCCCTGCTCCTTCGGGCCCAGCGCGCTGGCCCCGCTGCCGCCGAACGGCACGTGCAAGTCGGCCCCTGCCGATGCGGAGTTGATGTGCACGACGCCGACCCGGATGTCCTCGATCGCGCTGAGCGCATCCGCGAGACCGGTCGTGAACACCGCCGTGGAGAGACCGTACTCGCTGTCGTTCACGAGGGCGATCCCGGCCTCCGTGCTCGCGACCCTGCGCACGCCGACCACGGGGCCGAAGAGCTCTTCGGTCCACAGTTCGCCCGGGGCGTCCTCCTGCAGTTCGAAGACGGACGGTGGGATGAAGTAGCCCTCGGCGAGCGCACCGGACGAGTACGGCTCCGGAGCGACGACCGCGGTCGCCGTGGTGCGGGCCCGGACGAGCGCGGCGGCGACCCGGTCGCGCGCGCCGGCGTCCACGACGGGTCCGACCTCGACGCCCTCGTCCTGCGCGTCGCCGACGACCATCTGCTCGGTGCGGATCGCGAGTCGCCGGAGGAACTCGTCGGCCACGGCCTCGTGCACGATGACCCTCGAGGTGGCCGTGCACTTCTGCCCGGCGGCGCGGAAGGCACCGATCGCGACCTGCTCGACGGCGACATCGAGATCGGCGTCCGCCAGCACGAGCGACGCGTTCTTCCCGCCCATCTCTCCCTGGAAGGGGATGCCGCGGGCGGCGAGCTGAGCGGCGATGATCCGGCCGACCTTCGTGGAACCGGTGAAGGTCACGGCGTCGACATCCGGGTGCGACACGATCGCCTCGCCGACGGCGGCTGTGCCGTTGACGAGGTTGAGCACCCCCTGGGGCAGACCCGCCTCCTGGAGGGCCTCCGCGAACCGCATCGCGAGCACGGGCACGAACGTGGCCGGCTTCCACACGACCGTGTTGCCCCAGACCAGTGCGGGCGCGAGCTTCCACGCCGGAATGGAGATCGGGAAGTTGAACGGGGTGATCGCCCCGATCACACCGACGGGCCGGCGGATGACGAGGATCCGCTCCCCCGGGCTCGGCGACTCGAACACCCCGCCGCTCTGCCGCTCGACCTCCTGCGCATGGAAGCGGAGGATGTTCGCGGAGTGGCCGGTCTCGGCGACGGCCTCGGCGATCGTCTTCCCCTCCTCGCGGGCGAGCTCGCGGCCCCATTCGTCCCGATGCGCGTCGATGATGTCGGCGGCACGGAGCAGGATCGCCGCTCGCGCACGAGCCGGGGTGCGGCGCCACCCGTCGAACGCCGCCCTGGCCGCGACGAAGGCGCGGTCGACATCGGCCTCCGATGCGCCGGGGCCTTCGGCGACGATGTCGCGCGGACGGCTCGGATTCACATCGACGAGAGCCTCGCCGGCGCCCTCGATCCACGTGCCGTCGATGAGATGGCGCAGAGCGATGACGGTCATGATGCTCCTTCGATGAGGGTGTTGCGGAACGCCGGGATGCCCGTGATGTGGGCGCCGAGCACGAGCGTGTGGATCTCGTCGGTCCCCTCGTAGGTGCGGACGGATTCCAGGTTCGCGGCGTGACGGAGCGGCGAGTAGTCGCCGGAGACGCCGTTGCCGCCGAGGATGGTGCGGGCCTCTCGCGCGATGGCGATCGCCGCGCGGGTGTTGCTGAGCTTGGCGACCGAGATCTGGTGCGGGGCGAGCGAGCCGGCGTCCTTGAGGCGCCCGAGCCGCAGCGCGAGCAGCTGCGCCTTCTCGATCTCGATCGCCATGTCGACGAGCTTCTGCTGCGTGAGCTGGAACGAGGCGATGGGCTGGTTGAACTGGATGCGTGTGAGCGAGTACGACAGGGCCGTCGCGTAGCTGTCTCGTGCGGCGCCGATGACGCCCCATCCGATGCCGTAGCGGGCTTCGTTCAGGCAGGAGAACGGGGCACGCAGTCCGCGCGCCTCCGGGAGCTGCGCCTCGGCGGGCAGTCGCACGTCGGTGAGCGTGATGTCGCACTGGATCGAGGCGCGCATCGACAGCTTCGGAGCGATCGGGGTCGCGACGAAGCCCTCGGAGTCCGTGGGCACGATGAAGCCCCGGATGCCGTCATCGGTCTGCGCCCAGATGATCGCGATCTGCGCGATCGAGGCGAGGCCGATCCAGCGCTTGGCCCCGTTGATCACCCACCCGTCGCCGTCTCGGCGCGCGAAGGTCGTCATGCTCGACGGGTCCGATCCGGAGTTCGGCTCGGTGAGCCCGAAGCAGCCGATGACCTCGCCACGCGCCATGCGCGGGAGCCACTCCTGCTTCTGCTCCTCGCTGCCGTGCTTGTGGATGGCGCTCATCGCGAGGGATCCCTGCACCGATACGAAGGTGCGCAGCCCCGAGTCGCCCGCTTCGAGCTCCATCGCCGCCAGCCCGTATTCCACCGCGCTGCGACCGGCGCAGCCGTATCCGTTCAGGTGCATCCCGAGCAGCCCGAGCTCGGCGAGCTCCGGCACGAGCTCGGTGGGGAAGATCGCGTCGTCGTACCAGCCGGCGATGTGCGGACGGATGCGCGCGTCGACGAAGCCCCGGACGCTGTCGCGCATCGCCCGCTCGTCCGCGGAGAGGAGCTCGTCGAAGTCGAGCAGGTCGGGAACAGGGGTCATGCGGCGGCCTCCTCGGCAGCGATGGAGCGGATGGATGCGGCGAGGATCTCGAGCCCCGCCTCGAGCACGGCGTCTTCGATGACCAGCGGAGGGAGCAGCCGGATGACGTTGCCGAAGGTGCCGCAGGTCAGCGTGATGACGCCTGCGGCGTGGCACGCCGATGCGATGCGCTGCGCGAGGTCGGCCCGCGGCGCGAGCGTTCCGGGGTCGGCGAACTCGATCGCCATCATCGCCCCGTGCCCGCGGACCTCGGCGACGATGTCGAGTTCGACGAGGAGGGGTTCGAGGTGGCGGCGGATGCTCCGCTCGATCCCCGCGACGCGCGGCAGCAGGTCCGGGTCCTCGAGCACCTCGAAGACGGCGAGGGCGGCCGCGCATGCCAGCGGGTTGCCCGCGTAGGTGCCCCCGAGGCCGCCCGCGTGCGCGGCATCCATGATGTCGGCGCGGCCGGTGACGGCACTCAAGGGCAGCCCCCCTCCGAGCGCTTTCGCGGTGAGAGTGATGTCGCCGGCGATGCCGTCGTGCTCGCTCGCGAACAGACGCCCCGTGCGGCCGAGACCGGTCTGGATCTCGTCGATGACGAGCACGATCCCGTGAGCGTCCGCGATGCGGCGCAGGCCTGCGAGGAAGCCCTCCGCCGGAACGACGAACCCGCCCTCGCCCTGGATCGGCTCGACGACGAGCGCCGCGAAGTGGTCCGCGCCGTGGTCGACGACGATGCGCTCGATCTCGGCGAGTGCCGCATCCGTCCCCGCACCGCGGAGCGGGTTCGCGTTCGGCCCACGGACGACATCGCCGGGGAACGGACCGAACGAGGTCTTGTACGGGTGCTCCTTGGCGGTCATCGCCATGGTCAGCAGCGACCGGCCGTGGTAGGCCTCGTCGATCACGAGGACCCCCGGCCGCCCGGAGTACGCGCGAGCGATCTTCACCGCGTTCTCGACAGCCTCCGCCCCGGTGCTGAACAGTCCGGTCTTCTTCTCGAAGTCTCCGGGCACGTGGTCGTTGAGCCACTCGGCGACACGGACGAACCCCTCGTACTCGGTCACCATGAAGCAGGTGTGGGTGAAGAGATCGAGTTGCGCGGCGACCTTCTGCCGCACGAGCGGGTTCGCCGCACCGACGCTGGTGACGGCGATGCCGGAGGCCAGGTCGATGAGGGTGTTGCCGTCGACGTCCTGAAGGGTCGAGGTTCCGGCGCTGGCGATGAACACGGGCAGCGTGACGCCGAATCCGGAGGCGACAGCAGCCTCGCGCTGCGCGTGGAGTTCGCGCGAGCGGGGACCGGGGATCTCGGTGAGCAGGTGAGGAACAGAGGTCATGAGGTCGACGCTAGGGCGAAGCGCGATCGCGCATGCGTACACTTCGCCCAGCCTTTGCGAGTTCGTTGTGCATCACGCACAATGAGGACATGGTGTCCCTCGGTGAGCTCGTCAGTCTGGCCGGCAGCTCGTTGCGCCCCCTCGCCCCGTTCGATGCCGCGCGAGGGATCAGCGGCGTCCATGTCTCGGAGCTCGAAGATCCGGGACGCTATCTCGACGGGGGCGAACTCCTGCTCACCACCGGCATCCCGCTGCGCGCCGCGGCGGCGGGCGCCTACGTCGACCGTCTCGCCGCCCAGGGCATCGGTGCGATCGGGATCGGCCTCGGAGAGGGCTGGGAACAGGCACCGCCCGCTCTGGTCGAACGGTGCCGATCCGCCGGTATCCCCGTGTTCGAAGTCCCTGACGGCGCACCCTTCCTCGATGTCTCGCGCGCGTTCTGGTCGATCGCCGGGCGCGGCGGTCAGGAGGAGGCGATCCGCACCGCGCACGCCCACACCCGACTGGTGCAGGCCGCGGGGGGACCCGACCCGGTCGCTGCCGTCGTCCGCGTGATGGCGCAGGCGATCGGCGGATGGGTGGCCTGGCTGCCGCTCGGTCGGAGCGCCGCACCGGCGCTGCTGCATCCGCGATCGTTGGAGGGGATGCTCCCGTCCGTGCGCGCTGATGTCGAGAGGTCGTTGCTGCGTTCCGGCGTCGAGGCGGCATCCTTCGTCTCGCACGGCTCGACGGTGGTCGCACACGCCGTCACGGACGGCGAGCGCACTCGCGGCGCACTCGCCCTCGGTGCGGGCAGACCGTTCGGCAGCTCCGACCGCCAGCTCGCACTCACGGCGACGGCGCTCCTGCGGCTCCTGACCGCCGGCGACACGGGCGGATCGACACCTCCCGCGGACTGGATCACCGCCCTCGCCCTCCGCGGCGAGGCGCCGGCGGCTCGTGCGCTGGCGGCCGTATCCGACGTGGACCTGCCGCTGCTCTTCCGCGTGGTGGCGAGCGGGCAGCCTGCCGCCGGGGGTATCGGACGCGGTGTCGAGCGCGACGGCGTGCATCTCACGCTGTGGCCCGCAGACTCCGACCCGGCCGCGGGCTCCGGGATCACGAGCGGCGAGGTCGGGCTGGAGGACGTCCCCGCGGCCGCTGCCCGCGTGGTCGCCCTGCACCGTACGTCCTCCGGAGGCGGGCTTCAGGTCGATCCGGACGCGCGCGCCCGGCGCTGGGCCGCCACGCTCGCGTCGTCCGATCCGGACCTGCATCGCACCGTCGTGGCGTACCTGCGCAACCGACAGCAGGCCGAACGCGCGGCCCGCGCGCTCGGCGTGCATCGGAACACCATCCGTCCGCGGATCCTGGCAGCCGAGAGGCTGCTGGATGTCTCGCTCGACGACCCTGATGTGGCCGCCGAGCTCTGGATCGCACTCCGCGATCTCCCGCTCTAGACGTCCGCGTCCAGCCAGGCGCGTACCGACTCGTCGTGCTCGCCGAGCAGAGGCGGCGCCGCCGAGGACACGGGGATGCCGGGCGTCCACGTCAGCGGCGACCGGATCTGCCGTGATCGGCGCCCATCGACCCCCACGGCCTCCCACACGGGATCGAGTCCGAGCCGCTCGGCCAGCGCGATGCCGTCACCGATCGAGTTCACGACACCCGCGGCGACCCCGATCCGATTCAGGCGATCCGCCCAGGCCGCGGCCGTGCCCTGCGCGAGTGCGGACTCCAGCTCCGCGACCAGGGCATCGCGATGCGCGACACGATCCGGATTCCGCAGGAAGCGGTCATCGGCGGCGAGTTCGGGTCGTCCGAGCTCGCGGGTCATCCGGGCGAACTGTGCGTCGTTCCCGCACGCCACCGCGATCGGCGCGTCCGCGCAGCGCAGCGACTCGTAGGGCGCGATCGAGGGGTGGCGGTTGCCGAGCCGGCCAGGCTCTGAGCCTGCTCCCAGATGCGCGGAGACCTGATTCACGAGTGCCGCCTGCAGACTCGACAGCAGGTTGACGTCGATCCGGGATCCCCGTCCCGTGCGGTCGCGACGACGCAGAGCGGCGAGGATGCCGATCACCGCGTCCTTGCCCGTGAGCACGTCGACGAGCGCGACGCCGGCCTTCATCGCATCGCCGTCGGTCTCGCCGGTGATGTGCATGAGACCGCCCACCGCCTGCGCGACGAAGTCGTACCCCGGCAGCGCGGCGCCGGCCTCGAGGCCGAAGCCGCTCACCGAGACGTACACCAGCCCGGGATTCGCAGCGGAGAGAGCATCCCAGTCGAACCCGAGCGTCGCGAACAGACCGGGCCGGAAGTTCTCGATCACGACATCGCTGCGGGCGATGAGCGCGTGCGCGCGTGCGACGTCGGCCGGATCCGTGAGATCCAGCGTCACCGACTCCTTGCCGCGGTTGGCGGACTCGAAGTAGGTCGTGATGCCGGACTCGGCGTAAGGCGGACCCCAGGCGCGGGTGTCATCCCCGCTTCCCGGTCGTTCGACCTTGATGACCCTGGCGCCGAGGTCGGCGAGGGTCATCGTCGCCAACGGCCCGGCGAGCACACGCGAGAAGTCCGCGACGATGATGCCGTCGAGCGGCGCGCTCACCGGCGCACCCGCAGCGCCCGCGCGGTGGATTCCCTGGCCACCACGGCGATCGGGAACTCCACGTCCGTGCCGGATGCCGCACGACCGTCGAGCAGATCGATGAGGAGTTCGGCGCAGGCGACCCCTGAGTCGCGAGGACGGAGGTCGATCGAGGTGATCGACGGCGTCAGGAACGGCAGCGAGGGGTGATCGACGCACGACACGACCGTGATGTCCTCGCCGATCGTGCGCCCCAGCCGTCCGAGCACGGCCACGACCTCGATCGCGCTGGAGTCCGGTCCGCAGATGATCACATCCGTCTCCGGGCGCGTCTGCAGCAGCCGCTCCGTCGCTTCGCGCACGGCGTGCCACGGCGCTTCGAACGAGATCGGCGCGATCACGGGGTCGAGGTCGCGCGCCGCGCAGCCTTCGCGATACCCGGCCACCAGCTGACGGGACCAGTCGGTCGCGTCCGGCGCCACCAGGAGCGCCGGATGACGGGCCTGGGTCACGTCGATCTCGTCGAAGAGCCGCAGCATGGCCGCTTCGTGCGACGACCAGATGACGCCGTCCGGCGTGCCGGCGATGTCATCCGGCAGATGCTCCTGCGTGACGATCGGGATGCCGGACGACATGAGCGCCGGCAGCGCAGCGTCGCCCGAGAGCGGGTCGCCGATGATGAGTCCGTCGGCGCGGATCGGCCGCGAGCGACCGGACGAGACGGACGGGCTGACGATGGTGACGTCGATGTCGTGCGCGGCGGCGCTGGTGACGATGCCGAACGTGAAGGCCATGTAGTACGACGACCGCGACACGACCTCGGGGAGCACGATGCCGATGGTGCCGATCGCGCCGCCTCTGAGGTGCCGCGCGGCCGTGTTCACGGAGTAGCCGAGGTCAGCGGCAGCGGCGAGAACCGCTTCACGAGTGGCGGAAGAGACGCGTCCGCCACCGCTGAGCGCATCGGACGCGGTGGTCTTGCCGACCCCGGCGCGCCGAGCGACATCGATCAATCGGGCACGCCGTGGCTCTTGCATGCGGCCGAGTCTAACCACACCGACCCAGTCGTAATCCACTCGAAACACATCGGGTCTTGCGCCGTAACATCCTTTTCGCATACTTTTGCCGGAACGTTCCGGCACGCAGACGTTCCGGCACCGACTTCCGACGGAGACTCCATGAACTGCAGCTGTTCCACGTCCGACCACGTCCAGCGCTCGCGCCGCCTCGGCGACGAATCCGGCGCGCCGTACGCGACGCTCTCCGCGGACGAGCTGCAGCGCGTCGCCGAGATCCTCCGTGCGAACGACGCGCTCGACGAGGCCCACCGCATCGCCTACATCGGACTCGACGAACCGGATCGCGCGGAGGTCGCTGCGGGGCGCAGTGTCCCCCGCCGGGCACGCGTCCAGCTTCTCGACGTCGACAGCGGCCGCGCCAGGGCGCTCTCGGTCGACCTCGCCAGCGGTACCCTCGCGAAGGACGTCGACATCGACCCCGACCTCGACGGTCAGGTGCCGCTCCTGCAGGAGGAGCACGGGATCATCCGCGAGCTCATCGGCGCCGACGAGCGCTGGGCGACCGCGCTGGCCGCACGCGGCATCGACGACCCGCGCACGGTCGCACTGGCAGGGCTCTCCGCCGGCCGCTTCCCGATCGAGGGAGAGCAGGGTCGCCGATTGGCCCGTGTTCTCGGCCACCACCAGCCGACACCCCAGACCATGCCGTGGGCGCATCCGATCGACGGGCTCGTCGCCTACGTGGACCTCGCCAGCCGCACCGTCGTCGATGTGATCGACACCGGCGTGATGCCGATCCCGCAGGAGACCGGCGACTACCACGTGCCCGGCACGTTCGGCCCCGAACGCACGACGCAGAAGCCCATCGTGATCCGGCAGCCCGAAGGCCCGAGCTTCTCGTTCGACGGCGACGTCATCTCCTGGGAGAAGTGGTCGCTGCGCGTCGGCTACGACATGCGGGAGGGCCTCATCCTGCACGGCATCGGCTTCGAGGACGACGGACGCGTGCGACCGATCGTGCACCGCGCCTCGATCGCCGAGATGCTGGTCCCCTACGGAGATCCGGGACCGGTGCGCTTCTGGCAGAACTACTTCGACACCGGGGAGTACCTGCTCGGCCGGCTGGTGAACTCGCTCGAGCTCGGCTGCGACTGCGTCGGCGACATCACCTATCTCGACGTGCCGATCGCGGATGCGCGGGGCAACGTGAAAGTCCTCCCGAACGCGATCTGCATCCACGAGGAGGACGCCGGCGTGCTGTGGAAGCACACCGAGCAGTTCACCGGCTCGAGCGACGTCCGGCGCCAGCGACGCCTGGTGATCTCGTTCTTCGTCACGGTCGGCAACTACGACTACGGGTTCTACTGGTACCTCTACCTCGACGGCAAGATCGAGTTCGAGGCCAAGGCCACGGGTCTCGTGTTCACCGCGGCCTACGACGAGCGCACCAGCCGCTTCGCCAGCGAGCTCGCCCCCGGCCTCGCCGCTCCGTACCACCAGCACCTGTTCTGCGCACGCCTCGACATGGCGGTCGACGACGGGCCCGCCGTGATCGACGAGGTCGATGTCGGAGCTCTCCCGGTCGACGACGACAACCTGCACGGCAGTGCGATCGGTTTCACGAAGACCCGTCTGCGCAGCGAGCAGGAGGGCCGGCGCAGAGCCAATGCGACGGTCGATCGCACATGGCGCGTCAGCAGCGCGACCGCGAAGAACCGCCTCGGCCGGCCGACCTCCTACGTCCTGACGCCGGAGGGCAAGCCGGTGCTCCTCGCGCAGCCCGATTCCGTGATCGCCTCGCGGGCCCGCTTCGCGACGTCCGATCTCTGGGTCACCGCGTACGACCCCGATGAACGCTATCCCGCGGGCGATGTGGTGAACCAGAGCGCCCCGGAGCAGGGTCTTCCCGCCTTCGTGGCCGACGACGCCTCACTCGACGGCGCCGATCTCGTGCTCTGGCACACGTTCGGTCTCACGCATTTCCCCCGCACGGAAGACTGGCCCATCATGCCCGTCGACACCTGCGGCTTCACCCTGAAACCCCACGACTTCTTCGACCGGAACCCGACCCTCGACGTTCCGGCCTCCCCCACCGCATGCGCCTGTGCTCACGAGGACACGGGCGCGGCACGCACCGAGCACCACCTGCATCACCTCTCTGTCCGCCCGTCGTCGCACCACGGCTGATCCGCCGTCGTCCGGCATCCCGAAGGGAAACACCGACATGCACACTGCAGCTCGCGCGGGGGTGGCGTTCACCGCCGTCGCCGTCCTCGCACTCACCGGATGCGCCGCCGGCGCCTCACCCGACACAGAACCCACGCAGGACGAGGTCGCTCCCGGCTTCCTCGCCGTCTCGGACGACGCCTTCGACAGCGGCGGCGATCTCATCGTCCAGGTGGACTACGACACCGCCGAGGCGAGCGGCCTCGACCCGCAGGGCGCGGCGACGGCTCGCTCCTGGATGCTGGAGGGACTCTCGTACGAGACGCTCACCACCATCGACGAGAACCTCGACGTCGCCCCCTCGCTCGCCACGTCCTGGGAGACGCCCAGCGACACCGAGTACGTCTTCACGCTCGCCGACGACGCCGTGTTCTCCAACGGGCGCGCCATGACCGCGGCGGACGTGGTCGGCAGCCTCCAGCGGCTCCTCGACACCCCGACGACGTGGACCGGCCAGCTCGGTCCCATCGCGTCGATCGAGGCGACGGGCGACCTCGAGGTGACGGTCACGCTGTCCGAGCCGTACGCCCCCTTCCTGGCGGCACTCGCCAACACCCCGGCCGCGGTGCTGCCGATGGCCGAGATCGAGTCGGGCGAGATCGACATCACGACCGAGATGGTCGGCACAGGCCCTCTCGTGGCGACCGCGCACCGGCAGGACGAGGAGTGGACCTTCGAGCCGAACGAGCACCACCCCGACGCCGCATCCCTCGGATTCTCGAGCCTGACGATCGACATCGTCGGCGATGAGGCCACCAGGGCGGCCGCACTCAGGGACGGCTCGGCGGACTTCGCGGTGCTCAACTCGATCGACTCCGCCGAACTCCTCGCGAACGCGAAGGACGTGACGGTCGTCGGCCAGCGCAACACCGACTTCCACTACCTGATGATCAACTCGCTCACCGGCGACGAGGCTCTGCAGGATCAGGACGTGCGGTTCGCGATCAACAGCGCGATCGACCGGGATGCGATCAACGAGCTGGCCTTCGGCGGCTCGACGTCCGCCACCGGTGTCACCCCGGCCGGCCTTCCCGACGCCTGTGTCGCCGAGGACCTCCCCTCCGCGGCACGGGATGTGGCGGCGGCGAAGGCCGTGATCGATGAGATCGGCGGCCTCGAACTCGACCTGGTCGTGTACACCGACGAGCCGGTGCTCGCCCAGATCGCACAGGTCATGCAGCAGAACCTCGCGGAGATCGGCGTGACGGTCGAGATCCAGCAGGTCGACTACGCCACCTACTCCGCCGCCGTCTACGGCAGCCCGGCCGACTTCGACCTGGCACTCAGCTGGTTCGCCGGGTACGCGGATCCGGCCATGGTCACGACCTGGTGGAATCCCGAGGTCGCCGGCTTCTCCGCCGTCTTCATGAAGGGCTCCGACGAACTCGACGGACTCATCGCCGACGGGTACGCGACCGCACCCGGTGCCGACCGCGCCGCGGTGTTCGAGAAGCTGTGCGCCGTCGCCGACGAGCAGAGCGAGATGGTGCCGCTGGTGCTGCGTCCTTCCACCATCGGATGGAACACCGCCTCGCTGTCGCCGACGCTGAGCAGCGACGAGGGCTACGGCAACTTCCTCCGCTACATCACGCAGTTCCGCGCCAGCTGACATGGCCGTCGCTCTGTGGTCGCTCCGGCGCATCGGCGCCGCACTGCTGACGCTCGTCGTCGTCTCGGTGCTGATCTTCACGTCCGTGCGTCTCATGCCGGGCGACTACATCGACCTCGTCCTGGGTCCGCTCGCCACCGAGGCGCAGCGGGCCCAGGCGGTGGCCGAGTCCGGACTCGACGATCCGGTGGTCACCCAGTACTTCCATTGGCTCTTCGGCGTCCTCACCGGTGACCTGGGTTACTCGTTCGTCTCGAACGTGTCGGTGTCGGAGGAGTTCGCCGCTCGGTTGCCGGTCACGGCGACCATCGCTCTGCTCACGATCATCGTGACGCTGCTGGTGGGGATCCCCCTCGGCTTCCTCGCCGCGCTCCGCTCCGAGGGATCGGCCGGCGCGGTCGGGCGCATCGTCAGCGCGCTCGGCATCAGCATCCCCGAGTTCCTGCTCGCCGGAGTCGTGGTCTTCCTGGTCTCCACGCTGGGACTCGGCGTCTCGGTCGGACGGTTCGCTCCGTTCGCCGTCGACCCCGCGCGATTCTTCGGCTCTCTCGTGCTCCCTGTGACGGTCCTGGCCGTGGGCTGCGTCGCCGTGGTCGCCAGGAACACGAGGGACGCGGTGATGAACGTGCTCGTGGAACCGCACGTGCAGGCCGCGGTGGCTCGCGGGGA
The DNA here is from genome assembly GCF_006716345.1 of Microbacterium saperdae. NCBI lineage: Bacteria > Bacillati > Actinomycetota > Actinomycetes > Micrococcales > Microbacteriaceae > Microbacterium > Microbacterium saperdae. The sequence goes on from NZ_VFOX01000001.1 coordinate 2,830,329, forward strand.
GACGCCCTGGTTCATCGTGCGGCACCACGTGCTGCGCAACGCCGCCGCCCCGATCCTCACGATCGTCGGTGCCCTGGTGGCCGTCCTCCTCGGCGGCACCGTGATCGTCGAGTTCGTGTTCAACATCCCCGGCATGGGTTCGTACCTGCAGACGGCGCTCGGTCGCCGCGACTATGCGATCGTGCAGAGCGCCGTGCTGCTGGCCGCGATCGTGTTCATCGTCGCGAGCCTGCTCGTCGACCTCATCGCCAACGCGCTGGATCCGCGCCTGCGCCTGACCGGAGGGAGCCGCCGATGAGCGTCGTACCCACAGCCACCTACCGCGTCCGCGCCGCGAGCCAGGCGACGCGCGGCGCGTGGCGCCGCAGCGACGCGGTGCTGCGGACCGCGATCATCGTGCTCGGCGTGATCGTGATCGTCACGGTGATCGCCGTGCTGACGGGTGTGACCGGATCGACGAGTGCCACTGTCGGCGGGCGCCTCGACGGCCCGTCCGCACTCGCGCCGATCGGCACCGACAACCTCGGCCGCTCGCTCCTGCCCCGGCTGTTCCAGGGCACGGCGACGACCCTCGTGGTCTCGATCGTCGCCGTGCTGTGCTCCGCCGTCGTGAGCACCCTGCTCGGGATGCTCGCCGGCTACTACGGCGGTGCCGTCAACGAAGCGGTCATGCGCGTCGCGGACGTGCTCTATGCATTCCCCGCGCTGGTGCTGGCGATCCTGGTCTCGGCGCTGCTCGGCCCCGGACGCCCTGCCGCGATCATCAGCATCGTGGTGATCACGATCCCCCTCATGACCCGCGTCGTCCGCATCGCGACACGGGCCGTGGCCGAACGCGACTTCATCATCTCGGCACGCATCAGCGGCGTGCGCACTCCGGTGATCTTCACCCGCCGCCTGCTTCCGAACATCTCGGGGACCATCGCCGTGCAGGCGAGCTATGCGCTCTCCGTCGCGATCCTGGTCGAGGGCGGCCTGAGCTTCCTCGGTTTCGGGGTGCAGGTGCCGGAGGCGTCTCTCGGGCTCCTCATCCAACAGGGGATGCTCTACATGACTCAGGCCCCTCAGCTCGTCATCATCCCCGGCGTCGTGCTGGTCATCTCGATCCTGTGCATCAACATCATCGGCGACGGCCTGCGTGACCGATTCGAACCGCGAGAGACGAGGTCCCTCCGATGACCGCCGTGCACATCAGCGACCTGGCCCTGGATTTCACGGGTGCCACCACGGTCCGCGCACTCGACGGAGTGGACCTCGACGTCGCCGCCGGGAGTGCGGTCGCGATCGTCGGCGAATCCGGCTCGGGCAAGTCCACGCTCGCCGCCGTCATCGGACGGTTGCAGCCGGGCTCCGCGCGCATCGTCCGGGGTGCGCTCGACGTCGACGGCATCGACGTGCTCGGCCTCGACGACGACGCGCTGCGCGCCTACCGCCGCGACACCCTCGCGTACATCGCCCAGGATCCGATCGGCTCGCTCGACCCGACGATGCGCATCGGCGCACAGCTCCGGCTCGTGCTCCGCGCCGTCGGTGATGACGGTTCCACACGCCGCCAGGTGGAGCTGCTGGAATCGATGCAGATCGCCGACCCCGCGCGCGTCGTCCGTCTGTTCCCGCATCAGATCTCGGGCGGTATGGCCCAGCGCGTGGCGATCGCCATGGCGATGTGCCGGCGCCCTCGACTCCTCATCGCCGACGAACCGACGGCGGCGCTCGACAGCCAGGTCCGCGAGGAGGTCATGCGGCTGCTGTTCGCACAGGCGCGTGAGCAGGGCACGACCATCCTCTGGCTCAGCCATGATCTGCCCGCCGTCGCGCGATGGTGCGACGAGGTCGCCGTCATGTACGCCGGCCGTGTCGTGGAGCGCGGACCTGCCGCCGCTGTGCTGGGCAGCCCTGTGCACCCGTACGCACGGGCGCTCGCTGCCACCGACCCTTCGCGGGCGAAGCGCGGAGAACGGCTGTCCAGCATCCCCGGTTCACCACCGGTCCTGCACGGCGAATCGGAGGGATGCGCCTTCGCCGCACGCTGCGCGCACCGGATCGACGCGTGCGAGGTCGTCCGCCCCGAATCTCTCGGCCCCCGCCACAGCCTCTGCATCCGTGCGGCGGAACTCGTCGACGCCGACCATCGAGCGGGGCCCCGCCCCGGAGAAGAGGTGTCCGCATGAGCACCGCATCGTCGGCGTCGACCTCCGCACCCACCATCGAGCTCGACGACGTCAGCGTCGCCTTCACCTCCGGCATCGGCGCGAACCGGCGCGAGGTCAGAGCCATGTCGAGCGTCTCGTTCTCGGTCGCTCCGGGTGAGACGCTCGGCCTCGTCGGCGAGTCCGGATCGGGCAAGACCACGACGGGCTCCGTCGTGCTCGGCCTGCAGCGCCCGGACTCCGGGACCGTGCGCTTCCAGGGAGCTCCGCTCGCCCGTAACCTCCGATCCCGCGCGGGTCGGATGCAGGCGGTGCTGCAGCATCCGCGGTGGGCGCTCGACCCCCGCTCGACCGTGCTCTCCTCGGTGCTCGAACCCCTGCTCGTGCACGAGCGGCGGAGCACGGCGACCGAGGAGCGCGCCGTGGCGATGCTCGAACGGGTCGGCCTGCCCGCGTCGTTCGCCGCCCGCCGGCCGCACCAGCTCTCCGGAGGACAGCTCCAGCGGGTGAGCGTCGCCCGCGCTCTCGTCACGCATCCGGCGTTCATCGTGTTCGACGAGGCCGTCAGCGCGCTCGACGTCTCGGTGCAGGCGCAGATCCTCAACCTCATCCAGGATCTGCAGGCCGAGCACGGCTTCGCGGCCCTGTTCATCTCTCACGACCTCGCCGCCGTGCGGTACATCTCCCACCACCTGGCGGTGATGCGCACCGGCGAGATCGTCGAGCATGCGCCCGCCGCGGTGTTCTACGACATGCCCGACCATCCCTATTCGCGTCAACTGTTCCAGGAGCTCTCATCGTGACCGACACCCATCGCCTCGCCCCCGTCCTGCCCGCGGGTCCCCGTCGTTCGAACGGCGATTTCGCCCTCACCCCCGTGCACGGCACGGATCGCGGACAGGTCGAGTACGACTTCCCCGGGGTGCTCCTAGGGACCGCCGAGTACGCCGAGGGTCCGACCGGAGCGACGGTGCTGTCGATCCCCGGCGGCGCGAGGACGTTCACCGATCGCCGCGGAGGTGCCGTCGGCGCGAGCGGACTCTACGGCTACAACCATGCGATCTGCCTCGCCGGAGGATCCGTGTACGGGCTCTCCGCCGTCGCCGGGGTGTCCGAGGCCCTGTTCGAGCGGGCCGAGCACCGCTCCGGGTTCGATCAGCTCCAGCTGGTGTCCGGCGCGATCATCTACGACTACTCGGTGCGCGAGAACTCGGTCTTCCCCGACACCGCGCTCGGCAAGGCGGCACTCCAGGCCGCACGCGAGGGTGTGATCGAGGTCGGACGCGTGGGCGGTGGGGCCTCCGCCTCGTCGGGCAAGGTCGATCCCGCTCGCGTCGAGTTCACCGGACAGGGCGCCGCCTTCCGTCAGATCGGCGATGTGAAGGTCCTCGTCGTCACGGTGCTCAATCCCTACGGCGTGATCATCGACCGCGCGGGCCGGATCATCCGCGGCAACTTCGACGCGCTGACCGGCGAGCGCCGGCATCCTGCACTCGACTACGAGGAGGCGATCGCGGAGTCCCGTCTGGTCGACTCGATGTCGGGGAACACGACGATCACCGCCGTCGTCACGAACGTGCAGCTGTCCGACGTCGAGCTCAAGCAGTTCGGCCTGCAGGTGCACAGCTCCATGCACCGCGGCATCCAGCCGTTCCACACCCCGCTCGACGGCGACACCCTGTTCGCCCTCACGACCGATGAGGTCGCGCTGCCAGAAGATCCGGGCACCTCGCGCGGCAGGCTGTCGCTGAACTCCACCGCCGTGGCCACCCTCGCCGGCGAGACCGCGTGGGACGCGATCCTCTGCGCGGCGGGCTGATCATGTACGAATTCGAGAAGTACCTCGCCCCCTCGCAGCATGAGGTCACCGAGCTCGTGCGCCGGCATCCGTTCGCGCTGATCGTCTCGAACGGCGGCGGAGCGGATGGCGCGCCCACCGTGACGCACACCCCCGTCATCATCGAGCGGATGGCGGCCGACGGCGGCTTCGTCGGCGGGGAGCTCCTCGGGCACATCGCTCGGAAGAATCCGCAGTGGCAGCAGATCTCGGACGGCGACTCCGTGCTCCTGGTGTTCTCCGGCCCCCACGACTACGTCTCCCCCACCACGTATGCCGACGACCCGAACGTCCCGACCTGGGACTACGCGGCCGTTCATCTCACCGCCAGGGTGACGGTTCTCGAGGATGCCGCCGACGGCATGCATGTCGTGACGCGCACGGTCGAGGAGCTCGAAGCACTCGAGCCGACAGCATGGGACATGACCGGCTCGCTCCCCACGTTCGAGCGCATCGTCGGCGGGATCGTGTCCTTCCGGTTCGAGATCCTCGAGCAGCGCGCCGTGTTCAAGGTCAGCCAGGACAAGCCCCGCGAGGTGCGGCAGCGGGTGGCCGCGGCGTCCCGCACCAGGGGATGCCCCTACGGCGACGTCGCCGAGCTGGTCGAACGCATCGGAGGAGACGAATGATCGTCCATGAGTGGTCCTCGGAGGTCGACAGCCCTCACGACGAGGGTGTCCGGTTCGGCTCGCACTGGTCATCTCAACTGCACGATGCGCGCGACTCCTATCTGCGGCTGTTCGCGCAGTCCGGCGTCTCCGCCGAGCGCGCCAGAGCCGTCGCCGACGAGTGCCGTGCATCCACCGAGACCCATGCGCCCGAGATCGCGGCCGAGTTCGCCGGCATGGCGGAAGGGAGCGGTCTCCCCCTCACCGACGTGCACCTGCTGACCGCCCGCACCGAGATCCTGGCGCGTATGACGCCGTCGATGGAATGCTCCACCGTCGTGCACGTGCCCGACGACGCGACACCGCCGCGCACGCTGCAGACCTGGGACTGGCATGAGACGCTCTCGAACGAGACCGTCGTCCGACGTCTGCGATCGACATCCGGAGCGCGGGTCGTGACGTTCTGCGAATTCGGTCAGCCCGCCAAGATCGGCGTGAACGATCGCGGCGTCGGGGTGCACTTCAACATCCTGCATCACCGGTCCGACGGCTCGCAGGCCGGGGTTCCCGTGCACGTGCTCGCCCGGATGATCCTGGATCGCGCCACCTCACTGGCCGACGCCGTGGCAGTGGCTCGTTCCGTCCCGCTGGCCGCGTCGAGCGTGCTGACCGTCGTCGCGTTCGACGGCACGACGCCCTCGGCCGCGGCCGTGGAGGTGTCGCCGGCGGGTGTCGCGGTGCTGCCGGCACGGCGCGGACGCACTCTGGCGCACACGAATCACTTCCTCGACGCCGAGCTCGCCGCCGGCGAGTACTCACCGTACGAGACGACGAGCATCCCCCGGTATCAGTGCCTGACGGATGCCGCAGAGCTCGCCGCCATCGTCGACGATCGCGAGAGGGCGCTCGCGTTCGGGGCGATCCCGGATGCTCCGATCTCGGTGCGCGCTCGGGCTGATCAGCCGGAGCACCTGCGCTGGGAGACCAAGCTCACGGTCGCGCTGGATGTCGCCGTCGGCGCGATGGCCTTCGCGGCGGCGGCGCCCGCCGATGTGTCCACGGCCGCGTGGCGTCGGATGTCGGTGCGCGACGCCCCGATCACGTCGTCGCGTTGAGCGAGGTCCTGCACGTCTTCGCGCTGGCGGCGGCGCTGGTCGGTGCGGGGTCGCTCACTCTGATCCGACGCGGCGTCGGTCTTCCCGAAGTCGCTGCGGCCGCGCTCATGTTCATCGGCATGGCCGACGCGATGACGCTGGCGTTGCTGCCGCCGATCATGTGGTTCGCCGTGATGCTCCCCGCCGCCCTCGCTCTCGCTGCGCGGTGCCGTTCGAGTCGCGGAGGCGAGGCGGCGGCGGGTGGCCGCTCGTCGGTCCTGACAGGGCACCTCGCCCTGGGGCTGGTCTCCACCGCGGCCCTGATCCTCCTGATGACGACGATGACCCCTGGCTCCGTCGCAGCCCCCGCGGGCCACGCGCACGGCGGGAGTGCGATGATGCCGCAGATGATGGGGGGCGCATTCGGCATCGGCGCGCTCCTCCTCGGCGCGATCGCGCTGCGTGCGGAACGCTCCTGGGCGCACCGGCTGCACCACGTCACCATGGCGGCCTCCACCGTCGCGATGTCCGCGATCGTGATCCTCTGATCCGCGGGGGCAGGGTGCGCCGGTGCGCCGAGCCCCTCAGCACCAGCGAGGCCCCCGCCTGCGGACGTGCGCAGACGGGGGCCTCGGTGGCGAGCGCGGGTGTCGGCGACGCCGACAGCCACGGCTCAGTGGAAGAAGTGGCGCTCTCCGGTGAAGAACATCGTCACGCCGGCCTTGCGCGCGGCATCGACGACCTCGGCATCGCGCACGGATCCGCCGGGCTGGACGATCGCCTTGATGCCCGCGTCGATCAGCACCTGCGCACCGTCGGCGAACGGGAAGAACGCATCGGATGCCGCGACCGAACCGGCGGCGCGGTCGCCCGCACGCTCGACCGCGAGGCGGCACGAGTCGACGCGGTTGACCTGGCCCATGCCGACACCGACCGTGGCGTTGTCCTTGGCGAGCACGATCGCGTTGGACTTCACTGCGCGGCAGGCCTTCCACGCGAAGATGAGGTTCTCCATCTCCTCGTCGCTCGGGCGCTCACCGGAGACGAGCTCCCAGTTCTTCGCGACCGACACGATGTCGTCGGGGAAGCGGTCGGCGTCCTGCAGCAGCAGTCCGCCGGAGACGAGGCGCACGTCCATGCGCTCCTGCTGCCAGTCCTCCGGCAGCTGCAGCAGACGCAGGTTCTTCTTGGCCTTGAACACCTCGAGCGCGGCCGGCTCGAACGACGGGGCGACGATGACCTCGGTGAAGATGTCCTTGAGGTTCTCCGCCATCTTCAGCGTGACGGTGCCGTTCGCGGCGATGACTCCGCCGTAGGCCGACACGGGGTCGCACTCGTGCGCGCGCAGGTGTGCGCTGGCGATCGGGTCGAGCGCGTTCGGGGCCGTGGTCGCGATGCCGCACGGGTTGGCGTGCTTGATGATCGCGACGGCCGGCTTGATCATGTCGTAGGCCGCACGCAGGGCGGCGTCGGCGTCGACGTAGTTGTTGTACGACATCTCCTTGCCCTGCAGCTGCGTGGCCTGGGCGATACCGTGACCGCCGGCGCGCGTGTAGATCGCGCCGCGCTGGTGCGAGTTCTCGCCGTAGCGGAGTGTGGCGAGGCGCTCGGCCTGGATCGTGAGGTGCGCGGGCAGGTCGCCCTCGGCGTTCAGCGTTCCCTCCGCGAACCAGGACGCGACGGCCGTGTCGTACGCCGCGGTGTGCGCGAAGGCACGGGCGGCGAGCTCGCGGCGCTGCGACAGCGTGGTTCCGCCGCCCGCGATGGCGGTGACGACGGCGGGGTACGACTGCGGCGAGACGACGATCGCGACGTTCGCGTGGTTCTTCGCGGCGGCGCGCACCATCGCGGGCCCTCCGATGTCGATCTGCTCGACCACGTCGTCGCCGACAGCGCCCGAGGCGACGGTCTCGACGAACGGGTACAGGTTCACCACGACGAGGTCGAACGGATTGATGTCGAGCTCGTCGAGCTGACGCTCGTGGTCCTCGAGGCGCAGGTCGGCCAGCAGACCACCGTGGATCTTCGGGTGCAGGGTCTTCACGCGTCCGTCGAGCATCTCGGCGACGCCGGTCACGGCGGCGACATCGGTGACCTCGAACCCGGCCTCGCGGATCGTGGCGGCCGTGGAACCGGTCGAGACGATCTCGGCTCCGACATCGGCGAGCGCGGCGGCGAGCGTCAGCAGACCGCTCTTGTCGCTGACCGAGATGAGCGCGCGCCGGATCGGCACCGTATCGCGATCGCGGTAGAGCGAGGGGTCGTGGCGGGGGCCGGCCATGATGGGCTCCTTCGTGCGTGAGGGACGTGCGTCGGTGGGAAAGAGGAAGGTCAGGAAGCGGAGGTCAGCGTGATCTCGCCGGTGGCGATGCCGCGGACGACGTCGATCAGGAGTCGTCGTTCGACCGGCTTGATGCGCTCGTGCAGGGAGTGCTCGGTGTCGCCGTCGAGGATCGGCACGCGCTCCTGCGCCAGGATGGGCCCGGTGTCGACGCCGTCATCCACGACGATCACACTCGCACCCGTCTGCGCGACCTCGGCCGCGAGCGCATCCCGCACGCCGTGCGCGCCGGGGAACTCCGGCAGGAACGCCGGGTGCGTGTTGATCAGGGCCGGCGAGAACTCCGCGACCACGGCCGGCGGCAGCAGCCGCATGAGTCCGGAGAGGACGACCAGATCGGGTGTCCAGACGCGCAGCTGTCCGGCGAGCTCTTCGCCCCACGCATCGCGGCTGTCGTGCTCGTGCCACGGGACCGTGAAGCTGGGGATGCCGAACTCCTCGGCATGCGCCAGACCGTCGGCCTCGCGGTCGGCGCCGACGACGACCACCCGAGCAGGGAAGTCGGGATGACGAGCGGCCTCGAGGAGGGCGCGAAGATTCGAGCCGGTGCCCGAGATGAGAACGGCGACCGTGAGCACGCGCCCAGTCTACCGGGGCGCGCGGCCCGCTCTTGCCGGGCCGGTGCTCCCGACGCGACCGTCAGTCGCGGCGCTCGGTCGGATCGGTGAGCGGGGTCGTGAACCTGCCGAGGTCATCGAGCGGCGCCGTGTCGTCGGCCGAGCCGGTCGTTCCCTGCGGCGTGGTCGCCGGTGCACGGTCGATCGTCGCCCAGTCGGTGGTCGGCACGGCCGCCATCTCCGCGTTCCAGCGATCGGTGCGCTCCTCGGCCAGTTCGTCGCGATGCCGCGGAGAGAGCAGCAGGATCGCGGCGCCGAGCAGCACCTCTCCCCCGAGCGCGAGTGCGAACGGGACGGGTGCGGGTCCGATCTCCACCAGGCGTCCCGGCCCCATCGAGCCGTGCGCGAGCGCAGCAGCGACCGCAGCGACGCCGGCCGTGACGAGGCTGAGGCCGACGGCGATCACCGCGCGGGGCAGCATGGCCAGCGGCGTGCCCTCCCAGACCAGCCGCGAGCGGACGGCCCATCCGGCGACCGCTCCGGCGCCGATCGGGATCAGGATGACGATGAGCATCCAGATCGAGCTGTTCTCGGGGAGCAGCCCCAGGATCGGGATGCCCGGCACGACACCGAGCTGGGTGCCGGCAGGAGAGACGGCGGTGCCGACGCCGACCGCGAATCCGGGGCCCGCGATCCAGGAGGCGGCCCACACGATGAGCGTCGGCAGGTAGGCGAACTGCCCGATGGTCATCACCGTCGCACCGAGAGCGTCGACACGCGACGCCTGGAAGAGCGCGACCACTTCTCCGCCCCGCAACAGCGTCATCAGCGCGACAGCGGCAGCGGCGGCCGCCGTCACTCCCATCACCGCGAAGGCTGCACCGCGCACGATCGCGGCGGGCACCGGGGTCCAGTCGCCCCAGGTGTCGACGACGTCATGCAGGCGGTCGAGCAGGCCGCCGTCGCCGTCCTCCCAGGCGACCCGGACCGCGCCGCACACAGCGCCGACCAGATACACGGCGCTCGGCAGCACGATCGCGAGGGGGAAGGAGGTCTGCACGGCGTCCAACCGAGCCGAGAGGGCGACGCCCACGGCGATCGCCGCGAACACGGCCGTGCCCGAGAGCGAGCCCAGCAGCCAAGCGCCTGCCTTGGCGGCGCGGGCACCGGAGCGCGCCGCGAACAGCAGCGTGAACAGGAGGAAGGCGAGGGGTGTGACCGAGACCACGAAGCTCGCCGCGGCCGGGGGGATCGCGAGGGCGACCAGCATCTCCGAGGCGATGGTGACATCGAGCGGCACGCCGTGACCGAATGCCCACAGCGTTCCGGTGAGCGGCCAGAGCGCACCCCAATCCGCCGTCGCGCCGAACGCGAGGGTCCACAACAGGGTCAGCGGCGCGAGCAGCACGACGAGGCCGACCGCAGCGGCGATGACGGCGTCGAAGGCGGCGAGGAGCGCGACGAGGAGGCGTTGCATAGCGATTCGAGACTACGACGAGAACCCCGCTGCCTCCTGGGGGCGCGCGCGGGTGCGGGCGACACGATATCGTCTCCTGCGGAGGTTCCCCCGATGACAACTGCCCCGTCCCCTGCCCCCGCGACTGCCGAACCGAAGAACGCGCTCGACCGCTTCTTCGAGATCAGCAAGCGCGGTTCCACCGTCGGCACCGAGATCCGAGGTGGTCTGGTGACGTTCGTCACCATGGCCTACATCGTGATCCTCAACCCGATCATCCTCACCGGCGCCGCCGACGTGGACGGGACGACGCTGAACTTCAGCGCCGTCGGTGCCGCCACCGCGCTCACCGCCGGTGTCATGACGATCCTGTTCGGCCTCGTCACGCGCCTGCCGTTCGGGTTCGCCGCCGGCCTGGGCATCAACGCCTTCGTCGCGTTCTCCGTCGTCGGCCAGGTCACCTGGGCCGAGGCGATGGCGCTCGTGATGATCAACGGCATCGTGATCGTCCTGCTCGCGGCGACCGGTCTGCGCAAGCTGATCTTCGACGCCGTTCCCTTCCAGCTGAAGATCGCGATCACGGTCGGCATCGGCTTCTTCATCGCGTTCATCGGCTTCGTGAACTCCGGCTTCGTCACCGCGACGGGTGCCGCCTCCCCGCCTGTCGGGCTCGGCATCGGCGGCTCGATCGCGACCGTGCCCACCGTGCTGTTCGTCGCGACGCTGATCCTCACCGGCATCCTCGTGGCCCGCAAGGTCAAGGGCGGTCTCCTGATCGGACTCGTCTCGGGCACGGTGCTCGCGGTGATCGTCGAGGCGATCTGGCACCTCGGTCCGCAGTTCGGTGCCGACGGTGCCGTCAACCCCGGCGGGTGGAGCCTCACGGTCCCGGCGCTCACGGGCTCGCCCGTCAGCCTCCCCGACCTGAGTCTGATCGGCGCGGTCGACTTCGGGTTCGACTTCAACAAGGTCAGCCTCGTCGCCCTCGTGATGATCGTGTTCACGCTCGTCTTCTCGAACTTCTTCGATGCCATGGGCACCATGACCGGTCTCGCGAAGGAAGCGGGCCTGGCCGATGAGAAGGGCGACTTCCCGCGCATCAAGTCGGCGCTGATCGTCGAGGGTGTCGGCGCGATCGCCGGTGGTGCCACCTCTTCGTCGTCGAGCACCGTGTTCATCGAGTCCGGCGCCGGCATCGGCGAGGGTGCCCGCACGGGTCTGGCCAATGTGGTGACGGGTGGCATCTTCCTCCTGGCGATGTTCCTGACCCCGCTCACCTCGATCGTCCCGACCGAGATCGCCGCCGCCGCGCTGATCATCGTCGGTGCCATGATGATGGCGCAGATCAAGTACATCGATCTGGGCGACTTCAGCGTGCTGCTGCCGGTGTTCCTCACCGTGACCGTCATGCCGCTGACCTACTCGATCGCCAACGGCATCGGCGCCGGCTTCGTGAGCTGGGTGCTCGTGCAGTCGCTTTCGGGCAAGGCGAAGAAGATCAGCCCCCTGCTGTGGGTGGTCGCGGCCGGGTTCGTGCTGTTCTTCGCGCGCGGTCCGATCGAGGCGCTGTTCGGCGTCGGGATCTGACCGGACCCCCACCACGCGAGAGGGGCGGATGCTGCGGCATCCGCCCCTCTTCTCATGCGCTCCGGCGTTGATTGTTCACGACGGGCACGGCGCGCGGACTGGTGCCGTGCACCTTGCGGAAGGCGCGGGAGAATGCCGGCAGATGGGCATATCCGAGCTGGCGCGACACCGCCGAGGCCGCTGCTCCACCGTGCAGTTGCACGCGCGCCCGCGACATGCGCGAAACCCGGATCCACTGCGCGAACGTGACCCCTGCCCTCTCGTTCACCACACGGCTGAGCTCGCGCTCCGAGGCGCCTGACCAGCGGGCGCACTCCGCGAGGGTCGGCTCGGTGATGTCGCCCATGGCCACAGCGCTCGCCAACCGCGCGAGCAGGATGTCGTCGGCGTCCACCGGTTCCGGCGTGGAGCGGATGCTGATCAGGTCGAAGCCCGCGCCGGGATCTGCCCCGAACGGCCGCACCCCGGTGTAGGCCGAGACGATCGCCTGGATCAGGTCCGCCGTCTCTTCGCCACGGATGACGGCCGGAACGGACGGCGCGCCGATCGCCGCCGAACGCCCGGAACGATAGCCGACGGGGAGCAGGAGCGACCCCGGTGAGAGCCGGATGGAGTTCGGCACGCCGGCCGGGATCACGATGGCCTGTCCCTCCGACAGCACGATCGTGCGGGAGGCGACCGTGATCGTCGCGGCACCCCGGACCACCCACACCGCGACGTGCGCGCCGTTGGCGCGGAGCCAGGTGCGATGCGCCGGAAGCACCTCCTGGGAAGGCATCGGTGCCGGGAGGAGCACTGTCCGCTCCGGAGCTGCGGCCACCCGCCGCCAACGACCGGGCGACGTGCCCGTGAGATCCCGGAACTGCCGGCTGAACCCGCTGCTCGTGAGGTATCCGACGCGTTGCGCGGCGGCGGCGACCTCCTCGCCACTCGCGAGCATGTCGGCCGCCACGGCGATCCGATGCTCTCTCGCCCACTGTGCGGGGGTCAGTCCCGTCTCCTGTCGAAAGCGCCGCTGCAGAGTCCGCTGACTCCAGCCCGGCATCCGCTGGCGCACCAACTCGGCGACCGGGACGGCGGGCGCTGCGTCGATCGCCGCAGCGAGCACGCCCATCTCCTCGGACGTGGGTGGGGCGGGACGTGCGACGATGGGATGTTCCGGGGCCACCGCTCCCAGCAGTGCGCTCAGCCGCCCGCGGATCGAGGCACCATCCAGGTAGGCCAGCGCCTCGCCGAATGCATGGAGGAGCCAGGGTTCCCAGGACGACGGGATCTCGATCCGCGTGGGTCCCGTCGCTCCTGCGCAGGTGAGCCCGGGGACGGGCAGCACGACGTCGTCTCGCCTCAGTGTGACCTGCACGCGACTCCCGCGCGGCACCCAAAGCGCCCGCCCGCCGGCGACGCGCGTGGTCACACCGTCGATCACGAACCGCCCGCGGCCTCTGACGCACCACAGCAGGGTCGGTTCGGCGAGGACTTCTCCGGTCTCGACGGGAAGTGGTAACACGTTGGCGCTCCCAGAAACTCGAATCAGGTTAGGCAAGGCTAAGTTCAGATTCTACGGGCCCTCTCCGCCCGATTCCTCTGCACTGGATGGCCCGTGCACCCCCTCCCGAATCAGGAAGAATCCTCATGCGCTCACGCCTGCTCACCGTCACCGCCCTGGCTGCCCTCGCTGCCCTCGCGCTCGGCGGCTGCTCCTCCGAGACCGACACGCTCAGCGACACCGAAGCCGCTGCGGCGGCCGCCGGCGACAGCTCCTGGCCACGCACCGTCGAGCACGGCGCGGGAGAGACTGAGATCTCCGCCGCGCCGCTGCGCATCGTCTCCGTGTCCCCGTCGATCACCGGGAGCCTGCTGGCGATCGACGCCCCGCTGGTCGGATCCGCCGCCACCACCGTCTCCCCCCTGAGCGACGACAAGGGCTTCTTCACTCAATGGGCGGACGCGGCCGACGAGGCGGGCGTGGAAGTCGTCTACGGCGACCTCGAACTCGACCTGGACGCGGTCGACCTGTTCGAACCGGATCTGATCATCGGCTCGGTCAACGGCGGGGACGCCACCCTCGAGGCCTACGATCAGCTGAGCGAGATCGCCCCGACCGTGCTGCTGGACTACGGCACCGTGACGTGGCAGGAACTGACGACGGAACTCGGCACGATCACCGGCCTGGAGGAGCAGGCGGCCGCGACGATCGCCGAGTACGACGACTGGGTCGCTGCGCAGGCCGAGAAGATCATGCTTCCGGAGCAACCGGTGACGGCGGCGGTCTACATGGGAGCGGACGGCGTGTGGGCGTTCGGAGCAGACAGCCCGCAGGCGCGGCTGCTCACGGCGCTCGGATTCACCTATGAGGCTGCAGCCGAGGCGTTCCGCAGCGAGCAGACCGGTGCGAACGGTGTCGACATCCTCAGCGCGGAGAACGCCGCCAGCGGACTCGCCGGCTCCCGGACACTGTTCCTCGTCGCGATGGGAGGCGGCGACCCCGTGTCCGCGTTCGTCGGCGACCCGCTGCTCGTCAACCAGCCGGCCGTCGCGGCGGACCGCGTGCACTCGCTCGGCACGGAGTCCTTCCGGCTCGACTACTTCAGTGCGAAGAACACCACGCAGTTGATCGTCGACACGTTCTCTGAATGACCTCGACCGTCACTTCCTCGCCACGGCGGGACGACGCTCCCCTGCGTCATCCCGCCGTGGCGCGACGCGCGATCGCACTGCTGCTCGGAGCCGGCGCGACCACTGTGCTTCTGGCTGTCGTCGGCTTCGGCGTCGGCTCTCACCCGATCTCACCAGCGCAGGTTCTCGACGCGCTCACGGCCTATGATCCGACCCGTAACGAGCACGTGATCGTGATGGCGTCTCGTGTGCCGCGCATGCTCCTCGGAATCCTGGTCGGCGCGGCACTCGGCATGGCGGGCGCGCTCATGCAGTCACTCACCAGGAACCCACTCGCCGACCCCGGCATCCTCGGAGTCAACGCGGGTGCGTCTCTCCTGGTCGTGGTCGCCATCGCCTACCTCGGCGTCACATCCGTGCACGGTTACATCTGGTTCGCCTTCGCGGGAGCTGCGCTGGCCGCGGTGCTCGTGTTCGCACTCGGATCCGCACACCGCAGCGGTGCCACGCCGGTGCGATTCGCCCTCGCCGGCACCGCGGTCGCCATCGCGATCGGCGCCGTGACGCAGATGATCCTGATCAGCAACGAGACGGCGTTCCAGTACTTCCGCTTCTGGTCGGTGGGGTCGCTGCAGGGCCGGGGGCTCGACGTCATCGTCGCCGTCCTGCCGTTCCTCGTCGTCGGGCTGTCCGTCGCACTGCTGCTTGCGCGCCCCCTCGACAGCCTCGCCCTCGGCGACGCCGCCGCACGCTCTCTGGGCACTTCGGTCGGAGCGGTGCGGGCCTCGACAGCGCTCGCTGTCGTCCTGCTGGCAGGTGGCGCCACCGCCGCGGCCGGTCCGATCGGCTTCATCGGTCTCGCCGCCGCCCACATCGTGCGCCAGGTCGTCGGCAACTCGCATCGCTGGCTGCTGCCCTGCTCGATCGTCGTGGGCGCCGGACTGCTCGTGAGCGCCGACACCCTCGGCCGCGCGCTCGTGGCTCCCGCCGACCTCCAGAGCGGCATCGCGGCCGCGCTGCTCGGCAGCCCTCTGTTCATCGCCCTGGTGCGCTCACGGAGGGTGGCCTCGCTGTGACCACCCTGCTCTCCGCTGTGCGTGTACTGCGGATCGGCGGCTGGTCGCTGCGAGTCGACGACCGCGCCGCGCGCACCGCGGGCGTACTCACCGTCGTGATCCTGATCATGGTGGCCGTGAGTCTGTGCGCCGGAACGATCCCCGTCAGCCCCGCCGACCTGGTCGGCACGCTGACCGGCGATGCCAGCGCATCCACCGTGCGGTCGGTATGGGGGCGGCGCATGCCGCGCGCGCTCACTGCTCTACTGGTCGGCGCAGCACTCGCGATGAGCGGAGCAGTCTTCCAGTCGCTCTCGCGCAACCCCCTCGGTTCTCCCGACATCATCGGCTTCACCACTGGTGCCGCCACCGGTGCCGTCGCGCAGATCGTGCTGTTCGGCGGCGGAGTGCTCGAGACGGCGCTCGCCGCAGTCGCGGGAGGCCTGGTCACCGCAGTCGTGGTCTACCTGCTCGCCCGTCGCGACGGCGTCAGCGGCGGTATCCGGCTCGTGCTCGTGGGGATCGGCGTCGGTGCGACGATGAGCGCGCTCTCGGCACTGCTCCTCGTGCGTGCGGACATCAACGACGCGACGCTCGCCCAAGTATGGTCGTCCGGATCCCTCACCGGCCGCGGCTGGCCGCACGCCATCAGTCTGATCGCGGCACTGGCCGTCCTGACCCCGATGCTCATGGCGTGCGCGCGGAGCATCGCCTTCATCGAAATGGGCGATGACACGGCGCAGGCGCTCGGCGTCTCGGTCGAACGGCGACGACTCCAGGCGCTCATCCTCGCAGTGATCGCCGCGGCCATCGCTGTCGCCGCCGCCGGGCCGATCGCCTTCGTGGCCTTCGCCGCACCGCAGATCGCACGGCGGATCGCCCCGGCGCCGGGTGTGCAGCTCGGCGTGTCCGCGCTCACGGGAGCGCTGCTGCTTCTGCTGGCCGATCTGCTCGCCGCGCATCTCGACATCGGGCTGCGCACGCCGGTCGGCCTCGTGACCAGTCTGCTCGGCGGCATGTATCTGCTGTCGCTGCTCGCCCGACGCATCTGATGAGGACCCCATGATCCCCCACGCACTCACAGCCCGCGACCTTCATCTCGCCTACGCATCCCGCACCATCGTCGACCGGTTGAGCGTCGACATCCCTCCTGGCGGCTTCACCGTCATCATCGGTCCGAACGGCTGCGGCAAGTCGACCCTGCTGCGAGCCCTCGGTCGCATGATCGTGCCCCGCGCCGGCACGGTCACGGTCGACGGCATCGATCTGGCCTCACTGCGCACCAAGCAGATCGCCCGGCGCATCGCCCTACTCCCTCAGGCTCCCCTCGCGCCGGGCGCCATCACCGTGTCCGACCTGGTCGCCCGCGGTCGCAACCCGCATCAGAGCCTGCTGCGGCAATGGTCGGCGGAGGATGAGCGCGTCGTAGAGGAGGCGCTTCGGGAGGTCGGTCTTCGCGACCACTCCGACCGCCTGGTCGAGGAGCTCAGCGGTGGGCAGCGGCAGCGGGTCTGGATCGCGATGACGCTCGCCCAGCAGACTCCCGTTCTCCTGCTCGACGAACCGACCACCTACCTCGACGTGGCTCATCAGATCGACGTGCTCGACCTGTGCTCCCGTCTCCACGAGTCCGGACGCACATTGGTCGCCGTGCTGCACGATCTCAACCTCGCCGCCCGCTACGCCTCACACGTGATCGCGATGCGCGACGGTGCCGTCGTCGTCGAGGGCGATCCCGCAACCGTGTTCACCGCACCGAACCTGCGTAAGGTCTTCGACCTCGACGCTCTCGTGCTCTCCGACCCCGAGACCGGCCGTCCGCTCGTGGTCCCCCGCGATCTCCGCCGCCCCAGCCCCCATGCCACCGAAGAAATGGAGTCACGATGACAGACGAAACCGTTCCCGTTGTCGACCGCAGCCTGCCGTTGCACGAGCAGGAGGCGATCCTGTCGAACGATCACAACAAGGGGATGCATCGCACGCACGGCATCGTCCGCGAGATCCGGGAGGTCACTGCGGAGCTCGTGCGCATCGTCGTGCACATCTCCGGCCTCGCCGAGGATCCGCAGTGGAGCGTGCCCAACGTCTCGCTGCGCATCCATCTGACCGATGGCGCCGAGCAGCTCTCTCGCGTCTACACCGTACGTGCCGCGGACGAAGCAGCCGAGACGATCGATATCGATGTGGTGCGCCACGGAGAGTCGAGTCCCATGATGCGATGGCTCGCCGATCTGCGCGTCGGGGACGTCGTTCCCCTCGTGGGTCCGCGACCGCACTTCCGGTTCCCTGAGACTCGCGGACGCGGGCTGCTCGTCTTCGCTGACGCGACGGCGATCCCTGCCCTCTACGCGCTCCTGAGGCAGGCACCTGTCGGCCTCCACGGTAGAGGATGGGTCGCGACCTCCGACGTGACGGCCTTCGACGAGCTGCCCCGGATCCCCGGGTTCGCCCTCACACGACTGCGGCCGGGTGAGGGGTTCGCAGCGCAATTCGCCGGCGTCACCGCTGCGGACGGCGTCGTGGTGTGGGGCGCGGGCGAACGCGACGAGATGCGCGCCGTGCGCTCGCACTTCCGCACGACCCTCTCCGCCGCGAAGGACGATGTCTCCGTCTACGGCTACTGGAAGCGCGGGACCAGCAACACCGCGATCGATGAGGCCCGACTCCGCGCCTACGAAGAGCTGCTGCGGTCGGGCGGCACGGTCCTGGACATGGACGATCTGTCGCTGCCCGTCTGACCCTCATCGCCACCCGTGCGGGCACCATCGTCTGCGCCCGCACGGGTGGCCATGGCGCCGGCGGCGATGCTCTGGTAGACCGGAGACACCTCCCGGAGAAGGTGATCCGATGTCCGCATCCGACACGGCCTCTCCTGTCCGCTTCGTCACCGACGGCGGACTCGAGACCGACCTGATCTTCCATCACGGCGTCGATCTGCCCGACTTCGCCGCCTTCGTCCTCGTCGACGACTTCCGCGGACGACGTCTCCTGCAGGACTACTACCGCGGGTACGCCGAAGTCGCCGGTCGTCACGGCGTCGGGCTTCGGCTCGAGTCGGCGACATGGAGGGCGAGCGCGGACTGGGGACGCCGTCTCGACTACGACGCCGCCGCGCTCAGACGCGTCAACATCGAAGCTCTCCGCATGCTCCGCGACATCGCCTCCGACCACGACGACCTTCCCGAGATCGCCCTGGTCGGGGTGGTGGGCCCGCGCGGAGACGGGTATCGGGCCGGCGAGTGGGACCCGGCGACCGGGCCCGACGATGCCTACCGCTATCACCGCCCGCAGGTGCGGTCGCTCGCCGAGGGCGGTGCCGATGCGGTCACGGCCTATACGCTCTCGGACGCCGCGGAGGCGATCGGCGTCGTCCGCGCGGCGCGGGAGTTCCAGCTCCCCGTCGAGATCTCGTTCACGGTGGAGACCGACGGACGCCTTCCCTCAGGGCGCACGCTCGCCGCGACGATCGCCGATGTCGACGCACACGGCGCGCCGGACGGGTATCTGCTGAACTGCGCACACCCGGAGCACTTCGCCCGTGCCGTCGACGCGGAGACGGCGTCCCGCATCATCGGCATCCGGCCGAACGCCTCGCGTCTCTCGCACGCGGAGCTCGACGAGGCGGAGCATCTCGACGAGGGCGACCCCGCCGACCTGGCGGCCTGCACCGTCGATCTCGTGGAGCGGATGCCGTCCGTGCGCGTGATCGGCGGCTGCTGCGGCACCGACGCACGCCACGTCACGGCGATCTGGGAGCGTCTCGACGGCGAGGAAGCGCGCGGAGACGGCGACGTCGCCCGGGCATGAAAGAAGGCCCCAGAGTGGAGTCCGGGGCCTTCCGTTCAATCTTAGCTCAGATCAGAGCGACTCAACGATCGCGCGCATCAGGTCAGCCGTCTCGGACGGCGTCTTGCCGACCTTGACACCGGCGGCCTCGAGGGCCTCCTTCTTGGCCTGAGCGGTGCCCGCAGAGCCCGAGACGATCGCGCCGGCGTGGCCCATCGTCTTGCCCTCGGGAGCCGTGAAGCCCGCGACGTAGCCGACGACCGGCTTCGTGACGTGCGCCTTGATGTAGTCGGCCGCACGCTCTTCGGCGTCGCCGCCGATCTCGCCGATCATGACGATGGCCTTGGTCTCGGGGTCCGCCTCGAACGCGGCCAGCGCGTCGATGTGCGTGGTGCCGATGACCGGGTCGCCGCCGATGCCGATGGCGGTGGAGAAGCCCAGGTCGCGCAGCTCGAACATCATCTGGTAGGTCAGGGTGCCCGACTTCGACACGAGGCCGATCGGTCCCTTGCCCGTGATGTTCGCCGGCGTGATGCCGACGAGCGCCTCGCCCGGCGTGATGATGCCGGGGCAGTTCGGGCCGATGATGCGGGTCTTGTTGCCCTTGCTCTGCGCGTAGGCCCAGGCCTCGGCCGAGTCGCCGACGGGAACACCCTCGGTGATGACGACGAGCAGCGGGATCTCGGCGTCGATGGCCTCGACCATCGCGTCCTTCGTGAAAGCACCGGGGACGAAGGCGATCGACACGTCGGCGCCGGTCTCCTTGATCGCCTCGGCGACCGAGGCGAAGACGGGGAGTTCGACGGCGTTGCCGTCCTTGTCGGTGTGCGCGACCGTGGTGCCGGCCTTGCGGGCGTTGACGCCGCCGACGACCTGGGTTCCGGCCTTCAGCATGAGCGCCGTGTGCTTGGTGCCCTCGCCGCCGGTGATGCCCTGGACGATGACCTTGGAGTCCTTGTTGAGGTAGATCGACATTCTTCTAGTCCTTCAGTCTCAGGCGTTGGCGAGCTCGGCGGCCTTGTCGGCGCCCTCGTCCATCGTGGCGGCCAGGGTGACGAGCGGGTGCGCGTACTCGGCGAGGATCGCGCGGCCCTCGTCGACGCGGTTGCCGTCGAGGCGCACGACGAGCGGCTTCGAGGCCGTGGCGCCCAGCGTCTCGAGCGCGCCCTTGATGCCGTTGGCGACGGCGTCGCACGCCGTGATGCCACCGAAGACGTTGACGAACACGCTCTTGACCTGCGGGTCGCCGAGGATGACGTCGAGACCGGCGGCCATGACCTCAGCCGAGGCTCCGCCGCCGATGTCGAGGAAGTTGGCCGGCTTCACGCCGTTGTGGTTCTCTCCCGCGTAGGCGACCACGTCGAGCGTCGACATGACCAGGCCCGCGCCGTTGCCGATGATGCCGACCTCGCCGTCGAGCTTCACGTAGTTGAGGCCGCTCTTCTTGGCCTTGGCCTCGAGCGGGTCGGCGGCGTCCTTGTCCTCGAGCGCTTCGTGCTCGGGGTGACGGATCTCGGAGGCGTTGTCGTCGAGCGTGACCTTGCCGTCGAGCGCGATGATGTCGCCCTCTTCGGTGCGGACCAGCGGGTTGACCTCGACGAGCGTCGCGTCCTCGCCCTTGTACACGTCGAAGAGCTTGACGAACACGTCGGAGACCTTCTCGACGAGGTCCTCGGGGAAGTTCGCTGCGCGGGCGATCTCGACGGCCTTCGCCTTGTCGATGCCCGTGAGCGGGTTGACCTCGACGCGTGCGAGCGCCTCCGGGCGCTCGACGGCGAGCTCCTCGATCTCCATGCCGCCCTCGACCGAGCAGAGGCTCAGGTAGGAGCGGTTGGCGCGGTCGAGCAGCACGGAGAAGTAGAACTCCTCGGCGATGCGCGCGCCCTGCGCGACCATGACGCGCTTGACGACGTGGCCCTTGATGTCGAGTCCGAGGATGGCCTTGGCCGCCTCGTACGCCTCGTCGGGGGTCTTGGCGACCTTGACGCCGCCTGCCTTTCCACGGCCGCCGGTCTTCACCTGAGCCTTGACGACGACCACTCCGCCGATCTTCTCGGCAGCCGCCCTCACCTCTTCAGGGGTGTCCGCGACGATGCCGGCGAGAACCGGCACTCCGTACTTTTCGAAAACGTCTCGTGCCTGGTACTCGTACAGATCCACTGTGGTTCCTTCACTGGGCTGCTGTCTGGTAATTCTCTCGATGTCGAGACATCGACCAGTCCCCCAGCCTACTACCTCGCCCTGAGCGCCCCCTGCCCGCGACGGCACTTCCGCGCGCATCCGAGGGCGGTGACCTAGCATCAGAGGATGAGCGAAACCTCCTCCGCCGCCGCGAGCGCGACGCGCGTCGTCGCCGCCGCACTCGACCTGTTCGCCGAACACGGTTTCGACCAGACCTCGGTCGAGCAGATCGCCAAGGCCGCAGGCGTGTCGCGCTCGACGTTCTTCCGGCAGTTCGGCGGCAAGGACGACGTCGTCTTCGCCGACCACGAGCTGCTGCTCGACGTGCTGCGCGAGCACTTCTCCGTCTCCGAAGGCGACCCGTGGTCCACTGTCGCGGATGGCGCGATGCTGGTCTTCCGCCATTTCGCCGCCGAGCCGGACGTGGCCCGTCGCCGCTACGAGCTCGTGCGGCAGATCCCTGCTCTGCGCGAACGGGAGATCGTCGCGGTGTTCCGCTACGAGCGCCTCTTCGACGAGTACCTGCGAGAGTCGCTGCCGGACCTCGATCCGCTCGACGCCGTCAGCTATGCCGCCGTCATCACCGCCGTGCACAACCATGTGCTGCGCCAGATGCTCCGGGGCAAGCGCGTGCCGGCGTCGGCGCTGCGTCAGGCGCTCGACGTCGCGATGCGTCGTTTCGGCGTGCAGCAGGATGCCGTCGCCGAGCCGTCGGCCGACGACCTGGTCGTCGCGGTGTTCCCCCGATCGATGCCGATCGCCGAGGTCACCCGGCGTGTGCGCGCCGAGCTGGGCTGACCTCGCGGAGCATCCGGACGACATCCTGTCGTGAAACCGAGTTTCGGCGAGTACGATACTTGGTGCCACGAAGGAGTCATCATGAGCACCGAAGCTTCCCCGTTCCCCGGCGAGCGCGTCTCGTCGTACGACATCACCGGACGCCAGGACAGCGACTACTACGCCGTGTTCTCCGACATCCCCGCCGCGGACCGCGCCGCGTGGGACCGCGCCAAGGCGTACGTCGACGAGGTCTCCCCGCAGATGGCCGAGGCCTGGGACCGCGCCGAATACCCGCTCGACGCCGCTCGGCGGATGGGAGAGATGGACCTCGTGGTCGACGGGATCGAGCATCCGTCCCTCACCCGACTCTCGCCGCTGGCTGCGGGGCTCGTGAACATGGAGATCTCCCGGGGCGACGGCTCCCTCGGCACGATCCTGGCAGTGCAGGGCGGACTCGCGCTGCGCACGCTCGCCCTCTTCGGATCGGACGCCCAGCAGGAGAGATGGCTCACCGCCCTCGCCGACGGCTCCGTGCTCGGTTCTTTCGCGCTCACCGAGCCCGACCACGGCTCCGACTCCGTCTCCCTCGAGACGGTGGCACGACGCGACGGCGACACCTGGGTGCTGCGCGGCACGAAGAAGTGGATCGGCAACGGCGCCTCCGGCGGCATCACCTTCGTCTGGGCCCGCGTCGACGACGAGACGGCACCCGAGCACGGCGCCGTGCGCTGCTTCCTCGTCGAACAGGACACCCCGGGGTACACGGGATCGGTCATCCGCGGCAAGGCCTCGCTGCGGGCCATCCACCAGGCGCACATCGAACTCGACGACGTGCGCGTGCCGCTCGAGGCCGTGCTGCCGGGCACCAAGAGCTTCAAGGATGCCTCGGTCGTGCTCTATGCGACGCGCTCCGGCGTCGCCTGGTCGGCACTGGGTCACGCGACCGCCTGCTACGAGGCGGCGCTCACCTATGCGACCCAGCGCGTGCAGTTCGGCAAGCCGTTGGCGAAGTTCCAGATGGTCCAGGAACGTCTGACCCACATGCTCGAGGACGTCACGGCGATGCAACTGTACTGCCGACGCCTCGCCGACCTCGAGACGGCAGGAGAACTGCGTCCGACGCAGGCGTCGCTCGCGAAGTTCCACAACACGCGCGCGGCACGCCGCGTGGCCGCCGTCGCCCGCGACCTGCTCGGCGGCAACGGCATCCTGCTCGAGAACGGAGTCATGCAGCACATGGCCGACATCGAGGCGATCCACACCTATGAGGGCACGGAGAGCGTGCAGGCGCTGCTGCTCGGCCGCGACATCACCGGGATGAGCGCGTTCGTCTGAGCCGCGATCCGGGTCGGCGGCTCACCCGGCTCAGGACCGCACGTGGCGGTCCCGGCTCGCTGCCGCGCCGGCCACGGCCTGCACCGCGAGCAGGATCACCAGCGCCGCGACCGGAGCGATCCATCCACCGACGGCGGCGTGCAGGAGTCCGAGACCGATGGGACCGAGGCCGGCCAACAGATAGCCGATCCCCTGCGCCATGGTCGACAGGTGGGCCGTGTGCCTCGCGTCGGGCGCACGGAGCACGATGTACGTCAGCGACAGGGCGATGGCGGCGCCCTGGCCGAGCCCGAGCAGCGTCATCCACACCCACGCCGCAGCTCCTCCCGGCGCGACGAGCAGACCGATGAGTCCCGCTGCGCTGAGCAGTGCCGACAGCAGGACCGGCAGCCACGTGGGTCGGATACGGCGCATCATCGTGGGCACGAGGAGCGCCGCCGCGATCCCGGGCAGACTCGAGTACGACAGCAGCAGTCCGGCGTCCGCCACCGAGATCCCGGCGTCCTGCAGCATCGTCGGAATCCAGGTGAGGGCCGCGTAGTAGCTCAGGCTCTGCAGACCCATGAAGCCCGTGACCGCCCACGCGACCGGATCGCGCAGCAGCATCGTCAGGCGCGGCTCGTCCCGAGGCTCCGCGATCGCGTCGACGGGCCCGCCCGTCGTGCCCGGGGAGTCGGCGACGGCACGGATCGCCCGTGGCGTCCAGATCAGCACGGCGAGTACTGCCGGAATCGCCCAGATCGCCAGCGCACCACGCCACGACCCGTCGAGTGCCGTCATGAACGGAACCGTGAGGGCAGCAGCTGCGGCGGCGCCGAGGAACAGCGCCGTCGAGTACAGACCCATCATCAGTCCGAGGCGGTGGGCGAAGTCCTGCTTGATCACAGCCGGCATGCAGACGTTCGCCACGGCGATGCCCGCGCCGACCAGCACCGTGCCGCCGAAGAGCGCAACCGGAGAGGGGAGAAGACGGATGCCGATGCCGACCGCGACGACGACCATCGTGAGCGCGAGCAGTCGATGCAGTCCGATCCATCGCGTCAGCGCCGGCGTGAGGAAGGCGAAGGCCCCGAACGCGAACACCGGGATGGTCGTCAGGAGTCCGGCCGCCGCCGAGGGGATGCCGAGCTCGCGCTCGATCGCGGGGATCACCGGTCCCACCGACGCGACGCCCATGCGGAGATTCAGCGCGATCATCAGCAGACCGGCCGCCACAGAGATCGCAGTGAGGGCGGTGCGCCGACGGACGGACGGCGTGGTCAGCGGGATCGGGGCGGTGTCGAACGGTTCCTGCATCGTGGTCATGCATCGAGTCCAGCATCCGCGCGACCTGTCAGGAAACACGTACACTGCATCCTGATGTCGAATACTCGCCAATCCTCCCGCCTCGTCGATCTGAACCTGGTCGACTTCGACTCCCTCACCGCCCTGCCGATGGAGGGCGCCTACCGCTTCGCGCACGCCGAGACGTCGCCGCGTCACGCCCATCCGCTCGGACATCTGGTGCACGCCGCGTCAGGCGTGCTGTCGCTGCTCACCGACGACGGGTCCTGGATCGCCCCGTCGACCCGCATGGCGTGGGTGCCCGCCGGTGCCGAGCACCGCCATCGGGCGCACGGCCGCACCGACATGCGCATCGTCCACCTCTCGGATGAGCTCGCCGCGCTGCTGCCGGCGACCCCCGCCGTGCTCGTCGCGACGCCGCTCGCCCGCGAGGCCGTGCTGGCGATGACATCCGACCACTCTCGCAGCACCGGCGCACTGGACCACCTGCGTCGCGTCGTCGTCGATGAGGCGGTCACCGCGCCGGAGCAGCCGTTGCACCTGCCGGAACCCCATGATCCGCGCCTGCGCCGGGCAGCGCGCATCGTCGAGGACGACCTCGCCCTCCCCGTGTCGCTCGGCGAGCTCAGCGCGCGCACAGGCACCGCGGAGCGGACGCTGAGCCGACTGTTCCAGCAGGAGACCGGCATGGGATACCGGCAATGGCGCCTCCAGCTGCGCGTGCATCGCGCACTCGTCCTGCTCGCCCACGGCACCTCCGTGACCCACACGGCTGCCGCATGCGGCTGGGCGACGACCAGTCAGTGCATCGAGCAGTTCACGCCGCTGGTCGGGATGACGCCTGGCCGGTACCGGGCGTCTCAGCTCGCGGCGTGAACCGACGACCGTGTCAGGCGATCAGTTGCAGCCGCAGCCGCCCGCCGGCGTCTTCACCATGAAGCAGACATCGCACACGCCGTAGTCACGCTCTTCGACCGGCTTCGACGCGCGCTCGCGGGGTGCTGCGGCGACGCGCGGGGTCGTCGTGCGCTTGGCCGCGCGGGGCGGCGTCAGCGGGATGAACTCGCTCGGGTGGCTGACGTAGAAGAGCGGAGCACGTCCCTCGCTGGGCTGCAGCCGCAGCGCCGTGGAGCCGATGACGATGCGCTCGTCCTCGGTGAAGCCGTTGGTGTAGGTCTTGCCGATGTGGAGCGCTGCCCCTTCACCGCGGCGGATGGCCTCGATGTAGCGGCCGCGGTCGATGAACGAGCTGATGCCGATGGCATCGACGATGCCGGCGATGAACTCGTGGTTCGACGGGTCGATGCGGTGCGCGCGCAATGCTTCGGGCAGCGAGCGGTATGGACGGGAGGTGCCTGCGGGGGTCGGCCCCTGAACTTCTTTCATCACTCTCCAGGATCGCACGTCTGAGAGCGTTCGCCGACCGATTCTCGATCCGATCGCCGCACACCGGGAAGAGAGTCGCGTGCGAGACTGACGTCATGGCACGCGCGACGATCATCGGCTCCGGTCCGAACGGGCTCGCTGCCGGTGTCGCCCTCTCACGGGCCGGGTACCAGGTGCGGGTGCTCGAAGCCGCGCAGACCGTCGGTGGCGGCGTGCGCACACTCGAGTCCACGCTGCCCGGCTTCCGGCACGACGTCTGCTCGGCCGTGCACCCCGCGGCTCTCGCCTCGCCCTTCTTCCGCGCTTTCGGTCTGGCCGAGCGGATCGACTGGATCCATCCGGAGATCTCCTACGCGCATCCCCTCGACGACGGGCGTGCGGGCGTCGCCTGGCGCGACATCGACCGCACGGCGCACGGATTGGGCGTCGACGGTGGCGCCTGGGCCAAGAGGCTGGGGCCCCTCGCCCGCCATATCGACGGCCTCGAGGACTTCACGGGCAACGCGATGCTGCGCGTCCCCCGCGACCCGCTCACGGCGGCGCGCTATGCGGCGCGGATGCTCGACCAGAGCGCCCCGTTCGCGCGCCACGCATTCCGCACGGAGGAGGCTGCCGCGCTCATGGCCGGTGTGGTCGCCCACGCGAACACACGACTGCCGTCGCTCGTCGGCGCCGCGGCGGGCCTGCTCCTCGCCTCGCACGCGCACGCCGGAGGGTGGATGTACCCGCGCGGCGGTGCACAGCGGATCGCCGACGCGCTGGTCGCCGACATCGAGGAGCACGGCGGCGCGGTCGAGACCGGCGCACACGTCACCGACCTGCGCGCGCTCGACTGGGGCGACCCGACCCGTGGCGACCTGCTGCTGCTGAACAGCTCGCCGCGTCTGGCACTGACCCACCCCGACATCCCCGCTCGCTATGCGCGGGCGCTCACCTCGTACCGCTACGGACCCGGCGCCGCGAAGGTCGACTTCGCGCTCGACGGACCGGTCCCCTGGGCGAATGCCGACGTCGCACAGGCGCCGACCGTGCACCTCGGCGGCACGCGCGACGAGGTGTGGGCGAGCGAGAACGCCGTAGCACGCGGACGCGTGAGCGACCGGCCCTACGTGCTCGCGGTGCAGCCCTCGGTGTTCGATCCGACGCGGGCACCTGCGGGTCACGCGGTGTTCTGGGCGTACATCCATGTGCCGGCCGGGTCCGACCTCGATCCGACCGCACTCATCACAGCGCAGGTCGAGCGGTTCGCCCCGGGCTTCCGCGATCGCATCCTCGCGCACCACGCCGTGCCGGCTTCTTCGCGTGAGGCCATCAACCCGGCGGAGCTCGGCGGCGACATCTCCGGCGGCGTCCTCAGCATCGCGCAGCTGGTGCGGCGGCCCACGCTGTCTCCCGCGCCCTGGCGGACGCCGATGCGCGGCGTCTACCTCGCCTCGTCCGCCACGCCACCGGGACCAGGAGTGAACGGCATGGCCGGCTGGCATGCCGCCCGCACCGCCCTCGCCGACGCCGGGCTCCCCCACGCGCTGACCGATCTGTTCGGCTGACCGCGGTCGACAACGCAGGACGGCCCGGGTCCCGGTCCGTCCGCTGCGCCGGATTCTGGGGCGGTCCCGCCTCGACAGCGGCCTTCGTCCTGAGTTGCGGTCCCGCCTCTCGCGCTCTTCCGCCGCGACGATGACCGGGCCAGGATGGAGCCATGCCCTACGAGATCCCCGCGCCGATGCTCGCCAAGGCGGCAGCGACGGTCCCCGACCCGGCGAAGACTCCCGGCGGGCTGCTGTACGAGCCCAAGTGGGATGGTTTCCGCGGCCTCATCTCGTGGGACGGCGAGAGCGTCGAGATCGGCTCCCGAGGAGCGAAGCCGCTGACGAGGTACTTCCCCGAGCTGGTCGAGGCCATCCCGTCTCTCCTCCCCGGTCCGTGTCTGCTGGACGGCGAGATCGTGGTCGCCACGGGTCCCGAGGGCGCGCAGCGCCTGGACTGGGAGGCGCTCAGTCAGCGGATCCACCCCGCAGCGTCGCGCGTCGCGCGGCTGGCCGCCGAGACCCCGGCGATGTTCATCGCGTTCGACCTGCTCGCCGAGGGCGACGACGATCTGCTCTCCACGCCGTTCGAGGACCGTCGCGAACGTCTCGAACGGCTGCTGGCCGATGCGCCGCACCCGCTGCACCTCACGCGGACCACCCGCGATCGCGATGCCGCAGTCCGCTGGCTCGCCGAGTTCGAGGGTGCCGGTCTCGACGGCGTCGTCGCCAAGCCTCTCGCCCAGCCCTACGCCCCCGGCAAGCGCACGCTGATCAAGATCAAGCACGCGCGCACGGCGGACGTCGTCGCGCTCGGGTATCGCATCCACAAGTCGGGCTCCGGGGTCGGTTCGCTGCTGGTCGGGCTGTACGGTGCTGACGGGACCCTGCGCCAGGTCGGCGGGGTGGCCGCGTGGACCGATGTCCGCCGTCAGGAACTTGTGACGGAGCTCGCGCCGCTGGTGGAACGCGACGAGGCCGGCGACGCGATCACCGGCGAGGGGGAACGCTCGCGCTTCAGCGGCGCGAAGGATGTGTCGTTCGTGCGGTTGCGCCCCGAGCGCGTGCTCGAGGTGCGCTATGACCAGCTCGAGGGCGCGCGCTTCCGACACACCGTGCAGTTCGAGCGCTGGCGCCCCGACCGCGATGCGCGGTCGTGCACCTACGACCAGCTCGACACGGTCGCAGGCTACGACCTCGCCGACGTGCTGGCCTGACCCGGACCTGGCCGCTTTCTGCGTCGTGCGCCCCGGAGCCCCAGGGCCACCCGAAGCGGACGGCAGAGGATATCTCGGCTCGGTCAGGGTGCGGTGAGTTCGGCGACCAGCACCTCGATGCGTGCCCGGATGTCGTCGCGGATCGGCCGCACCGCGTCGATGCCCTGGCCGGCCGGGTCGTCGAGCGTCCAGTCCTCGTAGCGCTTTCCGGGGAAGAACGGGCAGGCGTCGCCGCACCCCATCGTGATGACCACGTCCGACGCCTGCACGGCCTCGGTCGTCAGGACCTTGGGCTGCTCGGTGGTGATGTCGATCCCCACCTCCTGCATCGCCGCGACGGCGACCGGGTTGATCTGGTCGGCGGGAATCGAGCCTGCCGAGCGCACCTCGATGCGGTCGCCCGCGATCTCGCGCAGGAAGCCGGCCGCCATCTGCGAACGACCTGCGTTGTGCACGCAGACGAAAAGGACGGAGGGCTTCGTGGTCGTGCCGTTCATGAGTGCTCCTCAAGCGGGATCTTGTCAGGGGGAAGGTCGTCGCGGATGGCCTAGGTGGCTTCGCGCGAGGCGTCGTCAGTTGACGGCGACGCGGGTGGGCTGTAGCTGGACGAGCGGCGTTGTGCAGCAGCTGCCGCCCCCGCTCGTGTCGAAGTCGCCCGCCCCGCCGCAGACACCGGTGTCGGGCAGGACGAGCTGTTTGCTCTGGGATGCGACCACGTCGCCAGCGAGGTACGCGGCAACGCTTCGCGCCTGCTCGAAGCCGGTGAGCGCGAGGAAGGTCGGGGCCCGTCCGTAGCTCTTCGCGCCGATGATGAAGAAGTCCTCTTCCGGCTGGGTGAGCTCGCGCGCGCCGGTGGCGCCGATGGATCCGCACGAGTGGATGTTCGGATCGATCTCGGCCGCGATCCCGGCCACCGCCTCCAGCGAGACGTCCACTGCCACTCTCATCTCCGACAGGATTTCGAGGTCGGGGCGGAAGCCGGTCAAGGCGAACACGCGAGAGACACCGGTCACCTCGCTGCCGTTCTCCGCCACGATCGTGAGGGCTCCCCCTTCGTCCCGGAACTCCGAGACCCGGAACCCGGCGAAGAGTTCCACGACCCCGGACTCGATGACTTTCCGGGCTCGTCCGCCGAGAGCGGCACGTTCGGGGAGGTCATCCGCCGCACCGCCGCCGAACAGATGCGTCGCCGCCCCACGGCGCATCAACCAGGTGACTCGCGTGCCAGGTTCGCGTCGAGCAAGTTCGCTCAGCCGGAGTGCAGCATGCGTGGCTGAATGACCGGAACCGATGACGACGAGGTGCAGCCCCGCATATGCAGACACATCGTCGGGGATGCGATAGGAGATCCGAGACGCTGCACGCCCCTCTCCCACCGCAGGAAGGCCGTCAGCGCCGGCGGGGTTCGGGTGACTCCAGGTGCCGCTGGCGTCGACGATGGCGCGAGCGAGGATCCGGGATTCGTGGCCGTCGGCATCGACCGCGTGCACGACGAACGGCTGACTCGCTCGCTCCGCGTCCACGACCTTGTCGCGGCCCTGGCGCGCGACTCCGGTGACGGTCGTCGCGTAGCGAACCCTCTCACCCAACAGGTCGGCGAGCGGGGCGAGATAACCGCTCACCCACTCCGCTCCGGTCGGATATCCCGAGGACGGCGCCGTCCATCCTGTCGGCGCGAGCAACCGCCGAGCGGCCGCGTCGGTGAGCTCCGGCCACGCGGAGAACAGGCGCACATGCGCCCACTCGGCGACTGCCGTTGCAGGACCGGTTCCACGCTCGACGACGACGACGTTCTGGCCGCGCTCCACAAGGTGCGCCGCTACGGCGAGGCCCTGCGGGCCTGCTCCGATGACGACGACGGGATGTTCGAGCATTTCATCTCCTCGGATTGATGACTTTCAATATGAAGACTCTCGTCCACCTATCGAAGAAAGTCAATACGTGCCAGAATAGGCCCGTGAGCCTGCCAACAACACTCGAATCGGCCGCCTGCTGCGTCCCGCGCATCACGTCGTCGCTCAGCGTCGAGGAGGCAGAACGTACAGCCCAGATCTTCAAAGCACTGGGCGACCCGACCCGGGTCCGACTCCTGTCCCTCATCGCAGCCGGCCCGGGTGGAGAAGCATGCATCTGTGACCTGACCGAGCCCGTCGGGCTCTCGCAGGGCACGGTCTCACACCATATGAAGCTCCTCGCGGACGCCGGACTCGTCACGCGTGAGCAGCGAGGGAAGTGGGCCTACTTCGCTCTCAACGCCGACGCCATGGAGGCCGCCGCCGCCGCGCTCCGCGCAGGGTGAGCAGCCGGCGCGTCGACCCACTTCGATGGAGGATCGGCCGCGCCAAGGCCTGACGTCCTGGCCCGAATGAGCAGGAACCGTCCTGCCCGCTGATCAGCTCTTCTCGGCGGGAGTGCCGTCGTCGTCCCAGTTCGCGGCGACCTTCTTGCTCGGCTGCACGCGAGGCGGCTCTCCCGGCATCTTGGGGAACTCCGGAGGGAACGACAGCTCCCCCAACCCGTTCTCGACGTCGCGCGCCCACCACTCCAGCAGCGTGTCGATGCGTCCCGGCGCGTCCTGCATGGACGCCCAGGGGTCGCCCACGTCATCGAGCCGCTGCGGAATGCTGCGCACCGTGAACCGCGTCGGGTCGAGACCGTCCAGCTCCTCCCAGTGCACGGGAGTCGACACGGTCGCGGCGGGAAGCGCGCGCGGGCTGTACGCACCAGCCATGGTGCGGTCGCGGTTGGCCTGGTTGAAGTCGACGAAGATCCGCTCCCCGCGCTCCTCCTTCCACCAGTTCATGGTCACCTGCTCCGGCATGCGGCGCTCCAGTTCGCGCCCGGCGGCGATCACCGCGTGGCGCACGTCGAGGAACTCGTGTGTCGGTGCGATCGGCGCGAAGACATGCAGGCCGCGATTCCCGCTGGTCTTCGCGAACGCGTCGAGGCCCGCCTCCTTCAGCACTTCGCGCAGTGCGTGGGCGGCACGCACAGCGTCGGCGAAGTCCGTGCCGGGCTGGGGGTCGAGGTCGATGCGCAGTTCGATCGGGTTGTCGGCATCGGATGCGAGCGAGGCCCACGGGTGGAACACGATCGTGTTCATCTGCACCGCCCAGACGATCGCGCTCGCACGGTTCAGCACGATCTGCGGATGCTGTCGTCCGCTGTTGTACGTCACCGTGACGGCGTCGACGTAGTCGGGCGTGCCCTTGGGAGGATTCTTGGAGAAGAACCCGTCACTGCCGATCCCGTCGCGGAAGCGCTCGAGCGAGACCGGTCGTCCTCCGTTCGCCGCGAGGAAAGGTACAGAGACCCGCTGCGCGAACTCCGCGAGCTCCGCCTTGGTGATGCCGACATCGGGCCAGACGACCCGGTTCGGACTGGAGAGCACGACGTCGCGCTCTCCGTCGGTGTCGGCGACGGTCACGGTCACGCGTTCGGAGGCCATGCTCCGACACTAGGACGCGGGCGTTCACGGCGGAACCCCCGGAGGCGACGGTCGTCGCGAGAGATCAGTCGCCGAGATCGACAGCGAGCACGAGCACCGGCGAGAGCGCGTCGCGTTCGACGATCATCGAGGGTCCGGCCGAGTCGATGATGACACCGGCCATCTCGGTGTGGCTGGAGAGAACCTTCGCGAGCTGATCCGGCGTGAAGGGCAACGGCCGGTCACCGCGACCGAGGGCGATCACCTCGAGCGGATGCGTGAACAACTGCAGGAACCGCTTGCCGTCGGGGGTCTGCGCCTCGGCGATGCCGACCTGCCCGCTGCCGGTGCCGTCGTTCACGGCCACCCACATGCGCTTGGTCGCGAGAGCCTCGCCGACCTTGGTCGCGGAGTCCTGAGCCCGCGGAGTGGCGAGGATGGTCTTGATCGTCATGTCGACGTCGGCCTGCTCGAGCGTCTTCTCCAACAGCTCCGTCGGGAACACGACGCGGTGTGGCGCCGAGGCGTTGTCGACGATGAGGCCGGCGAAGTCGCCAGAGACGACCTGCTGCAGCACCGAGGTGACCGGCTGGGCGACAGCGGAGGTCGCCGCAGGGTCCTGTTCGAGCTGCACGGAGTCGCGCACGGCGGCGGCCGAGCTGAACGCGAGCATGAACTGACGTTCCTCGTCGCGCACGACCGCGACCGCGAGCGGCCTGCCCTCGGCGATCTGCGCGCGGGCGTCGCCGTTCACACGGATGTAGAGGTGCCCCTGCAGCGCCTGGCGCATGACGCCGAGCAGCTGTTCGTTGGTGGCTCCTGCTTCGATCTCCTGCAGGGCCTCCCGCAGCAGGACGTTGTCCTTCATGCCCGCGACCGTCTCGGTCTGCTCGGGCGGCAGTGCGGGGGCGAGGGGCAGGCGGCGCTCCACGGGCTCAGCCGGACGTGTCGGGTTCGCTGACGCGGTCGTCTGGGGGGCGCGGGGCGCCGAATCGACCGAGTCGCCGGGCTGCTCGTTCTGGTCGGGCAGCGAGACCGCGGGACCGGCCGCTTCTCCGACACCGCGGAACGCCTGCACCGAGATGCCGATGCTGGGGGCTGCGACCTCCGGCTCTGCGGCCCGGTCGGTCACGTCCGCAGCGACCGGGGCAGCGCCTTCGGTCTCGGAGACGTCGGATGCGGGGGCGACGACATCGTCACCGGACTTCTTGCGGCGAGAGAACAGGGCCATATCTGTCAGCCTAACCCGCCGCGAGCGACCCGTGATGCGGACTAGATCTTCTCGATCGGCGCGACTTTGATGAGCAGCTTCTTCTGACCCGAGGTGTCGAACCGCACATGCGCGATGCGCTTCGCACCCTCTCCGGTCACCGCGTCCACGCGCCCCTCACCGAAGTCCGTATGCCGGATGCGGTCGCCGGCCGTGAGCTCGAGGTCGCCGTTGTCGCGCACCTTGGCGGTGACACGGTTCGGGAACCGATCCATCGCGGTCGACAGCGGCTTGAGCGAGTCCCGCCCGGGGAGAGCCTTCACCCCGAAACGATCGCCCGATCCCGATCCCGAGGAGCCGAAGCCGCCGGAGCGACGCGCGTTGAGAGCGCGGGACTGCATGCCGCCGCGCGAGTTGACATCGCCCGGCGACTGGCGCCAGTCGATCAGCCCCGCGGGGATCTCCTGCAGGAACCGGCTGGGCATGGCGACCGTCACCTCGCCGAACTGCGCGCGCGTCATGGCGAGCGAGAGGTGCAGGCGCTTGCGCGCACGCGTGATGCCGACGTAGAACAGCCGGCGCTCCTCCTGCGGACCGCCCGGCTCCCCCGCGGAGATGCGGTGCGGGATCAGATCCTCCTCGACACCCGTCACGAAGACCGCGTCGTACTCGAGGCCCTTGGCGGTGTGCATGGTCATGAGCGACACCGTGCCGGACTCGTCTTCCAGGTCGTCGGCGTCGGAGACCAGCGCGACCTCGGTGAGGAAGTCGACGATCGTGCCCTCGGGGTTGTTGCGGGCGAAGTCGCGCGTGACGGCGACGAACTCATCGAGGTTCTCGACGCGCGCCTCGTCCTGCGGATCGCGGCTGGCGCGCAGCGCGTCGAGGTACCCGCTCTTCGAGAGCAGGAGGCTGAGCCCCTCGGCCACGGTCGTGGGCGGCGGGAGCTCCCCGGACGCGGGGAGCATGATCGCGGTGGCTTCCGTGAGCACGGCGTCGAGCTGAGCGATCGCGGCCTGGATCTTCGGTCCGAATCCGAGCTGGGTCGGGTGCGCGAGGGCGTCGCGGAAGCTGATGTCATGTTCCTCGGCGAACCGCGCGATCGCTGTCTCGGTGACGTCACCGATGCCACGGCGGGGCTTGTTGAGGATGCGGCGGACCGACATGTCGTCCGCCGGGTTCGCGACGGCGACGAGGTAGGCGAGCGCGTCCTTGATCTCCGCACGATCGTAGAACTTCGTGCCGCCCATGACCTTGTAGGGCACGGCCGAGCGGATGAAGATCTCCTCCAGCGCGCGCGACTGCGAGTTCGTGCGGTAGAACACCGCCATCTCGGAGTAGGGCATGCCGGCACGGTGCAGCGACTCGACCTCGTCGGCGACGAACTGGGCCTCGTCGTGCTGCGAGTACCCCGTGAAGCCGATGATCGCGTCGCCGTCGCCCTTGTCGCTCCAGAGCTTCTTGTCCTTGCGGTCGAAGTTGTTGCCGATGACCGCGTTCGCGGCCGACAGGATGTTCTGCGTCGATCGGTAGTTCTGTTCGAGGAGCACCACCTGCGCTCCGGGGAAGTCGCGCTCGAACTCGCTGATGTTGCGGATGTCGGCACCGCGGAAGGCGTAGATCGACTGGTCCGAGTCGCCGACGACCGTGAGCGATGCGCCCCCCTCGGGAGCATCCGGAGCCGCCGCGGGCTCCGGCTCGAAGATCATCATGCCGTTCGAGGCATACGGATCCGGCGCGGCGGAGGCGGAGACCGGCCGCGTGAGCTCGTGGATCAGCGCGTACTGCGCGTGGTTCGTGTCCTGGTACTCGTCCACCAGGATGTGGCGGAAGCGCCGACGGTAGGTGTCGGCGACCTGAGGGAAGGCGCGGAACAGATACACCGTCTGACCGATGAGGTCGTCGAAGTCGAAGGCGTTGGCCTTGCGCAGCTGGCGCTGATAGTCCGCGAACAGCTCGACGAAGATACGCTCCGCGGGGTCTGACATGTTCGCGTCGCGGGCGTATGACTCGGCATCGGACAGCTCGTTCTTGAGCTTGGAGATGCGCGACTGCACGGATGCCGGAGTCAGCCCGTAGGCGTCTGCCTCGTGCTCCTTGACCAGGCGCTTGATGAGAGCGCGGGAGTCGCCCGAATCGTAGATCGTGAAGGTCTTGGTGAAGCCGAACTGCTCGGCCTCGCGCCGAAGGATGCGTACGCACGCCGAGTGGAACGTGGAGATCCACATGCCGCGGGCCACATCGCCGACCAGTCCGGCGACGCGCTCGCGCATCTCGCCGGCCGCCTTGTTGGTGAAGGTGATCGCGAGGATCTGGCTCGGCCACGCCTCGCGGCTGCGCAGCAACGAGGCGATGCGCCGCGTGAGCACGCTGGTCTTTCCCGAACCGGCTCCGGCCACGATGAGAAGGGCGGGGCCGCGATAGGTCACCGCTTCGAGCTGCTGCGGGTTGAGGCCGGCGAGGAGGTCGTCCTGACCCTGCGGGCCGGCGGTTCCGGGAACGATGAGAGGAGCTTCGGTCATGGCCTTATGAGTCTAGGCCGCGGCACGGACACGGCGGCACGGGCGAAGACGCCGAAGGGGCGACGGAGAGATCCCCGCCGCCCCTTCGACCTTCACACCGTGCGACGACGCCGCACGGCGATGAGACCGCCGGCCAGGAGAAGCACCAGCGCGAGCGCCGCTGCCGCCACCGGGAGCTCTCCGCCGGTGTTCGCGAGGCCGCCTCCGCCGCCGCCGTCGGTGGCACCACCGGATGCTGCCGTGACCCGCAGGTCGCCCCAGCCGATCAGGTCGCCGTTCGCCGCATACACCGCGATCCGATGCGCACCGGCCGCCGCATCAGCGGGGATGGTGACCGTGATGCGTCCGGAGGCGTCCAGCGCCCCCGCTGCCAGGCGCTGCGGGTCGGAGTACATCCAGACTGCGACCTCGGCGCCGGCCTGCGCGTCGCCGACCGTCACCACGACCTGCTCACCGGCTGCGGCGGCCGCGGGGTTGATCGTGACGCCGTTGCGGTTGTCGTCGTTCAGTGCACTGCCGGGGAGCGGGGGCTTCGTGCCCGGCGTCTCGTCGTCGACGCCCGGCAGGGTGCCGGTGCGCAGCGACTGCGAGGCGAAGCCGTCGGCGAACCACCAGACCGGTCGCTGTCCGTCGACCGACAGCGACGCCGGAGCCGTCGCGAATCCCTCGTTGTTGATGTCGGGCATCCCCGCCGGACGCGCGTGGTGCGCGAGCCCCGGCTTCGCGGTGCCGTTCAGCGTGATCTCAGCCGAGCGTCCCTGGCATCCGTCATCGCACACGGCCCACAGCACGTCGCGCACGCTGTCGTAGTCCAGAGCCATGACCCCGGTCAGCCCCGGAGCGATCTCGGAGACGAGGGTCGCGCCTCCGTCTGCCCCGAGAGCGAAGGCGTACACGTGCCCGTTGTCCTCGACAGCGACGAAGAACAGCCCGCTGCCGTGTCCCGCATAGTCCGCGGGGTCGTAGGCCGCGCCGGTGTTGTCGTCGAAGAGCGCTCCGGCGAGCGCCGCATCCGGGACCCACTGCACGGCCTCCATGCCGAGGTTCGCGCCGACGGCGGGGAGCAGAGCAGTGAGGTCCCACTGCTGCTGCGCCACCAGGTCGCCGGCTGCCGCGTCCGGGTCGACCTTGAGCACGATGTTCTGGTTGACGCCCTTCGCTCCGTTGTCGCGCTCCGACGCCACGTAGACGAAGCCGTCACCGTCCGCCGTGATGCCCTCGGTGTCGGGGCCGGCGGCACCGGGGTTCGCGGCGTCCTTCTGGAAGCGCACGCGCTTGCCGTCCGTCCAGCCGTCCACCTTCTGCACCGAGCCGTCGGCGTGCGCCTCGAGCTTCCAGATGCGTCCTTCGCCGTTGTCCACGGCCCACAGGAAGGCGCCGTCTGCGGTCTCCTGCACGTCGAGACCGGAGCTGTCCTCCAGGAAAGTCGGCACGTCGTCCAGAACCCGCACCTCGGCGGAGCCCGGCCATGGCGTCACCGCGATCTCCCCCGCGCAGACGTTCGCGGAGCCCTTGGTCGACTTCTCCGTGACACCGAATGCGCCGGTGGTGTCGGGGCAGCGCCCCCAGGTCGTGGCCGCATGCCCTTCGCCCCACGTCGTGCTGTCGATGAGCAGTTCGCTGTCGAACAGGCGAACCGCATCTCCGCCGCCGAGGCCGAATCCGAGAGCCTCGCGCTCGATCACGAGGTAGTCGCCGGCAGCGATCGTGGTGCCGGCGGGGATCGCGTAGGCGTGCGCGTCGTCGTCATCCTTCACGACCACGCCCGACACGTCGAGTGCCGTGCCGGTGGGGTTGACCAGCTCGATCCAGTCGTCCGGGGAGCCCCCGTCGGACTCGACCTCGTTGATGCGCACGGGGTTTCCGCAGGCGTTGCGCAGGCCCTTGGTCGACACCGCGATGTCGATGAAGTCGCCGGTTCCATCTGCGCAGCGGGCCAGCACGCCCGCGGCGTGCGCGGTGTAGACATGCTCGTCGACCGTGTTGCCGGTGGCGTCGCGGAGCGTGACCGTGTCGCCGTTGCCGAGACCGAAGACGAAGTTCGCGGGCTGGTCGAAGACGAAGTAGGCACCCGGCGCGAGCAGCGTGCCGGTCGGCAGCGGTGTCGCCTGGTCGGCATGTCCGTTCGGGTCGTTGTCCATGACGGTCCACCCGGACAGGTCGACGGCGGTACTGCCGGTGTTGAGCACCTCGACCCAGTCGGTGGTGTCGCCGTTGGACTCGATCTCGTTGATCACCACATCGGGCACCACACAGGAGTTCGTGGCTCCGGGCGTCGGGTGGGCGAGAACGAACGCCCCCTCTCCGTCGGGGCAACGGGCGAGCGTGGCCGCTGCGGCGTCGCCGTCGATCGCGGCGTGGCCGTTCCAGGGCAGGGTGTCGTCGATCAGCGCGCCGGACCCGTCGAAGAGGCGGATGCGGTCCGCGCTGCCGATGCCGATCGGGTCGCGGAACGCGGTCTCGGCGCCGGAGACCAGGCCGATCGTTCCCTCCTCGACCACGAGGTGGGCGCCGGCGTCGATCGTGGTGCCGGGCAGGAACTGCCAGCGGTGGTCATCGGAGTTGTCGCGGATCTCAAAGCCCGAGATGTCGAGTGCCGCCGTGCCGGGGTTGTAGAACTCGACCCAGTCCGCGGGCTGCGAGTCCACCTCGTTGATCACGATCGAACCGTCCACCGGGGCGACGGAGCAGTCGTTCGAGCCACCGGGGGTCGCCGCGGTCGCGTGGGCCCACTCCCCCGTACCGTCGGGGCAGCGCGCCCAGACGGCGATCGGCGCGGTGTTGGCATAGGCGTAGGCATCGACCTCGGCACCGCTCGGGTCGTAGAGCACGACCTCATCGCCCTTGCCGAGCCCGAACGGGAAGTCCACATCCTTCACGAGCACCAGGAACTCTCCGGGCGCCAGCGTGGACCCGGCCGGCGCCTGCCCGAAGGCGTCGCGCTTCTCATCCGAGATCTTCCAGCCGTCGAGCGAGATGGTCGTGTCGCCGGCGTTGTAGATCTCGACCTGATCGGCGAGTCCTGTCTGGGCGTCGTCGTAGACGATCTCGTTCAGCACCAGGCCCGGTGCCGCATCCGCCTCCTGGCTCGCGATGGCGGGGGTGTCGGACGTGGCGCCGATGGCGGCGGCGGGGGCGGCGAGCAGGGCGGCGGCGCTGAGAGCGCCGACCACCGAGACCGCGACCCCGCGAAGCAGGCGGGACATGGGACTCCTGTGTCGGGTGCGCGAACGGGTACCCGACCACCCCACCGATGTCGCATGGCCGCAGGGCTACCCGCAGATGTACGCCGCATGAACGCGCGGTTGCGGTTCGCCGCCGACCTCCGCCGACCGTCAGGCGATGCGAGTCCCCGGTGGCAGGCGCCGCGCGGGGGTGCGCGTACGCGTCCAGGCGCCGGCGAACAGCGAGCCGGCGAGCACGACCTGCACACCGAGACCGACGAACCAGCTCGGCACGGTCGAGTCGATGATCTCCCGCCCGGTCAGGGACGTGTCCTCCTGCGCGCATTCGTCCCACCGCTGTTCGAGCGGAGACAGCTGCACCATGCGCACACCCAGCTTGATCTGGCCGAACAGGTCGATCGGGTTTCCCCCCTTCGAGAACTCGGTCGGAGTGGCGTCGGCGAGCACCACGAACGGGTTCGCGGCGAGAGTCCACCACACGAGATCGAACCGCGGCACCTCGTACGAGTAGCTGTCCCAGCGCTCGCAGTCGACGTTGCCCGCGGAGTCGTAGGGTCGGGAGTAGCTGGTCGCCTCGCTGCGCACCGCGAGCCCACCCAGCGCGAAGGTGATGAGGGTGCCGATCACGAGACCGGCCACGACCAGGTACGTCGTGGCGACGGAGAACAGCGGCCGGGCGATCAGACCGCTCAGCCCCACCCCGATGGCGGCGACGACGATGATCTCGACGATCAGCACGAGCAGCGACACCAGCAGCACGCTCACATCAGCGGCGCCGCCGACGAGCGATCCGGCGAGGAAGGGGATGGCGACGACGAGGAAAGCGCCGCCCGTGGCCACTGCTGCCAGGAGCTTGCCGATCATGATGTCGCCCGTGGAGGCCGCCGTCACCTGGATCGCAGCGAGCGTCGCTGCATCCCGGTCGCCGTTGATCGTGTTGCCGCTGAGGGTCGGTGAGACCAGCACGACCAGCAGCAGCACCATGTTCACGACGATCGAGAACACGCCGGCACCGCCGAAGTCGTCCCACGAGTACACCGCGTAGGCCAGCACGGTGACTCCGAGAAGCACTGCGGCGTACACGCCAAGGAGGATGTACCAGCCCACGCTGCGCAGCCGCTGCGTCAGCTCCAGGCGGGCGATGGTGATGATGTGCGAGAAGTTCATGCGCCGTCCTCCGTCGGGGTCGGGTCTGCGGGCGGTGCGGGTGGCGGCGGCGAGGCAGGGGCGGGATGCGCCTCCTGCTCGCGGAGCGCGAGGAACGTGTGCTCGAGAGCGCTCTGCGCCGGCGCGAACTCCGACACCGGCAGGCCCGCCTCCACCAGCCGACGCAGCGCAGCGGCGGCGGCGTCTTCACTCGGAAGGCCCAGGAGGACGGCACCGCGATCCGCGCCGAGCGACTCGGGGGCGACGCCCAGTGTCGACGCGACCTGCCACGAGTCCGCCTTCAGTCGCTCAGGGGACGCGCCGGTGAGACGGATCCGCCACGCCCGCGCGCTCGCCTGTGCCGGTGCGGCATCGACGACCGATCCGGCGACGAGGAACACCGCATCATCGACGACCTCTTCGAGCTCGGAGAGGACATGGCTGGAGATCAGCACCGTGCGCCCCTCGGCGGCGAAGCGGCGCAGCAGCACGCGCAGCTGCACGCGCGCCTCGGGATCGAGCCCCGACGCCGGTTCGTCGAGCAGCAGCACCTTCGGGTCGTGCACCAGCGCCCTCGCCAGTCCGAGCTTCTGCTTCTGCCCGCGGGAGAGCACCTTCGCCGGGGAGTCGGCGAGCGCGCCGAGGCCGACGAGAGTCAGGAGCTGCTCGGCGCGAGGGGCCGCATCAGAACGTGAGATGCCGTAGAGCCGGGCCGTGGTGACGATCGTCTCCCGCGCGGTCAGCGAGGGCCACGCTCCCAATGCGTCGGGCATCCATCCCAGCAGGCGTCGGGCCGCCAACGGATCCGATGCCGGATCCACTCCCCCGATGCGGATGCTGCCCGAGTCGGGAGCGAGGAGCGAGGCGAGCATCAGCAGCAACGTGGTCTTGCCTGCGCCGTTGGGACCGACCAGGCCGGTCACCCGCCCTTCCTCAGCGCGAAGAGTCGCGCCCTGCACGGCCTGGACCGATCCGAACGATCTGCTGACGGCGTCGACGACGATTCCACTCATGTGGTCAGTCTGGCATCCGGACGTCGCGCAGCCCGGGAGCTCGGGGCGGATGCCCAGGAGGGCACGCTCGCAGGTGAGATGATCGAAGGATGCGCACGATCCTCAACATCATCTGGGTCATCCTGGCCGGCTGGGCACTGTTCCTCGGATATGTGCTGGCCGGGGTCCTGCTGTGCATCCCGATCATCACGATCCCGTGGGCGATCGCCTCGTTCCGCATCGCGCGCTACGCCATCTGGCCGTTCGGCCGCGAGGTCGTGAGCAGGCCCACCGCCGGTGTCGGATCCTTCCTCGGCAACGTGCTCTGGGTGATCCTGGCGGGCTGGTGGCTCGCGATCGGCCACATCATCTCGGGTCTCGCGCTCTGCATCACGATCATCGGCATCCCGATGGGCATCGCCGACTTCAAGATGGTCCCGATCTCTCTCATGCCGCTCGGCAAGGAGATCGTCTCCACCCGCAAGGGCGCCTTCGACCGCACACTGTGATCCCTGCACATCCGCCTCTAGAATCGTGCGGATGGATGCCGATCGCCTGCACGCCTGGGATCAGGAGCTGCGCGCTGCTCACACCCGGCTGCGCGCGGCGCTCACGGCGACGCGGGAGGCGCTCGACCGCGGTGAAGCCGCGCCGGATGCCGCCTCGGAGCTGACCCTCTTCTGCATCGGGTTCTGCGCGGCGCTCGACGGACACCACACGAGCGAGGACCGCACGCTTTTCCCGGCGCTCCGTGCGGAGCATCCTGAGCTCGGCGGGGTGATCGACAAGCTCATGCAGGATCATTCGATGCTCTCGCATCTGCTCAGCGCCCTGCGCGGAGCGGCCGAGCGCAACGAGGACGCGGCCTCGATCGAACGCCACCTCGACGGCATCGGCGCGATCATGGAGTCGCACTTCCGCTTCGAGGAGCGCGAGATCCTGGCGCCCCTGCGCGCGCTCTCGCTCGATCGCGACGTGACGGACGTGCTCGGACCGTTCTGACAGCGACGGTGACGTCGCCTCAGCTGCGGAAGAACCTCACACCGAGATCCGGATGATCGACGAAGACCCCGTCGACTCCGGTACGGGCGATCGCGCCCCACTCGGCTTCATAGTCGCCGTAGGCGCCGCGTCCGCCGGAACCGCGGAACTCCGGGGACAGGAACGCGTTCTCGGGGCGGCAGGTCCAGGTGAAGACCTTGAGTCCTCTGGCGTGCGCATCGGGGACGATCGTGTTGCCGTGGGCGAGCAGCATCTTCTTGTTGACGCTGATGCCGTCCACGCGACCGACGAGATCGTCGAGACCCTGCGGCGACACCGTGGCCTTATAGGTGATCGCCTGCTTGCCGTGCGCGACCTGGAGGTCGTAGGGACGACCCGATGCCTCGATCAGGTAGATGTACGAGGCGGGGATGCCGCGCTCTCGCAGTTGTCCGAGCACCGTCGATTCGAAGCACTCGATGATCAGCGGAAGCTCGCCGTCGGCCCATCCGGCCGCGCGGAGATCACGTTCGATCAGCGGAGCGAGCTCCATGCCGATGCTCGCGAAGTACGTCGCGTGCTTGACCTCCAGGACCACGCCGATCTCCCGACCGTGCTCCACGGAACCTTCGCGCACGATGTCGAGCACGTCCACGAGGCGCAGGATCGCCTGCGAGCCGTCGAAGCTCGCGCTCGAGAGCCGCACCTCCGGCAGCCGCTCCCTCCCGCGCAGCGTCGACAGCTCGGCCCAGGTGAAGTCTTCGGTGAACCAGCCGGTCAGCGACTGGCCGTCGACACGCTTCGTCGTCTTCCGGTCGGCGAACTCCGGGTGGTCGGCGACATCCGTGGTGCCGGAGATCTCGTTCTCATGACGCACCACCAGCACGCCGTCCTTGGTCGCGACGACATCGGGTTCCACCGCGTCGACACCCATCGCGAGCGCGAGTTCGTACGACGAGCGGCTGTGTTCCGGGCGGTAGCCGGGCGCACCGCGATGCCCGATGACGAGCGGAGATTTCCTGGGCACGCTCTCAGCGTAGAACACCCCACCTGTGGCACCGCCCGGGTATCTTAGAAGGAAGCGACCTACGACACCCTTTTGGAGTGAGGCCCACCAATGAGCAACTTCGCATTCAACAACCCTGCGTTCAAGCAGCAGGATCCGCGCAATGTCGCGACCTACCCGGGCGGACCGCAGGCTGCTCAGGGTGCACAGAACGCCTCCTTCCAGCACGCCGGAATCGACGCCGCGACCAACGCGCAGCTCGAGGGCATGTACGCCGCTCCCCCGGCCGGAGCCATCGAGACCGACCGCATGAGCGTCGAGGACACGGTCTGGAAGACCGCCGGCCTGTTCGCCATCCTCCTGGTCACCGCTGCCGTGGGCTGGGTCTGGACGCTCGGCGGCGTCGCCGCCCCCGCGTACAACCCGTACAGCGACTTCCAGCCGAACATGCTGCCGTGGATCGTCGGCGCGCTCGCCGGCTTCGTCCTCGCGATGGTCATCACCTTCACGTCGCGCAAGAAGGTGCGTCCGGCCCTGATCTTCGCCTACGCCGCATTCGAGGGTCTCTTCATCGGTGGCATCTCGGCCTTCTTCGAGGTCCTGTACCCGGGAATCGTCGTCCAGGCGACGCTCGCGACCGTCTCGGTCGTCGGAGTGACCCTGGCCCTCTTCGCGAGCGGCAAGATCCGCGCGTCGAAGAAGGCGACCAAGATCTTCATGATCGCGATGATGGGCTACCTCGTCTTCTCGCTCCTGAACGTGGTCCTGATGTGGACCGGTATCAACGACAACGCATTCGGACTCCTCAGCGCCAAGCCGTTCCTCGGCATTCCGCTGGGTCTGATCATCGGCGTTCTCGTCGTCATCATGGCCGCGTACTCGCTGGTGCTGGACTTCGACCAGATCCAGCAGGGCGTCCGCAACGGCGCTCCCCGCCAGTACGGCTGGCTCGGCGCCTTCGGCATCATGGTGACCGTGGTCTGGCTGTACATCGAGATCCTGCGCATCATCGCGATCGCTCGCGGCAGCAACTGACATCGACACACGAAAGAGGCCCGTCTCCGCGAGGAGGCGGGCCTCTTCGCATACCCGGACGGTGCAGCGCAAGGGGTTGGCTCAGGCGGCGTCCGCGCGCCAGAGTGAGGTGCACGAGCCCTGGCACCCTGGGGCTCACGAAACATAGGAGCTGACCATGAGCTTTCTCGGATTCCTTCTTCTCGGCCTCATCGCCGGAGCCATCGCGAAGCTGATCCTTCCCGGCAAGCAGGGCGGCGGATGGTTCATCACCCTGCTGCTCGGCGTCGTCGGCGCCTTCCTCGGCGGATGGCTCGGCAGCCTGATCCTGAACCGCCCTCTCACGGAGTTCTGGGACCTCGGCACCTGGCTCCTCGCCATCGGCGGCTCGATCATCGTGCTGCTGATCTACGGCCTGATCGTCGGCCGCGGCCAGAAGGTTCGCGACTGACCGCACAGCGGTGACATGAGCCGCCCTCCTCGTCTGCACGTCGGATGAGGAGGGCGGCTCTTCGCGTGAGGGCGATCAGCGTCCCGCGGCCTTGGCCTCGAGCAGAGCGCGCTCACGGTCGTTTCCGGCCAGGGCAGCCGCGACGGCGAATTCACTCCGCGCCTCCTTGTCTCGTCCCAGCCGCAGCAGGAGTTCGGCCCTGGTCGCGGGCAGCAGGTGGTATCCGGCCAGC
Organism: Microbacterium saperdae; assembly: GCF_006716345.1. Classification (NCBI taxonomy): domain Bacteria; kingdom Bacillati; phylum Actinomycetota; class Actinomycetes; order Micrococcales; family Microbacteriaceae; genus Microbacterium; species Microbacterium saperdae. The sequence goes on from NZ_VFOX01000001.1 coordinate 2,875,291, forward strand.
GCACCGGAGGCCGCGAGCTGGTCGATGATGCGCAGAGCGGATGCCGGGCCCGTCGCCATGGACACGGCGGCCGCGCGGTTGAGCTCGACGACGGGCGACGGCGCGATACGGCCGAGCGCCTCGTACAACAGCACGATGCGATCCCAGTCGGTCTCCTCGACCGAAGCGGCGACCGCATGGCACTCGGCGATCGCAGCCTGCAGACCGTAGGGGCCCCGCCCCGATCCGCGCGCATCCGCCGTGGCCAGGGCCGCGCGCCCGCGAGCGATCCTCCCCCGGTCCCAGCGGCCGCGGTCCTGGTCCGCGAGCAGCACGGGGTCGCCGTGCGCATCGACGCGCGCCGGGAAGCGCGCGGCCGTCAGCTCCATGAGCGCGACGAGGCTGTGCACGTCCCGCTCCCGCGGCATCAGCGCGGCGAGCACACGTGCGAGCCGGATGGCCTCGTCGCTCAGCTCCGGGCGCATCCAGTCGGAGCCGCTGCTCGCGGAGTGGCCCTCGTTGAAGATCAGGTAGAGCACCCCGAGGATCGCTCCGAGCCGGGCCGCGTGCTCCTCACGCGGCGGTACCTCGAAGGGCACGTGGGCTGCGGCGAGGGTCTTCTTCGCGCGCACGATCCGCTGCTGCACCGTCGCGGTCGGCACCAGGAAGGCCCGAGCGATCTGCTCGCTCGACAGACCAGCCACGACACGCAGTGTGAGCGCCACCTGCGCTTCGCGGGACAGCACGGGGTGACAGGAGATGAAGATCAGCCGGAGCACATCGTCGTCGACGGCATCCGGATCCCAGGGGGCCTCCGGAGACTCCGCCTGCTCGCGCTCCAGGTCATGGGCGATCGCGGCCATCCGCTCGTCGAGCCGCTCCTGGCGACGCCATCCGTCGATCGCCTTGCGTTTCGCGACCGCGGTGAGCCAGGCGGCGGGGTTGCGGGGCACCCCCTCGAGCGGCCACTGCCGAAGAGCGTCGAGCAGCGCCTCCTGCGCCAGATCCTCCGCGAGCCCGAAATCGCCGACGAGTCTCGTGAGCGTTCCGACGATGCGGGCGGATTCGATGCGCCACACCGCAGCGACGGCGCGCTCCGTCGACCCTGACCCGGGTGCGGAGCGCGCCGTCGCGCTGTCGGCAGACGTGTCGCTCATCTCACTGCTGAGCGCGACGCGCTTCTTCTTCTTCGCGCCAGCCCGCTTCCTTCTCGATCCACTCGTTGTCCGCCGGGAAGTCCGACATGTCGGTCACACGACGCACCTCGAGGAAAGAGCCCGGTCCGAGCGGGGCACGGCTCGCCCATTCCGCCGCTTCCTCGCGGCTCGAGACCTCGAGGATCCAGAAGCCGTTGAACAGCTCCTTGGTCTCGCCGTAGGGGCCGTCCGTGATCAAGGGCGTCTCCGCGCTGAAGTCGACGACGAATCCCTCGGCCGCATCCGTCAGCCCTTCGCCCGCTGCGAGGACACCGGCCTTGATCATGGACTCGTTGTACTTGCCCATGGCCTCGATGACCTGCTCGAACGGGATCTCCTTGTATGCGGCGACGGCTTCGTCGGTCGAGCGCATGATCAGCATGTACTTCATGAGGTTTCTCCTTGGTCGGTGGGCCGTCTGTCGACCCTCTCACTAAAGACGTCGAACGGAAACGACCGGGATCGACATCCCCCAGAACTTTTTCTGAAGATTTCTCTCCTCGGCTTCTAGACTCGCCCTCGTGCCCTCCGCAGAGCTCGCGACACGGATCCGTCTCGCCCTCGTCGACGCCGCCGATCCGACCCTCGCGCCCGCGCAGCAGTCGTACATGAAGTCCGCGATGCCCTTCTACGGGGTGCGGGTGCCGATCGTCCGGCGGGTGGTCTCGACGCACACGAAAGGGGTGGCGGATCCCGTCCTGCTCCGTGATGCCGCTCTGCTCCTCTGGCGCCGTGCCACACACCGCGAGGAGCGCTACGCCGCGACGGCGCTGATCGCGCTGCGGCCGCTGCGTGCGCGGCTCGACATGCTCCCTGTCCACGAGGAGATGATCCGCACCGGCGCCTGGTGGGATCATGTCGACGAGATCGCGCACCGGCTCACGGAGACACTCGACTCCCACCCGCGCGAGATGACTCCCCTGCTGCGGGAATGGTCCCGCGATGAGGACATGTGGATCCGTCGTGCCAGCATCATCGCGCAGCTCGGACGCCGCGATGCGACCGACCGCGACCTGCTGACCGCCGTGATCGACGCGAACGCCGCGGATCGCGAGTTCTTCATCCGCAAGGCCATCGGCTGGGCGCTGCGGGAGGTGACACGGACCGATCCCGAGTGGGTACGCGCCTTCGTCGAGGCCCGCGACCTGTCGCCGCTGTCCCGCCGCGAGGCACTGAAACACCTCTGAGCGGCCTTCCGGTCGCAGCCGGTCCGCGTCATGGCGCCGGGAGCGACCATCCTCGCGACCGGAGCCGAGGAACGCGACCGATCAGCCGCGACGCGAAGGACGCTGCACGACGTCGGCGATCACCGCGGTGAGCGCGGCGAGCGAGCGCTCGGGGCTCCAGGCGGCGGCGACCGCGGGGCCCTCCGCGCTCAGCCGGGTGCGCAGCTCGTGATCGACGAGCACGCGTCGCAGTGCCTCACCCAGCGCGACGACGTCGCCGCCGGGAACCAGCACTCCTCCGCCCTGCTCCAGCACGTCACGGATGCCGTACCGCGCGTCGTACGACACGACGGGCGCTCCGTGCAGGAGCGCCTCCACGATCGACAGCGGCTGCCCTTCGAACGCGGTCGCCGTCACCACGACGGCAGCGCGATCGAGCACACTCCCGGGGTCGTCGGTGTAGCCGGTGAGCACGATCCTGTCGTTCGCACCGAGTTCCTGGATCAGGGCGGCCAGGTGTTCCTGCTCAGGCCCGCCGCCCCAGATCTCCATCCGGGTACCCGGCACGTCGGCGGCGAGGAACGCGCGAATCGCCTGATCCACCCGCTTGCCCGGCGCCAGCCGCCCGAGTACGACGACGAGCCCGCTCTCCCGCAGGTCGTCGCGAGGCGAGACGGCAGGGATCGGATTCGGGACGACTGCGTGGTGCGCGCTCCCGCCGAAGCGAGCGACGACATCGTCGCGCTGGGTCGCCGTCGGCCAGACCACCGCGTCGAAGCGATCCGCGAGGCTGAGCCAGCGGGTCCAGAGCGCGTTCATGGGAGCGTCGGCTGTGTACGGCGCTTCCAGATGGATCGTGTGGATCGTGTGGATGATGCGCACCCGTGGATCCGACCAGGGGGCGATGAGCTCGCCGAGCTGGCGCGACTCGCAGATCACGACGATCGGCCGCGCGTCCAGCCCGGCCGCGATGTGCTCCAGCCACGCCATGTAGAGCCCGCCGAACCCCGCGACTCCCCCGACGACAGCACCGTCGGCGTCGTAGATCTGCACGGCCTCGCGGCTCAGGTGCCAGTCCGGGTCGCCGGAGATCACGGGAAGCGCGACGATCGGGTTGCCTGCGGCATCGGCGATCGTGCGGTACTCGATGTCGTCGCGTGCGACGATGCCCGGGTCCGCGGCCGCGCGCAGCCACGCCGCCGCCCCGCCCCCATCGGCGCCCGCCTCGTCGAACAGGTTGCGCAGTCGCGAGACGTCGGCCACGGCACCACGCTGCCGGAACGTCTCCCGATGCTCGGCATGCGCCGCGATCGTTCCCGGGTCGAAGGTCAGCAGTTGCGGACCTGCTCCCTCGGCGACCCCGGCACCGGCGAGCTGCCGGGCGCGGGCGAGCGTCGCGATCGTGTACCCGCCGTCGAGACCCGGGATCAGCCGGCTCGACAGGACCAGGTATTCGGCGTCGGGACGACCCGACGCCGCACCGGAGAGCATCGCGCTCCCTACTCCCACTCGATCGTTCCCGGCGGCTTCGACGTCACGTCGAGCACGACGCGGTTGACGTCGCGGACACCGTTGGTGATGCGGTTGGAGATCTTCGACAGCACGTCATACGGCAGACGCGTCCAGTCGGCGGTCATGGCGTCCTCACTCGACACCGGACGCAGCACGATCGGGTGGCCGTACGTGCGACCGTCGCCCTGCACCCCCACCGAGCGAACGTCCGCGAGCAGGACGACCGGGCACTGCCAGATCTCCTGGTCGAGGCCGGCCTTCGTCAGCTCCTCGCGGGCGATCGCGTCAGCCTCGCGCAGGATGTCGAGACGGTCCTGCGTGACCTCGCCGATGATGCGGATGCCGAGGCCGGGTCCGGGGAACGGCTGGCGGCCGACGATCGCCTCGGGGATGCCGAGTTCGCGGCCGATCGCGCGGACCTCGTCCTTGAACAGCGCGCGCAGCGGCTCGATCAGCTCGAAGTCGAGGTCGTCGGGCAGCCCGCCCACGTTGTGGTGCGACTTGATGTTCGCGGTGCCCGCACCGCCGCCGGATTCGACGACGTCCGGATACAGCGTGCCCTGCACGAGGAACTTGACCGGAGCGCCTCCAGAGGCCTTGGCCTCGGCGACGAGATCGAGCTGCACCTTCTCGAACGCGCGGATGAACTCGCGGCCGATGATCTTGCGCTTCTCCTCCGGGTCGGTCACGCCCTGGAGGTGACCGAGGAAGGTGTCGGCGGCGTCGACCGTGATGAGACGCACACCGGTGGATTCGACATAGTCCTTCTCGACCTGCTCGCGCTCACCCTTGCGGAGGAGGCCGTGGTCGACGAAGACCGCCGTGAGCTGGTCACCGATCGCCTTGTGCACGAGGGCAGTCGAGACGGCAGAGTCGACACCGCCGGAGAGGGCGGAGATGACGCGCGCGTCGCCGACCTGCTCACGGATGCGCTCGATCTGCTCGGCGATCACGTTGCCGCTGTTCCAGTCGGAGGCGAGGCCGGCACCCTTGTGCAGGAAGTTCTCGAGCACGCGCTGGCCGTGGTCGGAGTGCTTGACCTCGGGGTGCCACTGCACGCCGTAGAAGCCGCGCTCCTCGTTCGCGAAGGCCGCGACCTTCGTGGCATCGGTCGTGGCGAGCACCGCGAAGCCTTCAGGGGCCTTGGCGACCTGGTCGCCGTGGCTCATCCAGACGTTCTGCTCCACGGGCTGTCCGCCCAGCAGGGTTCCGCCGTCACCCGTGATCACGGCATCCGTGGCACCGTACTCGCGCAGCCCGGTGTTCGCGACCTCGCCGCCGAGGGTCTGGGCCATGTACTGGAACCCGTAGCAGATGCCGAGCGTGGGGACGCCGAGGTCGAAGACCGCGGGGTCGAGGCGCGGAGCACCTTCCTCGTACACCGACGAAGGGCCGCCGGAGAGGATGATGGCGACCGGGTTCTTCGCCGCGATCTCCTCCGCCGTGGCGGTGTGCGGGACGATCTCGCTGTAGACGCCCGCCTCGCGGACACGACGGGCGATCAGCTGCGCGTACTGCGCGCCGAAGTCGACGACGAGCGCAGGGCGCTGCTGGGTCTCGGACTGCTCGGTCAACGGACACCTTCCGGGGCGGTTCTCGGGTCGGTCGCAGCGCGGGACGAAGCGTCCGCGGCCTCCCTGGTGGCGAGGTAGGACTTGACGTCGCGGGCGACGATCGCCTCCATGATGAAGGACAGCAGCGGGATGACGCCGCCGAGCGCGAGCAGGATGAAACGCAGGAACGGCCAGCGCATCAGGCTCCACATCCGGAAGCACGCGAAGAGATACACGACGTAGAACCAGCCATGGGCCACGAGGATGAACAGCGACAGGTTGAGCCCGTCGCCCGTCGACTCGAGTCCCTCGGGGCCTTCGACGACCGGGGCGAACCAGAGCGGTCCGCCGGATCCTCCGGCGAAGAGCTCGAGGTGGATCGGCGTGTACTTCAGCACCATCTCGGCGACCAGCAGGAGCAGCATGACTCCGGTGATGATCGACGCGATCTGGTAGAACTTCAGCGCACCGCGGATCGCCGGAAAGCTGGCGACTTTCGGTTCGGGCATGGGTCCAGTCTAGCCGCCGCTGATCGAGCCTCGATCCGCCGCCCGTCAGGCGCTCAGGGCATCGGCGGACGCTCAGGGAGCCGGCGGGCGGGCGATCAGCAGCTCGGCATCGCCGCTGACCTCGATGCGCCCCGCCGACGCGGGCACGAGCACGGTCGCCCCTGCGGCGAGCGCAGTTCCCTGCACGGCGGCGACACCTCTGACCACGACGATGATCGAGAAGCCGGGGTCGATCACCGCGGCGCCGTGGAGCGGCAGCCGCTCCAGGCGGAAGTACTCGTCGGCCGGCCGCGGGAGCACCGAGCCCGCGGGCGGTGCAGCATGCACGAGCGTCCCCATGTCGACGGCACTGCGCGCCGTCGTGGTCACGGCGGTCAGCGCGAGGTCGAAGCCCAACCCGAGATGTCCTTCGCCGGGGCCGTCGATCGCGAAACCGTCCCATTCGAGCAGGATCGACAGGTCCTCCGGCTGCTGCAGCTCGAGCAGCAGGACACCGGCGCCGATGGCATGCAGCTCGCCCGCCGGCACCCACACCACATCGCCCGGCTGCACCTGAACCTCGTGCAGGAGTCCGAGGAGCGCATCGACGTCCTGACGGGAGACGAGATCGGCCAGGGTCTCGTGGGAGACCTCCTCGCGCAGACCGATGTGCACCGGTCCGCCCTCGAGGATGTACCAGGCCTCTGCCTTGCCGTGCGCGCGCCCGAGGTGCGAGGCGGCGAAGTCGTCGTGCGGGTGCGCATGCACCGGCAGCCGCTGACCGGCATCGAGCAGCTTCACGAGCAGACGTGCGTCCGCCCCCCAGCGCTGGGTGTGGGCCTCGCCGAGCCATCCGGTCGGGTCCGCGTCGATCGCATCGCGGAGCACGCGCCCGTCGGGGAGGGTGCTCAGCCCGAGCGACTCCTCTCCCCGGATCGTCGTGGTCGACGCGACCCAGTCCTCCGGCTCGCGTTCCGCACTGCCGGACTCACCGCGGAAGGCGGACAGCGCCGCTCCCCCGCGGTAGAAGCGCTCCGCAGGGCGGTTCGAGGAAAGGACGATCGGGTTCACGGCTGTTCTCCATCCTGAGCGTGCGCGGCGAGGAATCCACCGACGAAGGTGTCTCCGAGGCCGATCGTAGTGGGCGTCTCGACATCCAGCGAGAAGGCGGGCACCCCGGCGACATCCGCCACCGCACCCTCGACCGCCGCGACGAGGGCCGCCCCTCCGCGGTGGCGATCCATGGCGTCCGTCTCCGCGGCATCCGCGGCCGTGAATCCGTCTCCGAGGCGGTAGCGCGTGGCGGCCACACGCACCGCGCTCTCCAGCGCCGCGCGGTGCCCGGCAGCATCCCGCCCCACGGCGAGCGCCCAGTACCGGGTGTGCACGACGAGGGCGGGAACCGGGATGATCGCGTGGATCTCATGGAGCGCTCGGACCACATCGGCGGGATCGAGCAGGTCGACCGTGCGCCCGACGTACTCCTGCAGCTCGTCCTCGTTCATGCCGTACACGTCGATCGACGGGAGCAGCTGCGCCCGCACGGTCTCGGAGAAGGCGCGCGTGTAGAAGCCGGCGTCCTCGTAATAGACGAGGGCATCGGCCGGCAGCGCACGCATGGCCTGCTGCAGCTCGTCCAGTCGCCGGGCCAGAAGATCCTGATCCTGCATGGTGTTGAACCCCGACACGAGGAAGACCGAGGCCGTCGCGAGTGCTTCACCCAACGCGGGCGCCAGACGCATCTCCCGGTTCGGAGGATCATTGGCGAAGATCAGCCGGTTCGCGCTCGGCGAGAGGATGTCGGCGTCCATCAAGCGCACGTGGGCACCGACGGGGTACTGCACGATCAGGTGCGGATCGAGGGTGTCCTCCGTGGCGGATGAGACGAAGGACACCCCCGGCGGCAGCAGCCGGCGCACGTTGTCGTCGATGCTCACCAGATGCTGCACGCTGGGGATGCCGAGGCTGTCGAGTACGAGACCGGCCCGCACGCCGGTCCCGCCCAGCGTCACCGCGTACTCGAAGTGGGAGGAGAACGCCTCGACCACCTCCGACGATGCGACGAACCTCTCCGCCCCCGTTCCCGCCGCGACGAGGGCGAGGACGGCCACCAGGAGCGACCGCTCATCGACGATCGGCGCCGAGGCTGTCAGCTCGTGCCGCCGCACGCGATGCGCGAAGGCCAGCCGATCGAACACCGCGGAATCCCACCGCAGCTCGTAGTCGACTGTTCCGCCGAGCCCGAGCACGAGCTGCCTGTCCACGACTTCGCTCATCCGTCGATCGCCCTCACCCTCGAAACGCGTGTGCCGCTCAGTACAGGTCGGCCTTGCCGTCCGCACCGAACAGTCTGATCTTCTCAGCCGCCGTGACCTTCATGGCGGCGATCGGCTCGGGCTGGATCGCGTTCGGCTCACGCAGACGCTCGTCGGTGCCGAGGATCTCGCGCATGCGGTTGTGGTACGACACCTTGATGTCGCTCGAGATGTTGATCTTGTTCACGCCGAGCTCGACCGCACGGCGCAGTTCGGCGTCGGGGTTCGAGGATCCGCCGTGCAGGACGAGCGGGATGCCGACCGCGGCCTTGATCTGCTCGAGCAGGTCGTGGCGAAGCTCCGGGTTCTTCTCCGCGGGGTACAGGCCGTGCGAGGTGCCGATCGCGATGGCGAGGCTGTCGACGCCGGTCTCCTGCACGAAGCGCACGGCGTCATCCGGGTTCGTGTAGATGATCTCGGCGGCGCCGGACTCCCCGTAGCTGTCGTTCGCACCGATGGTTCCGAGCTCGCCCTCGACCTGGATGCCCACGGCGTGCGCGGCCTCGACGACCTTGCGCGTGAGGGCGACGTTCTCGTCGAAGGGGAGCAGCGAGGCATCGATCATCACCGAGGTGAACCCGGCCTTGATCGCCGTGATCATCTGCTCGTAGGTGCCGCCGTGATCCCAGTGGATCGCGACGGGCACGCTGGCGCGGTGCGCGCGGGAGTGCATGGCGGCGATCAGGTCGGTCGTGATGTGCGAGACCTCGTCCGGGTGGATCGCGACGATGACCGGTGCGGACAGCTCCTCGCTGATGTCGATGATGCCGTTGAACATCGCCCAGTCGCTGATGTTGAACGCCGGGATGGCGAAGTTGTTCTCGTTCGCGACGTCGAGGATGGATTTGCCGGTGTAGAGCACTTGATTTCTCCTGTTTCGTGGTGGTCGGAGCCCGGGACGGGACGTTGTCAGCTCTTCACGGACCCGGCGGTGAGGCCGCTGATGAAGTACCGCTGGAAGAAGAGGAAGAGGATGAGCACGGGGATCGAGCCGAGCACGCTCATGGCCATGATCTGGTTCCACTCGTAGGAGTGCTGCCCCATGAGGAGCTGGATGCCGATCGGCACCGTGCGCATGTCGATCGTGCGCGTCAGCGTCAGCGCGAAGAGGTACTCGTTCCACGCGATCATGAACGTGTAGATGCCGACCGAGACGATGCCGGGCACCGAGATCGGCACCAGGATCCGCCAGAGCGCGGTCATGGATCCCGCACCGTCGACCCGGACGGCCTCGTCGAGCTCCTTCGGAAGGGTGTTGAAGTAGCCGGTCATCATGATGATCGCGTAGGGCAACGTGAACACCATGTAGGTGAGGATCAGCCCGGCGTAGGAGTTGTACAGACCGAGCGCGACCATGAGCCCGAAGTACGGGATCAGCAGCGTGATCGGCGGCACGGCCTGCACGCTGACGATCACCACGTTCAGGATGCGCTTGCCCCGGAACTCGAACCGGCTGAAGGCGTAGGCCGCCTGGATCGCCACGATCAGCGTGAGGATGGTGACAGAGCCGGCGACGATGTAGCTGTTCAGGAAGAACCGCATCGTCTCGGGGTTCGTGAAGATCGCGACGTACGCGTCGAACGAGAAGGTGTCGGTCACCAGTCTCGGCGGGAGCTCGAAGATCTGCGTGTTCGACTTGAAGGAGCTCGAGAGCATCCACAGCACGGGACCCGCGGCGAAGACGGCGCCGATGATGAGGCCGATCGTGAGCGCGCCCTTGGACACCCGCTGCTGATTCTTGACGGTGAGAGCCATGGTCAGTCCCTCGCTTTCTGGTGACGGACGTAGAACACGGCGAGCACCATCGACATCAGCAGCACCAGGACGGCGGAGGTCGCGGCGAGCGAGAAGTCGTACTTGGCGAAGGCCAGCTTGTAGGTGAAGGTGCTGAGCACCTCGGTGACGTCGATCGGACCGCCGCCCGTCGTCATCCAGATGAGGGCGAACTGCTGCGAGGTCCAGATCAGGTCGAGCAGCACCAGGCTCACGATGATGGGGCGCAGCTGCGGGATCGTGACGTTCCAGAACCGCTGCACGCTGCTGGCGCCGTCGACCGTCGCCGCCTCGTGCAGCTCGGTGGGCACGCCCTGCAGACCGGCGAGCAGGCTCACCATGAAGAACGGATAACCCGCCCAGATGTTGATGAAGATGATGGTCCCGAGTGCGAGCTGCGGGGAGGCCAGCCATTCGATGTCGGTGTTGAGCAGGAAGTTGACGACGCCGTTCGGGGCGAGGAGCATGCGCCACAGCACGGCGATGACCGCGACCGTGAACAGCCACGGAAGAATGTAGAGCGCCCGGAAGATCGACCGCGAGAAGCGTCCGAGAAGCGGGCTGTTGAGCATCATTGCGAAGCCGAGGCCGAGGATCAGGTGCGCGACGACGCTCGCCACCGTGAAGAGGATCGTGTTGCCGGTCGCCTTCCAGAAGCGCGGGTCGGAGAGGATCTCGACGTAGTTCGCGATGCCGACGAACTCGGGCGACTTGTTCAGGATGACGTTGTCCTGGAACGAGTATCCGATCACCATGACGATCGGGACGATCATCAGCACGAAGAGCAGGATCATCGTGGGCGAGAGGAAGGCGTAGGACTCCGCGGTCTTGCGCAGCTGCCGGCGTCGGCGCGACGGTGCCACTCCGGTGACGATCACCTCGGTGTCGTCGGACGTTCTCATGGTCATGGGAACTCGGGCTCCTTGGTTGGTGGGTGCCGCACCGCGCTGGCGATGCGGCACCCGGTTCATGCGGGAGGAGGAGAGTTGGCTCAGAACTCCGCTTCCCAGGACGCTTGCGCCTTCTTGAGGGCGTCGGGGATCGTCTGCTGGCCGTCGAATGCGGACTGCAGCTGCTCTCCGAGCTGACGCATGAGCTCCTCTGCGACGGGGAGACCGGTGAACTCGTTCGCCGGGTATCCCGCCTGGTAGATGTCGAACGCCGTCTTGAACAGCTCGTCGTCGTTCACGAAGTCCGGCACCGACTTCGAGTTCCCCGGGAAGGCCTTCGCCATCGTCGAGAGCTCGGAGTTCGTCTTCTCGCTCATCAGGAACGACACCAGCTTGAAGGCGGCTTCCTTGTGCTCGGAGTTCTCGGCGACGCCGATGCCCCACGATGCGTAGGGGATGCCGCGTTCGCCGTCGTAGCCGTCCTCGGCGGGGATCGCCGAGATCGAGAACTTCAGGTCGGGGTTCGTCTCGCGGATCAGGTTGATGTGCGCGAGCGAGTCGATCATCATGCCGGCACGGCCGTTGGTGAACTCCTCGACCTTGTCCTGCTCCTTCATCGTGAAGGAGCCGGAGGCGATGACGCCGTCGTCCCACAGATCGCCGATGTACTCGACCGCGGAGGTGACGTCGTCGTTGGTGAGGTCGGGCTGCCCGTCCTTGAGCATCGAGCCGCCGGAAGCCCAGACCCACGACATGACGTCGTTCTGCACGCCGTTGGGCGCCTCGAGCGACAGTGGGAGCACCCAGCCGGAGACGTCGCCGCCGAGGGCGGTGACCTTCGCCGCGGCATCCGCGAACTCGCTGCGGGTGGCCGGAGGTGCGTCGACGCCCGCCTGAGCGAGCAGGTCGTCGTTCGTGAACATCGGGTAGACGAAGTTCACGACCGGGATCATGTACGTGCTGCCGTCGACCTGGATCTGGCTGGCCAGCTCGCTGTCGTCGTAGTCGTACTCCTTCATGAGCGCACTCAGGTCGGCGATCGTGCCCTGCGACGCGAAGTCGTTCACCCAGGCGCCGTCGAGACCGACGACATCGGGCATGGTGCCGGATGCCGCGCCGGCGAAGAGCTGCTCCTTGGTCGATGCGTACGGACCGCTGACCAGCTTGACCGTGATGCCGGGGTTGGCATCTTCGAACTCGTCGATGAGTGCACGGAACTCGCCGTCAGGCAGCTCGGGCTCCCACCACTGTGCGAACTCGATGGTGACGTCTCCGCCATCGGATCCATCGGTTCCGCTGCCGCCTGCCGAGCACCCCGCCACTGCCAGGACCGTCACGGCTGCTGTCGCTGCGCCGGCGAGCTTCAGAATGCGTCGCCCTCGCCCCACTGTGATCATCACTTCTCCTCTTCGAGATCGTGCCGCATCACGCGCTTCAATGCTTGTTCATGCGGTTTTGAGCCATGTTATGCCGACATCTGCAGAATCGTCAAGCCTCTTCTGAGAAGGTTTCTCCGCATTGATCCCCGAAATCACGCGGATCACGGCGTCTCGTTGTGCAACTGTGACCAATCTGCGGCTTTCTGCGCATGTATGCCGTGTTCGTTCCGCGAGTGTGCTAAATATGACTGCATGGACGCATCAGGACCGGCACAACGACGTCGCCTCCCGGCGGGCAGGAAAGCGGATCTCGCCACCTACGTCGAACAGACGGGGCAGGTGACGGTCAGCGATCTCGCCGAGCACTTCGGGGTCTCGATCGACACGATCCGCAGGGACCTCGACCAGCTCGATCGCGAAGGCGTGCTCGTGCGCACGCATGGCGGAGCGGTCAGCGCGGCGAGCGGTCCGCTCAAGGACCGCGGCCTCGACGTGCGCATGCGCGTGCAGACCGAGGAGAAGGAACGGATCGCCCGCATCGCCGCCGGCCTCGTGGAGGACGGCTCCGTCATCATGATGAACGCCGGAACGACGACGCTCGCCGTCACGCGCGCGTTGCGCAATCACCAGGACCTGACGATCGCGACCAACAACCTCCGCATCCCTGCGGAGATCGCCCCCTCGGCGTTCCGCGACCTGTATGTGTTCGGCGGCGCCGTGCGCTCCATCACCCAGGCCACCACGGGGCCGGTGACGTTCACCATGACGCCCGGCGGTCCCGAGGTTGACATCCGGTGCGATCTCGCCCTGATCGCGGTCGGCGCGGTCGACGAGGCCGGATACTCGGCGTCAAATCTCGGAGACGCCGCGATGATGTCGGAGATGATGCAACGGGCGGAGCGCACCGCGATCCTCGCCGACTCCTCGAAGCTCGGACGACGCTTCTTCGCCCAGATCGCACATCTGGACCGGGCCGACTACCTCATCACCGATGCTCCCCCGCCCCCGCGCATTGCTGCGGCGCTCGCGCAGGCCGACGTGCAGGTGCTCACGCCGTAGCGAGTCGGCGGGACCTCGGAGTTCTGCGGCATCCAGGACCGATCGCGCGGTTCCGGTCCGAGGTCTCGCCGATCTCCGCCCCCTCGCAGACGACGAAGGCCGCCGGGATCACTCCCGGCGGCCTCTGCCGTGCTGTCCTACGAGGGCATCAGAACCATCGGGTGAGCAGATCCCAGAGCCAGTCGAGGATCGCGCCGATGATGCCGCCGGGACGGTTCACGGTGACCGTGGCGGTCGCCGCATCTCCGTCGGCCTGCGCCACCGAGACGGTGTACTTGCCGGATGGTGCGCTCTTCGGCACGGTGACCGAGGTCGAGAACTTCCCGTCCGCACCCACCTGGGCGGTGCCGACCTCGACCGGCTTGCCCTTCTTGGGCTGGAGCTCGATCGTCACGGTCTCGCCCGCCACGTAACCTTCGCCGGTGATCTGCAGCTTCTTGCCCGCCGTCACCTTCGAGGATCCGAGCGCGATCGTGCCCGCGAACGCCTCTTCGCCGGCGATCGTGAACGGCACCTGCACGGTGGTCCCCGTACCCGCGACCGCGACGGTGAGCTGCTGCTCCCCGAAGACGCCCGAAGGGACAGTGAACGTCAGGCTCGCACGCCCGCCTTCATCCGTCGTGTCGACGACGGCGGGGTCGACCGCGCCGGTCGCGAGCTGTGTGTCGCCCAGCGAGAGCGTCACCGCCCCCGGTGCCGGCTCACCCGCGCTGAACGCCAGCGAGGAGAGGGCGACCGTCACCTGGTCACCGGCGCTGTAGCCGTCGGCATCCGCCGGGCTGACCGTCACACCGACCGCGCGCTGGGTGTAGTCCGGAGCGGCGGTCTTGTTCGCGTCGAACCAGTCGACCATCGACTGCAGATCGATCTTCCCCGTGTCGCGCTTGCCCGTTCCCTCCTTGAAGGTGAAGAAGTTGTCTCCACCGGCGGCGAGGAACGAGTTGGCTGCGACCGTGTAGTTCGCCGCCGGATCGATCGCGGTGCCGTCGAGCGTGATCGACGTGATGCGCGAACCCTGCGCCGCCGCGGGGTCGTAGGTGTACACCAGGCCCTCCGAGACGCCGAGCTTGAGGAACGGACGAGCCGAACCCGCCGGCTGCCACTGCTCCTCCAGCACACCCTTCAGCTGCGCGCCCGTGAGCGTCAGCGTGACCAGCGTGTTGGCGAACGGCTGGACCGTCGCCGCCTCGCGGTAGGTCACGTTGCCGTCGGGGTCGGATGCTCCGGCCGAGGCGTAGGTGAGGTTCGCGCGGATGCCGCCCGGGTTCATCAGGGCGATGTCCGCCCCGGTGGACCACTGCTGCACGTCGGCCACGAAGTTGCCGATCGTGGACTCGCCTCCGCGGTTCTCCGTCTTGCCATCGCTCTGACGCGCGCGGTTGAAGTCGGCCGAGATGTCGCCGACCTTGATCGCACCGAGCACGTCGGCCTCGGCCTTCGCCTTCGCGACGATCTCCGCGACCTCCGGCACTGCGGGATACAGCGGCTTGCCGGCGGCCGTGAGGGGCTTGATCTCGTTGGTGATCGAGAGCAGCTCCTTCGTCTTCGGGTCGACCTGCAGGTTCATCAGCCCCAGGTTCTCGCCGTACTGACCGGCCGAGACGACCGGTCGGCCGTCGATGACGTGGTTGTAGGCGAGGTGGGTGTGCGCCGAGACGATCGCGTCGACATCCTGGTCGACGCCGTAGACGATCTCGCCGAGCGGCGAGTCCTCGGTGATGCTGGAGAGCTCGACACTCGCCGCGCCCTCATGCACCAGCAGGATGATGACATCCGCCTCGCCGTTGGACTCGTCGCCGTCACGCAGATCATCGGCCACCGTGTTCACGGAGTCGACGATGCTGCGCACCTCGAGGTCGGCGATGCCCTCCGGGGACACCAGCGAGTCGAGGTCTTCCGTCACCGCTCCGATGAAGCCGACCTTCACGCCGTCGAGCTCCTTGACCCAGGCCGGTGCGAGCGCGGGCTCGCCGGTCTCGGTCAGGAACACGTTCGAGGAGATGTACTCCCAGTCCGCGCGGTCCTGCACGCGATCGCGCAGATCCTCCCAGCCCTGGTCGAACTCGTGGTTGCCCGCCGCGCTCACATCGAGCCCGGCCGCGTTCAACGCGTCGATCGTGGGGTTGTCGTCGTTGATGAACGAGGTGAACGTCGAAGCGCCGATCAGGTCGCCGGCTCCGGCGAAGATCGTGTTCGGGTTCTGCTCCCGGAACTGCTTCACGGCCCCGGCCACGACGGCTGCTCCGGCGGCCGCGCCATCCGCCTCGATCCGACCGTGGAAGTCGTTGATCGTGACGACGTCGATGCTCACCGGCGGGATCTCCGAGGAGACGCCGACGATGATCGGGTCGTGGTCGCTGGACCGGAACGGCGTACCCGCCTCGGTGGCGCCGAACGCGTACCCGCGGTCGCTCCACTCGGGGGAGTTGATCGTCCAGACGCCCGCTCCGGTGATCGACGACGCCAGCGAGGGCGAGGCGATCACGTGGTCGAGTGAGCCGAGCTCACCGTCGAACGAGTAGGTGTACTGCCCGTCGGCCTTGTCGGCGACGAGGTCGCTCCACCCGTTCGAGGTGAAGACGTCGATCGGGTCTTCCTTGCCATAGGCGTTGAAGTCGCCGATGAGCAGGGTGTCGCTGGACCCCGAGCTCTCTTCCAGCTCCTCGGTGAACGCGAGGATCGCATTGGCCTGAGCCACGCGGTCAGCGTTGAAGAAGCCCTGTCCGTCGGCCGGCTCCGCCCCCGCACCCGTGGGCGGCGACTTCGACTTCAGGTGGTTCGCGACCACGTTCACGATGCGTCCGTCGATGTCGAAGGCCTGGGCGATCGGCTCGCGGGCGTTGCCCCAGACCGTCTCGTCGGTGACCGTCGCGCTGTCGCCGACCGGCGAGACCGCGTCCTTCTTGTAGATGATCGCGTTCGTGATGTAGTCGGTGGTCGCCGCATCGTTCAGCGCCTCCGGCGTGGGCACGTACGCCCAGACCTCGCTGCCCGCCGCGTCGTTCAGGCCGTCGACGAGATCCGCCAGCGCGGTGTCGATCGGCTTCCCGAGCTTGACCGAGTTCTCGATCTCCATGAGCGAGACGATCTCGGCGTCGAGTCCGTTGATCGCCGCGACGATCTTCGACTTCTGGATCGCGAACTGCGCGGCATTCGCCGCCCCCCGCGCATCCGGGTTCTCGGACTTCAGGGTCGTGAAGTAGTTGTAGACGTTGAACGACGCGACCTGCGCGTCGCCGCCGACCTCCGGTGCGGAATCGGTGCGCGGGTTGGTCGCCTCGAACCCGGCCTTCAGATCTGCCGACGACGAGTCGTCGATCGGCACGATCGGCTGCAGACGCCAGTCGTCGAAGCCCCACTGCAGGATGTAGCCGCTGTCGCTGAAGTCGACGACGTCGCCGTTGCGGACCACCGCGTCCTTCGTGAAGTAGGGCTGGTCGCCGGTGTGGGCGTTGTTGTTGACCTGCAGCGACCACCCGTCATCCAGGAAGATGCGGTTCGCACGGTTGGCCGCAGCGATCGCCGCCGCGTCGTCTCCGGGGCGCGTGGTCTCGGTGCTCTTGACGTTGAGGTCCTCGCCGGCGTTCAGCCAGAGCGTGCCGAAGTTGTAGAGCTGGTGGCTGGACGCGAGTCGGTAGGTGCCTGCAGGAGCGACGAGCATGTTCTCGTACTGCTCTCGGTCGGCGCCGACCACGGTGTCGGGGAGCGGAGTGGGCTCCGGTACGCCGGCCCCCACGGTGAGCACCTCGATGCCCGCCAGTGCGGTGGGGCCGACCTGCGTCTGGCCGAAGTACTCGCTGACCTTGCCGGTGACGGAGATCAGGTCACCGATCTCGAGCGTCGGAGCGAGCGCGTTCAGGAACACGAAGATGCCGTCGGATGCACCGGGCGTCGCATCGGTCGCGCCACCCGAACCCTGCGTCTGGATCACGATGCCCTTGTAACCACCCGTGCGGTAGTCCGCGGTGACGACCCCCTCGACCGTGACGGTCTGGCCGTTGACCGGCGAGGTGGCTCCGGTGCCCTGCACCTCGGCGATCGTGTGCGTGGCGGGCGTCGCGGCGACCGCCACGTCCTCCGCCGGCGCCGCGGGTACCTCTTCCGCTGGCGCGTCCTCTGCAGGTGCCTCCTCGACGGGAGCCGCGGGAGCCTCCTCCTCGGGGGCGGGCGTCTCCGGGGCGGGCGTCTCCGTCGTGGTGGCGCTGGAACCGTCCACGGGCTCCTCCGCGGCGAGCGCGGGCATGGCGCCGAGCGTGCCGAAGGCGAGCGCGGCTGCGGTGGTCAACGCGAGTGCGCCGATGCGCCCCCGCTTCCGGTGTGCGGACGAACCGAGGCCCTCGCGGGCGTCGTCGTCGGGGGCGTGCATCATGCGGGCGGTCTCCTCGACATCGTGGATTTCGGTGACGACGTGCCCTCGTGGGGCGTGTCGCGCGGTACCCCCAGGACCGGCCGGGGAGCACGCATTGCTCCGAGCCTATGGATCTGCTGCGACATCCTCAATGGTGTTTGCCGATTGGTCACCGAGTGCTCACCGGCCTCGGCCGCGCAGCAACGTGCGGAGACGACCCGCTCATCAGCGCAGATCAGCGGCGAAAACCGTCAGACGGATGCGGCCTGCGCGTCCTCGAACTCCTCGACCTCGCGCTCCCACGCGTCCTTGGCCAGGCGATACCAGAGATAGAACGCGAAACCGGCGAAGATCGCCCATTCGACCGCGTAGAAGATGTTCAGCCAGTTGACCGGCGACAGCTCCTCGGGGGCAGGGGAATCGATGTCGTCGAGACCCGCGAGCGCGGTCGACGAGGCCAGATACGGGCGGTAGACGTCGAGTTCCTCGATGTCGTGCCAGCGGCTGAGGAGCGCCGCCGTCGACATCCGATCCATCCGTTCCGGCTCCGCGTGCGGAGGAACTCCAGGCCCCTCATCCGAGATGATGCGACCGCTGATGCTCACCTCTGCGCCGTCGGCCTCATCGTTCAGCGCCGCGGCCGCTGCGTCCGCCGACGCGCGATCGGGAGCCCATCCGACGGCCACGGCGATCGACGTGCGCTCGGCGACGCGCAGCTGGCCGGTGACCCAGTACCCCTCGATGCCGTCGTTGAACCGGTGCGAGACCACGAGGAAGTCGTCCGCGATCCACGTCCCGGCGGTTTCGACACGCTGACCCACCAGCGGCTCGGGCAGGTACTCTCCCGGCTCGAGCACATCGGTGAGCGGTTGCACCTGCTCCGTCACCCCGGCGGGCGGAGGATCCGTCTCGATCGCCCGTTCGAGCTGCCACTGTCCGAGCCACGCGAACACACCGGCCACCACGAGGCACAGCAGCAGCATCCCGATCCAGCGTCTGCGCAGCATCACCTCACGCAGGGTGGGCGGGAACAGCGAAGGGGATGTCACGGTGTCGAGCGCGGCCTTCAGGCCTCGTACGGGGCCAGCACGACCTCGACCCGCTGGAACTCCTTGAGGTCGGAGTAGCCGGTGGTCGCCATGGACTTGCGCAGCGCGCCGATCAGGTTCGCGGTGCCGTCCGCGACGGGAGCAGGGCCGTAGAGGATCTCTTCGAGCGTGCCGATGCCGCCGACGTGCACACGGTGTCCCCGGGGCAGCTTGGGGTGGTGCGCCTCGGGGCCCCAGTGGAAGCCGCGACCCGGCGCATCCGTCGCGCGGGCGAGCGCGACACCGAGCATGACGGCGTCCGCTCCCATCGCGAGCGCCTTGACGATGTCGCCGGACGTGCCGACGCCGCCGTCGGCGATCACGTGCACGTAGCGTCCGCCGGACTCGTCGAGGTAGTCACGGCGCGCGGCGGCGACATCCGAGACCGCGGTGGCCATCGGTGCGTGGATGCCGAGGGTCGCGCGCGTCGTCGACGCCGCTCCTCCGCCGAAGCCGACGAGGACTCCGGCCGCTCCCGTGCGCATCAGGTGCAGAGCGGCGGTGTAGGTCGCCGCTCCTCCCACGATCACGGGCACGTCGAGGTCGTAGATGAACTTCTTCAGGTTCAGGGGCTCGGCGACGCTGGACACGTGCTCGGCCGACACCGTGGTACCGCGGATGACGAACAGATCGACCCCGGCGGCGGCGACGGTGTCGTAGAACTCCTGGGTGCGCTGCGGCGTCAGAGACCCGGCGACCGTGACACCGGCCTCACGGATCTCGGCGAGGCGGCGTGTGATCAGCTCCGGCTTGATCGGCTCGGAGTACAGCTCCTGCATGCGCACGGTCGCCTGACCGTCGTCGAGCCCGGCGATCTCCGCGAGCAGCGGCTCCGGGTCCTCGTAGCGGGTCCACAGGCCTTCGAGGTCGAGGACCCCGAGTCCGCCCAGCTGCCCGAGCATGATCGCCGTCTGCGGGCTCACGACGGAGTCCATCGGCGCGCCCAGCACCGGGATGCCGAAGCCGAAGGCGTCGATCGTCCATGCGGTCGACACGTCCTCCGGGTTGCGCGTGCGCCGCGACGGCACCACCGCGATGTCGTCGAACGTGTACGCACGTCGTGCGCGCTTTCCTCGGCCGAGCTCGATCTCCATGGTCACCCGTCCAGCCTACCCGGGAGCCGAGCGGTGCGATGGCTGGGAGACTGGATCCGATACCGGGAGGCGTGCATGAGGACGGATGCTGTGGATGTCGCCGTGGTCGGCGGCGGCGTGATGGGGCTCGCGACGGCCTGGGAGCTGACGCGGCGCGGGCTGCGCCCCGTGGTGCTGGAGCGCTTCGCCCGCGGCCACCACGAGGGGGCATCGCACGGGGCGACCCGCAACTTCAACAACGCCTACGACCAGGACCACTACCTCGATCTGCTGGTGCGCGCACGGGCCGGGTGGGACGCGCTCGGCGAGGTCGACGGCGCACCGCTGCTGCGGCTGCACGGTCTCGTCACGCACGGAGACGTCGATGTCGCCGCGGTGCGTCAGGGCCTCGACGCGCGGGGCATCCCCGCCGAGCTGATCTCCGCCGCCGACGCGAGCAGGCGCTGGCCCGGGATGCGCTTCGAGGGCGACATCCTGTGGTCGTCCGATGCGGGCGTGGTGCGGGCGGCCGATGCCCTCCGCGAGCTGGAGCGACGGATCCTCGCCGCCGGCGGGCAGGTGCGGTGGAGCACTCCGGTCGCCCACATCGGCGAGACGCCGGACGGTGCGGTGGTGGAGCTCGCGGACGGCACGCGGCTCCGTGCCGACACGGTGGTCGTCACCGCCGGCGCCTGGACGAGCCGTCTCCTGTCACGGTTCGGACTCCCGGCTCTCACCGTCACGGAGGAGACACCGGCGCATTTCCAGCCCCGCACGGACGCCACCTGGCCTTCGTTCAACCACTACACCGACCCCGCGCTCTTCCCCGCGACGGTGTACGGGATGCCCACCCCCGGCAAGGGGGTGAAGGTCGGCTTCCACCTGGTGGGCGACGAGGTCGACCCCGACGCGCGCCCGCATCTCCCGACCCATCAGGAGGCTCTCGCCGCCTACGTGCGGGAGTGGATGCCGGGTCTGGAGTCCGAGAGCGCGGCACCGATCAGCTGCACGTACACCTCGACCGCCGACGGCACGTTCGTGCTCGACCGCCGCGGCCGCGTCGTGGTCGGCGCCGGGTTCTCGGGGCACGGCTTCAAGTTCGCCACCGGCATCGGGGCCGAGCTGGCCGACCTCGCGCTCGACCCCTCGGCCCGTGCCGCCGAGCCGTTCCGCCTCGACCCCTGATGTGAGGGGTCACGGCACGCCGGGCCATCGCGGCGGCGCGCGGCGCGTCGTGACCCCTCACACGGCACGTGCAGGCGTTCAGCGCGCCCGCGCCACCCTGCGCTCGTCCCACACCGGTTCGTCGGACTCGTAGACGGCCCCGTCCGAGCCGAACACCAGGAACCGATCGAACGAGCGCGCGAACCAGCGGTCGTGCGTGACCGCGAGCACCGTGCCGTCGAAGCGCTCCAGCGCCTGTTCGAGTGCCTCGGCGGACTCGATGTCGAGGTTGTCCGTCGGCTCGTCGAGCAGGAGCAGCGTCGCGCCGGAGAGCTCGAGCAGCAGCACCTGGAATCGGGCCTGCTGACCACCCGACAACGACTCGAAGGTCTGCTGCGCCTGGCGCACGAGTCCGTACCGGTCGAGGGCCGAGCTGGCGGCGTCACGCGGCATCCCGGTGCGCCGGTCGTCACCGCGATGCAGGATCTCCAGCAGCGTGCGACCGACGAACTCCGGATGCGCGTGCGTCTGGGCGAACAGCCCTGGCACCACCCGCGCGCCGAGCACGGCACGGCCGGCGTGCGCGACCTCGCTCAGCTGCTCCCCCGTCGACGTGACATGACCGAGAGACGGATCCGGGTCGGTGCCCCCGCGGGCGAGCAGCCGCAGGAAATGCGACTTGCCCGAGCCGTTCGAGCCGAGCACCGCCACGCGATCGCCGTACCAGACCTCGGCGTCGAACGGTTTCATGAGACCGCTCAGCTCCAGCTGATGCGCCACCACCGCGCGCTTTCCCGTGCGCGCTCCGCGCAGCCGCATGTCGAAGTCCTGCGCGGGCGGGCGCTCCTCGGGCGGTCCCGCGTCCTCGAACTTGCGCAGCCTGGTCTGGGCCGCCTGGTAGCGCGACGCGAAGCCGTCGTTCGCCGAGGCCTTGACCTTGAGATTGGCGACCAGGAGCAGCAGCTTCTCGTGCTGCTCGTCCCAGCGTCGGCGCAGTTCATCGAGCCGGTCCATCCGGTCGCTGCGTGCCTGGTGATAGGTGCCGAATCCGCCACCGTGCACCCACGCCGTGGCGCCGGCTCCGCCCGGTTCGAGGGTGATGAGCCGATCAGCCGCCCTGGCCAGCAGTTCTCGGTCGTGCGAGACCAGGAGCACGGTCTTCGAGGTCTGCCGCAGCTGCTCCTCGAGCCACCGCTTCGCGGGCACGTCGAGATAGTTGTCCGGCTCGTCGAGCAGCAGCACCTGATCCGGCCCCCGCAGCAGCGCCTCGAGGGCCAGCCGCTTCTGCTCGCCGCCCGAGAGGGTGGTCAGCTCGCGATAGCGCGCACGCTCGAACGGCACGCCCAGCGCGGCCACCGTGCACTGATCCCACACGGTCTCGTGCTCGTAGCCACCGGCGTCCGCGTACTCCGCGATGGCCGAGGCGTAGGCCATCTGCGTGTCGTGCTCGTCCCGCTCGATCAGGGCGTTCTCCGCCGATTCGAGCCCTTCGGCTGCCGCGCGTATACGCCGCGGGGCGACCCGGACGAGGAGCTCGTGCACGGTCTGCCCCGGTTCCCCGTGGCCGACGAACTGATCCATGACGCCGAGTCCGCCGTCGATCGTGACGACGCCGTCGTCGGCGGCCTGGTCTCCGCGGATGATCCGCAGCAGCGTGGTCTTGCCGGCGCCGTTCGGCCCGATCAGCGCGCTGGTCGAGCCCTGCCCGACCCGGAAGGTCGCGTCGTCGAGAAGTGGTCTGCCATCCGGCAGCGTGAGTGAAATGCCTGAGACATCGATGTAGCCCACCGTGCGTGGCCGTCCTTCCGCCCGCAACTGTCGAGCCGACCAGGCTATCAGCTGCCGGGATCGACGACATTCACGGGCGCGGCACTCACTCCGGAAGGCTGAGGGTGTTCAGCACCTCGGTGCGCGGGGCGGCCGGGAGCGTGAACCGGAACTCCGTCCCGACGCCCTCCTCGCTCTCGACATCCATCGCTCCCCCGTGCGCGATCACGATCGCCCGGGTGATCGTGAGACCCAGTCCGACTCCGGGCACGGCGTTCTGCGTGGCTGTCGACGCGCGGAAGAAGCGGGTGAAGAGCATCCCCTGCTCATCCTCGGGGATGCCGACGCCGGTGTCGCGCACCGAGATCTGCACACCGCCGTCGACCAGGGCGAGGCGCGCGGTCACGCTGCCGCCTGGGGCGGTGAACTTGATCGCGTTGGAGAGCAGGTTGTCCAGCGCCTGACCGATGCGCCCCGGATCGACGAGAGCACGCACCGGCACATCCGGAACATCGGCCGTGAGGGCGATGCCCTCGCGCTGGGCGTGCGGCCCCGCGGAGACGACGGCGGAGCGCACGAGCTCCGCGACGTCGGCATCGGCACGGTCGAGGGGGAATCGGCCCGACTCGACCTGAGCGGTGAACAGCAGGTCACCCACGAGATTGAGCAGGCGTTGCGCGTTGCGCTCGATGATGCCGACGAACTCCTGCTGATCGTCGGTGAGCGGTTGTCCTGGGTCGTTCTGCAGCAGATCGAGGAATCCGATGATGGCGCTCAGCGGGGTGCGCAGCTCATGAGAGATCATCCCGACGAACTCGTCCTTCATGCGCGCGACCTCGACGGCCCTGCTCTCGTCGGTCACGACCAGCAGGTACCCCTGCTGCGTGCCGTCGCCGTCCCGGTGCGGGCTGACGGTCACGCGGGCGGGGACCGTCGTGCCCGCCGCCGTCGTCACCGACAGGTCGCCGTCGACGATCTGCTCGGCGTCGACGCGGGCGAACAGCGCCTTGACGCCCTGGGCGAGCTCGGGAGTCTCGAGCGGATCCGCACCCCCGGGGCAGTCCTGCGCCAGCATCGTGAGCACGGAATCCGGGAAGAAGCGATCGACGCGCACATCCTGCATCGCCTCGGCGTAGCTGATGCCGAGGAGGCGCTCCGCACCGGGGTTCCATGCCGTGATGCGCCCCGCGCGATCGGTTCCGATGACCGCCTGCGCGGTGATCGACGACCACAGGCCCTCGTAGGAGTCGACCAGGACCTGGTTCTGCAGCTCCTTCTCGCGCAACTGCACGAGCATCGCGACGTTGTCGGTCAGCGCCGCAGTCCGCTCGGCCACGAGTCGTTCCGCCTGCTCGGCGCGCACGCGCTGCTGACGCGACAGCTCGTTCACGACTGCGGCCATCGCCGAGAAGACCAGCGGCCCGACCACTCCGCGCAGCCACTCGATAGGAGTGTCCGGCGGGCTGGCGAAGTACGGCATGAGCAGAGCGAGCGAGGTGAGGCCGCCCACGACGAACACGTAACGGATGCCCGGCGCCGCGGCGATCCACACCACGGGAAGCAGCACGAGTGATCCGAAGATCGACGAGGCCCCGCCCGTTCCCGCCCGGAAGAGTCCCAGTCCGAGGATGTCGATCATCGGGATGATCAGCACGACCCAGCCGTCGTACACCCGCAATCCGCTGAGGATGGCGGCGTGCACCGTCGCGAGCAGCACGATGGCGATGCCCGCGAGAGCCGCGAACCCCTGAACGAAGGCGAGATCGGGGTTGAGCCAGGCCACGAGGGCGCCCACGACGATCGCGATCGTCGTGGGCGCCTGCTTCAACAGCGGGCTCGGATTGTCGAACAGCCGGTACCAGCGGTTCTCGGCCCGATCCCGAGGCGTCGCGGCGTTCACCGCTGCACCCGCCGCAGGATCTCGTGCATGTCGGCTCCGACGATCGGCTTGGGGAGCGCCGCATCCGCCGGCGGGTAGTCCGTGGCGTCGAGGACGGAGCTGATCACGAGGAAGCAGTCGGGGAAGCGCTCACGCACCAGACCCGCGCACTCCTGGCCGGAGATCCCCGGCAGGAGGAGATCGAGCACCGCCACGACGGGATCGATGTCGGAGAACGCGGCGATCGCGGCTTCCGCGTCAGCCGCGGCGAAGACGTCGAAGCCCTCGCGGTCGAGGTACCGGCGCAGCAGCGCGGTCTGATCGGCGCTGTCCTCGACGACGAGAGCGAGCGGTCGGCCGCTCACCGGAGGAACATCTCTCGCACGATCACGACGACGACGACGATCGCCAGGGCGAGCAGCCCCTGCGGAACGAGGCGGTACTCACGGCGACGGTCCGCGGCGATCTCCTCGACTTCCGCGTCGCGTGTGGGTGTCTCGGTCATGAGTCGACCCGTCCGATCTTCTCGGTCTTGATCCATGAGGCGTCGGCTCGACGCCACTCCTTGATGTACGAGTCCACGGTGATGGCGCACAGCAGAGAGCCGTAGCCGCAGACGTAGAGCAGCAGCCCGGCGAAGAAGCGGCCTCCGGGGAGGCGCTCGACGGCGCGCGCGAGCCAGATCCCCAGCATCGAGATCGGTCCCCACAGATAGAAGATCACGGCCCAGATGAAGCGGGTCCGGTCGGTCAAGGCGAAGCCGAGCTCCGCCAGTCCGCGTTCGAACAACCAGGGGAACAGCGCGATCGCCATCAGGATCAGCGCCCCCAGGCCGGGGAACATCAGCGCTTCCCGCCAGGACTGCCGCCCGATCCGCGGATCGAGCTGCACGGCGTACAGCATCGAGAACAGGTAGATGCAGGCCGCCGAGATCCACATGAAGCGGAAGACGAAGTCGGCGATCTCGCTGTGCAGGATGAGCAGCGTGAGCATGCCTGCCGCCGCCAGGATCATGAACGCGGGCAGAAGGAGGATCGTGAACCACGCGAGTCCGAACGGGATGCTCCCGAGGTTGTGCACGCGGCTGGGCCGGAACCAGAGCTTGCGGTAGATCGAGGTGAGCTGCACGTTACCGCGAGCCCAGCGCAGACGCTGCTTCCACAGGCTGTCGACCGTGCGCGGCTCCTCCGCGTACACGACGGCATGCGGCTCGAAGACCATCCGGCGGCCCTTGAGCTGGCTCTCGAACGTCGTCATGGTGTCTTCCGCGAGCGTCCCAGTCGGGATGCGCCCGCCGATCGCCTCGAGGTTCGCCCGCGAGTGCAGTTGCGCCCCTCCGGCGAGGCACGCGATCGCGCCGCCCACGTTCTGGGTGCGCCGGGCGGAGAGCTGCCCGATGACGTACTCGATCGCGATGAAGCGGGTGAGGTAGTTGCGGTCCCGGCTGCCTTCGGCGATGTACGCCGTGACGGCACCGACCTTCTCGTCGGCGAGGTGCCGGGTGAGCTTGCGCAGGGAGTCTCTGGCGAAGATGACGTCGGCGTCCATAATGAGCACGGCCTCGGTCCACTCGTCCGCGAGCACGATGTCGAGCCCGTGGTTCAGAGTGTGCGCCTTGCCCTCGCCGCCGACCTCGCGCCGCAGGTGCACGACCCGACCGGGATAGGCGGCCGCCTTGGCATTGACGATGTCCGGGGTGTCATCCGTGGAGGCGTCATCGACGACGAAGACCCGCAGACGATCGGCCGGGTATTCGAGCTGGAGCAGCCGTTCGATCGCCGGGCCGATGACCAGCCCCTCGTTCCACGCCGGGATCAGCACCGCGACGCGCGGGTGGTACGGTGCGGCCTTGGCGTAGTGGTTGCGGAACGCGTGCAGGGGCAGTGACAGGAACTGCAGTCCGGTGTTGATCACGGGCAGAGTGCCCACCAACACGCAGATCAGCAGGAAGACGACGAAGGCTGTCTCGAGCCAGGTGAGGTCTGTCATCGGGAACCGGAATCCTCGGCCAGCAGAGCGGTGACGCGACTGTAGCGTCCGACGTCCGCGGCGACGTGGCTGTCGGTGGAGGCGACGATCTCGGCCCCTGCGGCGC
The DNA here is from genome assembly GCF_006716345.1 of Microbacterium saperdae. NCBI lineage: Bacteria > Bacillati > Actinomycetota > Actinomycetes > Micrococcales > Microbacteriaceae > Microbacterium > Microbacterium saperdae. The sequence goes on from NZ_VFOX01000001.1 coordinate 2,902,015, forward strand.
GCAGTGCCGCGAGCGTCGGAGCCTCAGGGCATCCCCACTTCTCGTTGACCTCGACGAGGGTTCCGGTGGCGGCCGCAGCACGCGCCCACGCGCCCACCCGCTCGGAGCCCAGGTCGCTCTCGGCGAGACCGATCTTGGGGAGGATGGAGAAGCAGTGCGCGAGCTGGTTGCCCGGGTATCGCTGCATGGAGGAGATGAGCGCCGAGACGAACTGGTCGAGCACGTCCTCCGCGCCCCAGCCGTCCGCGATGCGTTCGCGCACGGCGGTGGGGCCGAGAGGGCCGTCGACGCCGGGGAACTGATGATCGGCGATCAGGATGCGGTCGATCCCGGCCGGCAGCGCGGGGATGTCGAGGTCACCGGCCGCCGTGAGGATCTTGGCCTCCACACCCGTGAGCACCGAGAGCCCCTCCGGGACGTCGAGTGCTCGCACGGCGGAGAGGTACTCGGGCACCCAGGTCGTGCTCTGGCGCACGTGATCCACCAGCCGGAGCGTGGTGAGTCCGATCGCCGCGGCCGCCGCGACGTTCTCGGCGAGGGTGGAGACGGCATCGTCGGAGAACGTGGAGTGCACGTGATGGTCACCGCGCAGCACCTCGTGGCTCACGATTCCTCCTGATGCCCGGCATGCGCCGACACCAGCACGTCCTCCACCTCGACGATGATGTCCTCGAGGAAGCGCACCGAGGCCACCTCGCGGAACGGCACCCGTGCGGGCAGCTCACGTCCGAGGAACAGGTCGACCACGAGCGACGGGATGTCGACGCCGGCGGCGATCGTCAACGGCAGCGCACCGGGGAATCGCGGGTTGATCTCGAGCAGGACCGCGCGGCCCGACCGATCGCGTCGGAGCTGGACGTTGGCGACGCCGACGAGACCGATCGCCTGCGCGAGCGCCGCGGCCGTGTCCTCGAGCTCGGGGTCGCGTACGGTGCGCCCGGCGATTGCGACGCCCGAGTCCACCCGTGCGCGTGTGCGAGGCACCGCGGCGACGATGTTGCCCTCGGCATCCGCGATCACGTCGACCGAGTACTCCTCACCGGGGAGGAAGTCCTGCACGATGAGGCCCTCGTCCAGAGGGAGTGCCTCGAGCGCGGCTCGATTCGGCACCAGGCGCACGCCTCGACTGCCCGCGCCCTGACGCGGCTTCGCGAAGACCGGGAACTCCCATTCCACGCTCTCGGCATCGGGACCTGCGAGCACCGTGCGCGGCGCGAACCCCGTCGGCGCACAGCGCTCGGCGAGGGACAGCTTGTCGAGCGCCGTGTTCAGCGTCTCGGCGGACGGCGCCGCCAGCACGGCCGGCGCCAGCTCCTCGCGACGCGCGGCGACGGCCACGAGCTCGACGTCGACCGTCGAGATCACGAGGTCGAGCGAATCCTCTGCCACGAGTCGCGCGAGCGCAGGCACGAAGTCCGTGTCGCGCCCGGGCGGCACCAGCCGCCGCTGTTCTGCCGGCACCAGGTACAGGCCGCTCGCCCAGCCGTCCATGTCCGCCGCGAACACCGTGAGGTCGGCACGGCGCAGCAGAGACCTGATCACGGCGACTCCTGCCGGACCACCGGCCCCGGTCACCAGTACACGCTTCGTCATCAGCTCTCCCGTCGTGTGAGTTCGTGCGCTCCGACGAACTCGGCTGTCTCGCGGACGACCTCGAGCGGCTCGACGGCGATCCCCCCGCCGAAGCGGGACCAGTAGCGTGCGGTGGCGCTGACGAAGTCGGGGTTGAGGTAGTCACGGCTCGCCGTCTGCGACTGGAAGCACTCCAGCAGTCGCAGCTTCTGCGGAAGGTACTGGTCGATCCGCACGAACCGCGTCGGCCGGAAGTCGATCGTCGACGACGGGCTCTGATAGCACGCGACGGTGCCGACGCGACGGGTCGCGACGATCGTGGCCTCGCTCACCGCGCGGTGGTCCTGGTGACGGTCGTTCTGCGAGTGCGTGTAGACGATCGTCGGCTGGACCTCGCGCACGACGTCTTCGATGAGGCGGACGGTCGCACCGCCGCCGGAGATCTCGGTGTCGATCAGATCCTTGAGGAAGAGCCGCGCTCCGAGGATCTCCGCCGCGGCGAGGGATTCGTTCTGCCTGCTGTCCGCGTCTCCGCCGCGCGCCCCGCGAGAGAGGGTGAGGATCGTGACGTCGTCACCGGCCTGGGCGTGGGCCGCGAGGAGCCCGCCGACACCGATCTCGACGTCGTCGGGGTGCGCACCGATCGCGAGCACGATGTCCTTCGGCCTGCTCGCCTCTCGACGACGCCGGCCTTCCTCCACCAGACGTCCGACGGTCTCCACGAGACGCACGTTGTCGAGCGGTTTGGTGAGGAACTCGTCGGCCTGCGCGCGCAGCGCCGAGACGGCGTAGTCGACGGACACGTGCGCCGTCATCACCACCACCGGCACGGAGGGGATCAGGCGTCGCAACTCGGCGAGCAGTTCGAGACCGCTCAGCCCGGGCATCTCGATGTCGGTGATCACGAGGTCCGGGCGTACGGCGGCGACGCGTTCGATCGCGGCCTGGCCGTCGGCTGCGAGGTCGACGACACAGCCGGCGCGCCTCTCCAGCACGGTCTTCACGAGCAGGGCGACGTCCGGGTCGTCATCGACGACGAGAACGCGGGGTGCATCCTCAGGCATGTATTCAGCTCTCCTTGGGGAAATTCCCTGTCGGCGATGAAGCCGACGGCGAGCTCTCGATGCCCTTCAACATCGGGAGCTCAGAGGGAAAGTCGAGCGGGGTTGTGACTCGATTCTGGCATAGGCATGATCGCCCGCGACGCAGCGCTCCGTGCCGGCCTGCCCTCCGCCCGCAGCCGCGGAGCTCAGAGCGCGCGGCTGAGGCGGGACGGCAACCGGGCGGAGGGGCTCAGGATGCCGTGCGTGCGGCCCGCTTCTCCTGCTGGTAGACGCGGATGGCCTCGTACCGCTCCGCCGAGCGTGCCCGTCGCTTGGCCGCCTCGTCCTCGCGCTTCTTCGGCGGAGCCGTCGTCACGAGGCTGTCCACCAGCCGTCGCGTGGCCCGCGCGATCTCCTCGACCGCCTCGTCGAATGCGGCCTGGTTCGCCCGGGAGGGCTTGGTGGTCCCCGAGATCTTGCGCACGAACTGCAACGCGGCGTCGTGACACTCGTCGTCGGTCGCGGCGGGCTCGAAGTTGTTGAGCGGAACGATGTTGCGGCACATGCCTGACAGGGTAGGCCGATCAGGGCTCGATCCCAAGAGCGGTTCGGGTTCGAGCCCTGAATCGGACGCCGGTGCTGCTACTTCTTGTAGTTCGGCGCCTCGACGACGATCTGCACGTCGTGCGGGTGGGACTCCTTGAGCCCGGCCGAGGTGATGCGCACGAACTTGCCGCGCTGCTTGAGCTCCTCGATCGTGCGGGCGCCCACGTAGAACATCGACTGACGGAGCCCGCCGACGAGCTGGTAGGCGACGGCTCCGAGCGGACCACGGTACGGCACCTGTCCCTCGATGCCCTCGGGGATGAGCTTGTCATCGCTGGGTACGTCGGCCTGGAAGTAGCGGTCCTTGGAGTACGAGGTCTGCTTTCCGCGGGTCTGCATCGCGCCGAGCGAGCCCATTCCGCGGTACTGCTTGAACTGCTTGCCGGACTGGAAGACGATCTCGCCGGGCGACTCGTCGGTGCCGGCGAGGAGCGAGCCGAGCATGACCGCGTCGGCTCCGGCCACCAGAGCCTTGGCGATGTCGCCGGAGTACTGCAGACCGCCGTCGGCGATCACCGGGACGCCGGCGGGGCGTGCCGCGAGCGAGGCCTCGTAGACCGCCGTGACCTGGGGTACGCCGACGCCTGCGACGACACGGGTGGTGCAGATGGATCCGGGTCCGACGCCGACCTTCACGGCGTCGACGCCTGCGTCGATGAGCGCCTGAGCGCCCTCGCGCGTGGCGACGTTGCCGCCGATGACGTCGATGTGGGCGAACGACTCGTCCGCCTTCAGGCGACGGACGAGGTCGATGACGCCCTGGGACTGGCCGTTGGCGGTGTCGACCACGAGCACGTCGACGCCCGCGTCGCGCAGCGCCTCCGCGCGCTCCCAGGCATCGCCGAAGAAGCCGATCGCCGCACCGACGCGCAGGCGGCCCTGATCATCCTTGGTGGCGAGGGGGTACTTCTCGCTCTTGTCGAAGTCCTTGATCGTGATCAGGCCGGCGAGCTTGCCGTCGCCGTCGATCAGAGGCAGCTTCTCGACACGGTGCTTCGCGAACAGGGCGATGACCTCGCCGGCCGCGACGCCGACCGGAGCAGTGACGAGCCCCTCGGAGGTCATGACGTCCTTGACGAAGGTGGTCTGGCGCTCGAAGCCCGAGACGAAGCGCATGTCGCGGTTCGTGATGATGCCGACCAGCGTGCCGTCGCCGTTCACCACGGGAAGGCCCGAGATGCGGTACTTGGCGCACAGCGCGTCGACCTCTTCGACGGTCGCATCCTCGGTCGTCGTGATCGGGTCGGTGATCATGCCGGACTCGCTGCGCTTGACCCGGTCGACGTGAGCAGCCTGGTCGGCGATGGAGAGGTTGCGGTGCAGGATGCCGATGCCGCCCTCGCGCGCCATCGCGATCGCCATGCGCGACTCGGTGACCGTGTCCATCGCGCTCGAGAGCAGCGGCGTGGCGACGGAGATGCGTCGCGTGATCCGCGAGGACGTGTCCGCCTCGCTGGGGATCACGTCGGTGTGCCCGGGCAGCAACAGCACGTCATCGTACGTCAGTCCGACGAAACCGAAGGGATCGTGCTGTTCCATGGGGGCTCCTCCTGCGCTGGTCGCGCGAATCCGAGTGCGTGTGGGTCGGTCGACGTCGTCCGATACGGGTGCGAACCCGTATGAAGATTCTAAGCGAGACGCGCCCGAGAACATTCCCGATGTCGGGCGTCCCTCCACTCCCCCGGGGGTTATCTGTACTCGGTCCAGGGAGAGGTGTAGGTGATTCGGGAATCGCCCACTACGCTCAAATGCACCGTCCAGGTCTGCGATTCACACCCGATGCCGCAGACACAGCACTCACAGTGGAGGTTGCGTGGGACCCACAACATTCGCCGTGCAGAGAAGGCGCCCCTGGGTCGTCGCTTTCCTCGGCATCTTGATCGCTCTGTCCGCATTCCTGTTGCAACCTCCGGCCTCGGCATCCGCCGAGACGACGGACGACGGCCAGGAGGTCACGGAGTTCTACTTCGCCGGTGTCATCACCTTCGATGATGATCCCGTCGAAGGCGTCGTCATGACGATCGAGGGCAAGGGCTTCAAAGGCGAGACCGAGACGGACGCCGAGGGCAAGTGGCGACTGTACGTCCCCGAGAAGGAGAAGTACACCCTGACGGTCGACGAGTCGACCCTGCCGGACGGCGTGATCGTCGACGCGAGCCTGCTGCCTCCGGGTACGCAGCCGATCGCAGGGACGACGGCATCGTTCGAGGTCGAGTTCGGACTCACCGGGACCAAGATCATGAACCTGTTCCTCGGCGAGGGCGAACGGATCACGGTCTCCTTCATCGACCAGCTGCTGTCGCGACTGGTCGGCGGGCTCAACTTCGGCCTTCTCCTGGCCTTGGCGTCGATGGGCGCCGCTCTGATCTACGGCACCACCCGCCTGTCGAACTTCGCGCACGCCGAGATGGTCACCTGGGGCGGTCTGGTGGCTCTGGTCACGACGACGTTCTGGCACCTCCCGCTGTGGCTCGGCATCGCCGCGGCCGTGATCGGCGGCGGACTCTTCGGCTGGGCACTGGATGCCGGTCTCTGGCGTCCGCTGCGACGACGAGGGCTCGGGGTCGTGCAGCTGATGATCGTCAGCATCGGCCTGTCGCTCGCGCTGCGCTATGCCTTCCAGTTCATGATCGGCGGCGGCACGCGTCAGCTCCCGGGAGCCAGCCCCACGCCGATCCAGTTCGGGCCGATATCGCTCTCCTACATCGATCTGATCGCGATGGGCGTGAGCATCGTCGTGATCCTCGGAGTCGCCTTCTTCCTCACACGCACCCGGATCGGCAAGGCGACCCGCGCGATCTCTGACAACCCGCAGCTCGCAGCGGCATCCGGCATCGACGTCGACAAGGTCATCCGCTACGTCTGGATCCTCTCCGGCACCCTGGCGGCGATCTCCGGCATCCTGTGGGCCTACTTCCGCCCCGGTGTGAAGTGGGACATGGGCATGCAGATGCTGCTGCTGATCTTCGCGGCGATCACGCTGGGCGGTCTCGGCACCGCGTTCGGCGCGCTGGTCGGCTCGCTCATCGTCGGCATCGCCGTCGAGGTCTCGACGCTGTGGATCCCCTCCGACCTGAAGTACGCGAGTGCGCTGGTCGTGCTGATCGTGATCCTCCTCGTCAGACCACAAGGGCTTTTGGGACGTAGGGAAAGGTTGGGCTGATCACCATGGACTTCGGAAGCATCTTCTCCAACACCGCCGTCTACCTCTTCAGCCCGGTCACGCTGGCGTACGCGCTGGCCGCCACCGGTCTCGCCGTGCACTTCGGCTACGCCGGACTGCTCAACTTCGGTATGGCGGCCTTCATGGCGATCGGCGGCTACGGCTACGCGATCTCCGTGCTGAGCTTCGGCCTGCCGTGGTGGGTCGGCATGTTGATCGGCCTACTCGGCGGTGCCTTCTTCGCCGTGCTGCTCGGCATCCCGACGCTGCGACTGCGCGCGGACTACCTCGCCATCGCGACGATCGCCGCGGGCGAGATCGTCCGGCTGCTGTTCACGACCCAGGTCTTCGACGAGTTCACCAACTCCGCCGACGGGCTCGCCCAATACAACGGCGGTTTCCGCGACGCGAACCCGTTCCCTCCCGGCACCTACGGCTTCGGCCCGTGGACATACAGCGCCAACGACCTGTGGAATCGCGTGTTCGGCCTGATCGTGCTGCTCGTCGCGATCCTGCTGGTCTGGTCACTCATGCGCAGCCCGTGGGGCCGGGTGCTCAAGGGCATCCGCGAAGATGAGGATGCCGTGCGCTCGCTCGGCAAGAACGTCTTCGCCTACAAGATGCAGGCGCTCGTCGTCGGCGGTGTGATCGGTGCGGCCGGAGGAATCGTGTTCGTCCTCCCCTCGGCCGTCGTGCCGGGCAGCTACTCGACGTCGCTGACGTTCTTCCTGTGGACGGTCCTGCTCCTCGGCGGTGCCGCCACGGTGTTCGGCCCGACGCTGGGCGCGATCCTCTTCTGGGTCGTCTTCGCCTTCATGGCGAACCTGCTCCCGTCGATGGCGAAGGCAGGGCTCCTGCCGATGTCCGACAGCCAGGCATCGACGCTCGTCTTCATCTTCGTCGGCGTCGCCCTCATGCTGCTCGTGATCTTCCGCCCGCAGGGCATCCTCGGAGACAAGAGGGAGATGACCTTTGTCAAATGAACTGAGCCCCGAATCGGTCCCCGCATCCGTCGAGGGAGCGGCGACCGCCGCACCCACGACGGGGAGCATCCGTCGTCCGAAGACCACCGGGTTGACCAAGGGAGAGGTGAAGCCGGGCGTCGCCAAGGTCGATCCGATCCTCATCGCCGACGCCGTGCAGCGACGCTTCGGTGGTCTGACCGCCGTCGATGTCGATCATCTCGAGATCCCGCGCGGCGCGATCACGGCGCTGATCGGCCCGAACGGCGCCGGAAAGACGACCCTGTTCAACCTGCTCTGCGGCTTCGACAAGCCGAACAGCGGCACCTGGTCGTTCGACGGCACGAGCCTGTCCGGTGTGCCATCTTTCAAGGTCGCGCGCATGGGTCAGGTGCGCACCTTCCAGCTCACCAAGTCCCTGTCTCTGCTCACGGTGCTCGAGAACATGAAGCTCGGCGCTCCACATCAGCGCGGCGAGGGCTTCTGGTCGAGCCTGTTCCCCCTCCTCTGGCGCGCACAGGACACCGAGATCGAGGGGAAGGCGCGCGAGCTGCTCGCCCGCTTCAAACTGGATGCCAAGGAGAAGGACTTCGCGGCATCGCTGTCGGGCGGACAGCGCAAGCTCCTCGAGATGGCGCGCGCACTGATGAGCGATCCGACCCTCGTGATGCTCGATGAGCCGATGGCCGGCGTCAACCCGGCCCTGACGCAGTCGCTCCTCGATCACATCCTCGACCTCAAGGGCCTGGGGATGACTGTGCTCTTCGTCGAGCACGACATGCACATGGTCCGCCACATCGCGGACTGGGTGGTCGTGATGGCGGAGGGTCGCGTCGTCGCCGAAGGACCGCCCGATCAGGTCATGGAGGACCCGGCAGTCATCGACGCGTACCTCGGCGCACACCAGGACGTCGACCTCGGTGCCGTCACCGGCCGCATCCCCGTGATCGAGAACGATGCCGCCCGACGACTCCGCGAGAAGATCGAAGCAGAGGCGGAGGCGGAGCTCGAAGCGACGAGCGCCTCGGAGCACGATGAGAAGGGCAAGGCATGAGTGCGGAAACACCGGTACCCGCAGCCGATGACATCGTCGTCGAGCTGAAGGACGTCCACGCGGGATACCTGCCCGGCGTGAACATCCTCAACGGAGCGAATCTGATCGCCCGTCAGGGCGAGCTGATCGGCATCATCGGTCCGAACGGTGCCGGCAAGTCGACGCTGCTGAAGTCGATCTTCGGTCTGGTGAACGTGCGCAGCGGCGACATCACCGTGAAGGGCGAGAGCATCCTCGGTCTCAAGGCCGACAAGCTGGTCAAGCGGGGGGTCGCCTTCGTGCCACAGACCAACAACGTCTTCCCGTCGCTCTCCATCGAGGAGAACCTGCAGATGGGGCTCTACCAGAACCCCAAGATCTACACCGAGCGCCTCGAATTCGTCACAGGGATCTTCGCGGAGCTCGGCAAGCGTCTCAAGCAGCGTGCGGGTTCGCTGTCGGGTGGCGAGCGGCAGATGGTCGCGATGTCGAGGGCGCTCATGATGGATCCGTCGGTGCTGCTCCTGGACGAACCTTCCGCCGGCCTCTCCCCCGTGCGACAGGATGACGCATTCATCCGCGTCTCCGACATCAACAAGGCTGGTGTCACGACGATCATGGTCGAGCAGAACGCACGGCGCTGTCTGCAGATCTGCGATCGCGGCTATGTCCTCGACCAGGGCAAGGATGCTTACGAGGGCACGGGACGCGATCTCCTGAACGACCCCAAGGTGATCGGGCTGTACCTCGGCACGCTGGGCACGGACGCCGCCTGACACGACGAGAGGGGGGTGGATGCCACGGCATCCACCCCCCTCTTCGTCTGTTCGTGCCTCGGAGCTGGCACCTCATGCCGGAACTCGAGCATCTGGACGACAACGCGTGCCGAGTCCGCCCGACACCAGGTGCACGACGAAGGCCCCGGATGCAGCATCCGAGGCCTTCGAGTGTGATCAGCTCCTGCGAGCGGACCGGGTGATCAGTTGGTGCGGGCGATCAGGTTGTCCGCGCCGTACTTGTAGATGCCGATCGTGGCACCCTGCGGGTCGCCGTTCTCATCGAACGTGACCTCGCCGGAGTATCCGTCGTAGTCGGCCGTGCCACCGTCGTTGATGATCTTGGCGCAGTCTGCGAAGCTCGTGCACTTCTCGCCCTCGCCGGAACCGCCCGAGATCTCCTGCATCTTGGCCGCGATGTCCGCGCCCTCGGTCGAGCCGGCAGCGAGCGAAGCCAGGGCGACCAGCACGACGGCGTCGTATGCCTCAGCCGCGTACGTGAAGTCCTTGACCTCGGCGTTGCCCTCACCCGTCCAGTACGTCTGGAGACGGTCGGTGAAGTCGTCCTCGAGCACGGGACCCGCCTTGGTTCCCTGCGCGCCCTCGAGAGAGACCGGGATCTCGTCGCCGTAGTCGGACAGGTTTCCGTCGACCATGTAGAACTTGTCGGCCGAGATGCCGGCGTTCACCAGCAACGGTGCGATGGTCTTGAACTGGTCGAACGAGACGATCGCGACGGCGTCAGGGTTCTGCGCCTTGATGGTCTCGACCTGTGCGTCGAACTGCGCGTCGCCGACGTTGAACGACGCATCGGCGACGACCTCGCCACCAGTGCCCTCGAACGTGGTCTTGATGGCGTCGAACAGGCCGGTGCCGTAGGCGTCGTTCTGGTAGATGATGCCGAGCGTCTTGGCGCCGTCCTCGGCGATCAGGTTGCCGAGCACTTCGCCCTGCAGCAGATCGCTGGGGGCGGTGCGGAAGTACAGTCCGTCATCGTCCCACGTGGTGAAGTCGGGCGACGTGTTCGAGGCCGAGATCTGGAGGATCCCCGCGCTCACGTTGCCGTCGAGGATCAGCTTGGAGACACCGGATGCGGCGGCTCCGACGATCGCGGAGACACCAGCGCCCTGGAGCTTGGTGATCGACGTCTCGTATGCCTTGGTGTCGGTGTCGCCCTCGTCCTCGGCGGTCAGCTCGATCGTGACGCCGGCCTTCGCGTCGTTGACCTCCTGTACGGCGAGGCCCACACCGGACTCCATGGGCGGTCCGAGGAATGCCAGCGAACCCGTCTGCGGCAGCAGCGAGCCGAGCTTGAGGGTGAGGTCGGCGGCCGGCTTCTCGCCACCCGTTCCCTCATCGGACGGTGTGCTGCTACAACCAGCGACGACGACGGCGGATGCGCTGAGCAGCGCGATCCCTGCGAAGACCTTCGCGGTACGCGAACCCTTCAATGCGTTCATTGATGCTCCCTTGCGTAACTGAACGTGGATCGAGACCACGGTCGGGTGCTCTAACCCTAGGGCGTGAGACGCGCGCTGAGGGGTCGCAAGTATCTCGGTGCGTTAACGATCCGACACCGGGTTCCGCCCGCTCCGTGCCTGCGATCAGACGAGCTCGGCCTGCGCGATCCGACGGCTGCGGCGGGCGGCGAGCAGCAGGTCGATGACGAAGACCGTGATCGCGATCCAGACGATGATGAACCCTGCCCAGCGCTCCGGCGGCATCGGCTCGTGGAGTACCGCGACACCGATGAGGAACTGCATCACCGGGGTGATGAACTGGATCATGCCGATCACGGTCAGGTTGACACGACGGGTGCCCGCCGCGAAGAGGAGCAGCGGGACCGCGGTGGCGACGCCGGCCAACGCGAGCAGGACGGCGTGCCATCCGCCCTGGGTGCCCATCGTCAGGCCGGCGGGCGTCTGCGCCACGATGATCAATTGCACGATCGCGATCGGGATCAGCCAGAACGACTCGAGCGTCAGCCCGCTGACCGCATCGACCGCGGGGCCGATCTTCTTCTTGATGAGGCCGTAGATGCCGAAGGACGCCGTCAGTGAGAGCGCGATCCAGGGGAAGGAGCCGTGGGCGACCATGATCACGACGACCGCGACCGCCGCGATCGCGATGGCAGCCCACTGCAGGCGTCGGATGCGCTCCTTGAGCACGAACACTCCGAGCAGCACCGTGGTGATCGGGTTGATGAAGTAGCCGAGGCTGGTCTCGACGACGTTTCCGGTCAACGTGCCGATGAGGAAGACCTGCCAGTTGACGTAGATCAGGAGCCCCGCCAGCGCGGTCCAGCCCAGGAGCTTCGGCTGGCGGATGATGGCGCGGAACGCACCCCACCCGCGCATGACCGTGAGCAGGAGAAGACAGAAGACGAAGGAGAGCAGCACGCGCCACGCGACGACCTCCCACGGCCCTGTGGGCAGCAGGAGGAGGAAGTAGAGAGGAAGGACTCCCCAGAGGAGGTACGCGGCACCGGCGAATCCGACACCGGCCGTCTGCGTCGCGCGGTTCGTCGTATCGGGGGTCACCGCACAACCCTATGCCCGCCGCGACGGCCGCCGTCGCGAGGGGCCGCCGGCGCGAGGACTTTGGCAGGAAACGGATGCTGCCTGGCCGGGGGCGTTCTACCGCGCGCCCGGGAACGCAGAAGGGGCCCGAGTGCCGTAGCACCCGAGCCCCTTCGAGGAACGCTGGTTCAGCGAACGACGACCGCGAGGACGTCGCGGGCCGACAGGACGAGGAACTCGTCTGCGCCGAACTTCACCTCGGTGCCGCCGTACTTGCTGTAGAGCACGCGGTCGCCCACGGCGACGTCGAGCGGAACACGGTTGCCGTTGTCGTCGATGCGACCGGGGCCGACCGCCACGACCTCGCCCTCCTGGGGCTTCTCCTTGGCGGTGTCGGGGATGACCAGGCCACTCGCGGTGGTCTGCTCGGCCTCGACCTGCTTGATGACGATGCGGTCCTCGAGCGGCTTGATGGAAACCGACACGGTCTACCTCTTCTTTCTTGACGCTGACACGAAAGACTTGTTCGCACTCTCAACCCGAGAGTGCTAATCCAGTCTAGGCGCTCCGCTGGCACTCATGCAATGCGAGTGCCAATCGGAGTCGTGCACCGCACGCGATCAGCAGTGCCCGCGGCCTAGGCTGGGGACGTGGAGATGTCCGAGCTGCAAGCCCTGTTGACCCCCGACGGCCTGGAGCTGCTCGACGGGCTCGGCCCGATCGAGTCCACCGCGGAGGTGGCGCGCGCAGTGTCGCGGCTGCGCGCCGCCGGCCACTCCCCCGACCTGGTCTCGGCCGTCGTCGGACAGGCGCACCTGCGTACGAAGGCGACCGCGAAGTTCGGCGCGTTCGCGGCACGGATGCTGTTCACCCGCGCCGGACTCGAGCAGGCCACCCGGCTCGGTGTCGCGGTGCGTCATGCCCAGCGCATGCGCCGCGCCGGCATCACGAGTGTCGCCGACCTCGGGTGCGGCATCGGCGGCGATGCGCTGGCCTTCGCCGGCGCCGGACTCGATGTGCTCGCCGTGGACGCCGACGAGGTCACGGCCGCGATCGCAGCGTACAACCTCGCGCCGTTCGGTCCGGTCGACGGCGAAGGAACCGGGGCCGTCGTGCGACACAGCACCGCCGAGGAAGCCGACCTGTCTACCAGCGGCGCGGTGTGGATGGATCCCGCTCGACGCACCTCGGGGCACAGCGAGACCCGTCGCGTCTCGGCCGACGACTACTCACCCTCTTTGGACTGGGCTTTCGACCTCGCCGCGCGCGTTCCGACCGGGATCAAGCTGGGACCGGCGCATGACCGCGATGCGCTCCCCGACGACGCCGAAGCACAGTGGGTGAGTGCGGACGGCAGCGTGGTGGAACTCGTCGTCTGGACGGGTGCCCTGGCACGATCCGGCGTGCGCCGCGCGGCCCTGGTGATGCGCGGCGACAAGTCGCACGAGCTGACGGCGGGAGCCGACGCAGAGGACGCATCGACCCGCGAGCTCGGCGCGTTCCTCCACGAGCCCGACGGCGCGGTGATCCGCGCTCGACTGATCGGCGACGTGGCGCGGAGCCTCGATGCCGGCATGCTCGACCCGCGGATCGCCTATCTCACCTCCGATGCCGCGGTCACCAGTCCGTTCGTGCAGACATTCCGCGTGCGCGAGACCATGGCCGCGAATCCGAAGGCGATCAGTGCGGTGCTGAAGTCCGAAGGCATCGGCACGCTCGAGATCAAGAAGCGCGGCGTCGACATCGACCCCGCGGCGTTCCGCAAGAAGCTCACTCTGCGCGGCGACCGCAGCGCCACCCTGATCCTCGCCCGGATCGGCGACCAGCGCCGAGCCATCCTCGCCGACCGGGTGCCGCCTGCTGCGTAGAACCGCCGCTCAGCCCTTCGAGTCGGTGGACGGCGGGACGACCTCGATCGGGTCGCCGTACTCGCCGCCGAGCTCGAGCCGTGAACCGTCGAGTCGCATCTCACCGTCCGTGGACACCGAGATCGATTCGGGATCGTGGATGATCGTGAGGTACGGCGTCTGACTCGGCGTGTACTCGACTTCCAGGCTCCAGATCGCGGACGCGTCGAGCTCCCCACCCGGCACGACCTCGTCGTCTGACACGTACACGGCGATGCCGTCGGAGAGTGCATCCTCGTTCGGACGGCACGTCGATCGGCCCTCCGCGCCATCGACGATGAGACAGGTCTCCGAGCCGTTGCCGTTCCACCGGTCGATGAGCCACACCGGTCGCTCGCGGAAGTACCCGACGACGGCGAGGTTCATGGCCTCGTCTCCGTCCATCAGCTCCTGGGCCCGCGCGCGCTCCGCACCGGCGAACTGCTCGAGCACGCCGTAGGACTGATCCCACCGCTGGATGCTGACGAGCGGCACACCCGCGGTGGAGTACATCAGGTAGGCCATGACCCCGGTCGGCGCCTCGTCCCCCTCACCGGGGACCATCGTCATCGCGGAAAGACTGAAGGTCGTCAGGTCGTCGAAGGGCTGGCAGTTCTCGCCGGATTGCTTCGCCACGTCGAGCACGAGGCAGATGTCGGCGCCGTCGCTCTTCGTGCCGTACCAGACCAGCGCGTCGTCATCCTGGCCGACGGCGCGCACCGAGCCCTCGTCGTACCCGCCCTTCTCGTATAGTTCGAGTTTGCGCTGCTGCTGGGCCTCGGTCAGCGGGATGTCGTCACCGCGGCTGCCGAACAACGCCCACCCCGCGCCGATGCCGATCGCCAGCAGCAGAACGGCGGCGACGGTGATCACTCCCCCGTGTCCGCGCAGCAGTGCGCGGAGGCGGGCGACGCCTCCGGGTGCGTCGGCGGCGGTGTCGCCGCCATCGTCGGAGGGCGTCGCGGAGCCGCCCTCATCAGAAACCGTGGCCCATCCCGCAGCAGCGTCCGGGCCGGGACCCCCGGCATCCACCGCGACGGTCCCCCGGTCAGCGGGAGGACGCTCCGGCGCGAGAGGTGCGACCGGGAGCACGGGCACCGACGCGACGGACGCCGCCGACACCGACGCGACCACCGCGCGCTCCAGTTCCCGCAGTCGTCGCGCCTCCGCATCCGTCAGGCCGCCGTCGCGACCGTAGGCCTTCCGCTGCAGCTCACGCAGCTCCGCCTGCTCACTCTTCGACGACACCATGCTCGAACGCACCCTCTCGAGTGATCACCAGGTTGGTGCCGTGATTCGAGGTGAACTGCCATTCGACGCGCGTCGACTGCGCCGTCGCCGCATCGACGTGCTCGACCCAGAGCCCCTCGCCGGCCGCGGGATCCGCACAGCGGATGTCCGCGACGCCCGCAGTCATGCCGTAGATCAGGCACTGCGTCGACTCCTCTGTGCGCACCGCCGTCCAGATCGGGATCTCGTCGTCGTAGCCGACCACCCAGACCGTGCGCGCATCGAATCCCTGGGCGACCAGCGTCTCGGCGAAGCGCGCCTCCTCGTCGTTCGCATACGAGCTCGTCATCGCTTCGGGGTCGTACTCGTAGCTGTCCGAGACCACCGCGGGCTCGCCGGCAGCGGTGAGGATCATCTGCGCCGTGACCTCCGTCTGCCCCTCACCCCGCTCGACCATCAGGGTGCCGTAGAGCCCGCTGTCGCGCACGACCGTGCTGGTGTCGCACTCCGAGGTCGTGTGAGCGCCGTCCCCCAGCACGAGGCAGGTGAGGCTTCCGTCCTTCTTCGTCGCGATCCAGAGCACCACGCCCGCCTCGACGGCGACGGCGCGCAGCGAACCCTGGTCATACGTCGCCTCACCCATGATCTCGCGCTGCCACTCCTGTTGAGCGGGTGTGAGTGCCACCGCTTCGGCTCCTCCTCGCCCGAACAGGACCCCGCCGAGGCCGATGCCGATGCCGAGCACGACGGCGACGCCGATCAGCATCGGACGCCAGCGTTCACGCAGCAGGACCGGGAAGGACGCCGTCCTCGCACCGTGCGCGCCGGAGTCGACGGTCTCGGCGGTCGCTGCGGCAGCGGTCGGCTCCGCGTTCTGGCGCAGGTCGTGGAGAGGGCGGGCGACGGCATCCGTCGCCTCGGGGATCATCGGCTCGACTGCGGGGATCCCGTCGGCCGCGCCTTTCGCGTCCCGCTCGGCCCGGCGCTGCACCAGTTGATCCAGTCGTGCGGCGTCCGAGGCGGTCAGTCCCCCGCCACGCCCGTAGGCGCGCGCCTGCAGAGCTCTCAGCTCGATGACCTCATCGTCATCCGGCATCCGCTTATCCCAGCCTCTCGAACTGCATGCCGGCCCACACCAGCCAGCCCAGGCTGTAGACGGTGGCGCAGAGACTGAGGACCAGGGCCCATCGTGCGATCGCGCGGCTCTCGACCGGACGACGCAGCGACATGATCGATGCGATCACAGCGACGACCGCGAGCGGAATCCCCCAGCCGACGAAGAACGACGCCACGAGGGCGACGATCGCGGCGAGCAGCGCCCAGGGCGCCAAGCGGGCATCGTCGACGCCGAGCGCTCCGGTCGACGGCTCCCACGCGGTCTCCTGATCGTCGTCGATCACCGGACCGGTGGCCACGACGGGCTCGATCCCCACCGGTCCCGTCGGGAGTCTGGTGTAGCCGTCACGCCGCGCGCCGGGCAGTCGCGCGGCGCCCGCAGGGCGTTCCACCTCGTCGCTCGGGCGGTCGATGCTCGTGGGAGTGGAGCCGGCATCCGCACCAGGATCCCGCGGACCATCCGCGTGCGGGTCGCTCATGTCAGCACCGCTTCGTCGACCTGGATCTCGGTCACCGGCAGCGTGGAATCCGCGCCGAAGGCCAGGGTCGACGGCTGCCGCCCCGCCGAGATCAGCTCCGCGGCGAGCGCCGCGATCATCGCGCCGTTGTCGGTGCAGAGCGAGAGCGGCGGGATCCGCACGGTCACCCCCGCGGCGGAGGCTCGTTCCAGCGCGACATCGCGCAGGCGGCGGTTGGCGATGACGCCGCCGCCGAGCAGCAGCCGAGGGACTCCGAGGTCGGCGCACGCCGCGAGGGCCTTCGTGACGAGCACGTCCACGACCGCTTCGCGGAAACTGGCGGCGACATCGGCGACGGGGACTTCGACGCCGTCGGCTTCGCAGCGCTCCACCCAGCGCGCGACGGCCGTCTTGAGCCCGGAGAAGGAGAAGTCGTAGCGATGTTTCGCCAGGTCGGATGCGCGGGAGAGCCCACGGGGGAACCGGATGGCGTTCGGGTCTCCCTCGAGCGCAGCGCGGTCGATCTCGGGACCACCGGGGTACGGGAGGGAGAGCAGGCGCGCGACCTTGTCGAACGCCTCACCGGCCGCGTCATCCATGGTCTCGCCGAGCAGCTCGACATCGGTGGTCAGGTCGCGAACGTGCAGCAACGAGGTGTGTCCGCCCGATACCAGCAGCGCGATCGTCGGGTACTCCAGAGGTTCGGAGTCGGCCGTGAGGATGTCGGCCGCGATGTGACCCACCAGGTGGTTCACGGCATAGAGCGGCTTGCCCAGCGAGACGGCGAGACCCTTCGCCGCGCCGACCCCGACCATGAGCGCCCCGGCGAGACCGGGGCCGCTGGTCACGGCGACCGCATCGAGATCGTCGAGCCCGACGCCCGCCTCGGCGAGCGCGGCCTCGATCGACGGCTGCAGCGCCTCCAGGTGCGCGCGGGCCGCGACCTCCGGGACCACACCGCCATAGCGGGCATGCTCGTCCATGCTCGAGGCGATCGTGTTGGACAGCAACGTGCGACCACGGACGATTCCGATACCGGTCTCGTCACAGCTCGTCTCGATACCGAGCACCAGCGGCTCGCTCATGCGTTCGCCTCCTCGGCCGATCCGGACGACGGCACCGCGCGGCGCCGCAGGTCGACGCGCATCACGACCGCGTCGACGTCGTCCGGCTGATAGTAGTGCGGGCGGCGCCCGATCTCCTCGAATCCCTCCGAGAGGTAGAGCCCCTCCGCTGTCGGATTGTCGGCGCGCACCTCGAGGAACACCTCGCGCGCGCCGCGGTCCGCCGCCGCGTCCAGGAGTGCACGCAGCAGGGCGCGACCCCGGCCGGCGCCCCGGTGATCCGCGTCCAGCGCGATGGTCTGGATATCGGCGTCCGCGCTGCCCTGCAGGGCGCGCACCCCGCCGTAGCCGATGATGGCTCCCTCATGCTCGTCGACGAGATAGCGTCCGTGCGGACTGGCGAGTTCGGCTGCCATGCTCTCGGCGCTCCAGGCATCGCTCGGGAAGGAGCGGTTCTCGATGAGCATGATCGCGTCGAGGTCGGCCGGCGTCGCCGCCCGCAGAGTCATGAGCCCACCCGCTTGGGCACGCCGGGGACGCGCACGTCCGGCTGGCGCAGATACAACGGCTCGGAATCCCCCAGCTCGCGCCCCGCGGCCACGGCCCTCGCACCGACCTTCGCGAGGTCGACCGCCGAGAGCGACGCGACATCGAGTCGGCGGATGCTCCCGAGGTGCGCATCGGATTCGGCCTGCGGAACGAGCAGGGTCTCGGCGACGACCTTCGGGATGCCGTCGTCATCCGTCCCGTCGAAGACCGTGATCGCGACCTCACGCCGTCGCGCATCGGTGACGACCGCGAAGGGGCCGTCGACGCCATCGGACTCGATCGCCGTGAGAGCGGCCGCATAGTGGCTCGGGACAGGGACCACCGGGATGCCCCGCCCCAGTGCGAAGGCGCGGGAAGTGGCGATGCCGATGCGCAGACCGGTGAACGGTCCGGGCCCCATGCCGGCGACGACCAGGCTGATCGCATCGTCCGTGTCATCGAGCACCTGCACGAGCAGGTCGCCGATGACCTCGGCGTGGCCGAGGGGGTCGACCGCCGCGGCTTCGGACCAGGAGGAGCCGTCGGGATCGACGACAGCGACGGCTGTTCCCAGAGAGGTGTCGACGGCGAGGATCACCCCTCCAGGGTAGTCGGCGTTCCCGACTCAGGAGGTCGGTGCCGTGCTGTCATGCGCATCGCCGGAGTCAGCGCCGCACGCCGGACGGCGGTGGCATCGATCCTGAGTCGTGGACGCGCGGCCTCAGCGTGCGCCGCGCGTGATGGTCACGATCCGCGGGGCGTCGGCATCCAGCTCAGACGGATCCATATCGCCGCCGGCCGCTCCGACCGGGCGCTCCAGCTCGATGTCCCACCACGACTCCGCGAGGTCCTCGGCCATGCCACGACCCCACTCGATCACGACGACGGAGCGCGCGAGGTCGAGGTCGAGGTCGTCGAGCTCCGCGCCGGTGCCGAGCCGGTAGGCGTCGACGTGCACCAGCGGCGCCCTGCCGACCAGCGACGGGTGGGTGCGGGCGATCACGAAGGTCGGACTCTGCACTGGACCCCGCACGCCGAGCCCCTCCGCCAGGCCGCGGGTGAACGTCGTCTTGCCCGCCCCCAGCGGTCCGGTCAGGATCAGGAGATCGCCGGCCTCCAACTGCTCGCCGATGCGCAGGCCGAGCTGCTCCATCGCCTCGGAGGTCGCGACCTCCGCGCGGCCCAGGAACGAGGCGTCCAGGCTCACGAGGACTTCCGTGGCACGCGTGCGCCGATGCGTGTGACGATCTCGTAGTTGATCGTGCTCGCCGCCTGCGCCCAGTCCGCCGCCGAGGGCACACCGAGCGTGGGGTCGCCGAACAGCACGACCTCGTCGCCGATCGACACCGGAGTGTCGCCGACGTCGACCACGAACTGGTCCATGGCGATGCGTCCGACGTTGGTGAAGCGGCGGCCGGCGATGCTCACCGGCAGCTTTCCCGAGGCGTGACGCGGAACGCCGTCGGCGTATCCCAGGGGCACGAGCACGAGGGTCGTGTCGCGATCGGTGCGGTGGTCGTAACCGTACGAGACTCCGGTGCCGGCAGGGACTCGACGGACGGCGGCGACTGCGCCGCGCAGCGTCATGGCCGGTCGCAGCCCCAGTTCGGCGGAGCTGCGGTCGTCGAAGGGCGACAGGCCGTAGATCCCGACGCCGACGCGGACGGCGTCGAGCCGCATCTCCGGCAGGTCGATCGCGGCGGCGGTCGCGGCGATGTGGCGGATCTCAGGGCGGATGCCGAACGAAGCCGCAGCGGTCACGCCATCCTCGAACTTCGCGAGCGCCGCGCGGTCGTCGTCGAGCGAGGTGTTCGAGAGGTGGCTGAAGAGGCCCACGACGCGGAGCCGTCCGATCCGCTCCAGTCGCGCGGCCTCCGCCAGCACCCTCCCCCAGTCCGCCGGGGCGATGCCGTTGCGTGACAGCCCGGTCTCGAACTTCAGGTGCACCCCGACCGGGCGGTCGACGCTGGCCACTCGCGCGGCGGCCTCGAGCTGGTCGAAGGAGGAGATGCCGAGCTCGATGTTCTCCGCGGCCGCCTGCGCGAACGTCTCCCCTGGTGCGTGCAGCCAGGCCAGGAGAGGGGCTGTGATCCCCTGGCGGCGCAGATCGAGAGCCTCGGGGATCTCGGCCACGCCGAGCCGTGTCGCTCCTCCGGAGAGGGCGGCGACGGCCGCCGCCGCCGCACCATGCCCGTAGGCGTTGGCCTTGACGACCGCGATGACCTCGACGCCCGTGAGACGTCGGAAATGGCGCACGTTGTCGGCGATCGCATCGAGGTCGATCGTCGCTTCACGGAACGGGACGGTCACAGCGGTGCTCCTTCGGCGACGACGAACGCGGTGGCGAGGCCCGCGTCGTGGGACATGGTCAGGTGCAGTCGGCTGATCCCGCGCTCCTCGATCACCTGCGCGGTCGATCCGGAGAGCACGAAGTGCGGACGCCCCGAGGGTTCGGAGGCGATCTCGATCTCGGTCCAGTGCACGCCGTCGGAGCCGCCGAGCGACTTGATCAGCGCTTCCTTCGCGGCATAGCGCGCAGCGAGCGACGGGAGCCGGAGGCCGCGTTCTGAGGGTGCGAAGAGCCGCTCCAAGAGGCGCGGAGTCCGCTCGAGCGTCCGCTCGAACCGCGGGATGTCCACGAGGTCAATGCCGGTCCCGATGATCACCCGTTCAGCCTACCCGCGCCCTGCTCTCGGGCTGCGGCGGACGCCCGCGCCGACTGCACCGGAAACCGACGAGTGCACGGCATCTTCGTGCGAAGACGCCGTGCACTCGTCACGATGCCGTACTCGGCGATCGGACAGGGTTACTCGACCGTGACCGACTTCGCGAGGTTGCGCGGCTGGTCGACGTCGAGGCCCTTGGCGGTGGCGAGCGCCATCGCGAAGATCTGCAGCGGGACGACCGCCAGGAGCGGTTCGAACATCGCGCCGGCGAGCGGGATGTGGATGACCTCGTCGGCGAAGGGCAGCACGGCGGCGTCGCCTTCTTCGGCGATCACGATCACCCGGGCACCGCGGGCGCGGATCTCCTGGATGTTCGAGACGACCTTCGAGTGCACGAGCGCCGAGTGGCGCGGCGACGGCACGAGCACGAACACCGGCTGTCCGGGCTCGATGAGCGCGATCGGACCGTGCTTGAGCTCGCCGGCGGCGAAGCCCTCGGCGTGGATGTAGGAGATCTCCTTGAGCTTGAGCGCGCCCTCGAGCGCGATCGGGTAGCCCACGTGACGACCGAGGAAGAGCACGGAGCGGGTGTCGGCCATCCAGCCGGCGAGCTGCGTGACGTGCTCCTGCTCGCTCTCGAGGACCTTGGCGATCTTCTCCGGCAGCGCGCCGAGCTCGGCGACGTCGACGGATGCGTCCTCGATCGCGCCGCGCACACGGCCCATGTGCAGACCGAGGAGCAGCAGCGCCGTGATCTGGGCGGAGAACGCCTTGGTCGACGCCACGGCCACCTCGGGTCCGGCGTGCGTGTAGACGACGGCATCCGACTCGCGCGGGATGGTGGCGCCCTGCGTGTTGCAGACGGAGAGGGTGCGCGCGCCGCGCTCGCGGGCGTACTTGACGGCCATCAGCGTGTCCATGGTCTCGCCGGACTGACTGATCGAGACGACCAGCGTGTCGGCGCCGATCACCGGGTCGCGGTAGCGGAACTCGTGCGCGAGCTCGACGTCGACCGCGACGCGGGCCCACTGCTCGATCGCGTACTTGCCGACCAGCGCGGCGTACGAGGCGGTGCCGCACGCGGTGATGATGACGCGGTTGATGCCGATGAAGAGCTCGTCGAGTCCTTCGAGCTCGGGGATCACGACCTGACCGTCCTGGATACGGCCGCGGATGGTGTTCGCGACCGCCTCGGGCTGTTCGGCGACCTCCTTGGCCATGAAGCTCGACCATCCGCCCTTCTCTGCGGCGGCGGCATCCCAGGAGACCTCGAAGGGCTCCGGCTCGACGGGCGTACCGGCGAAATCGGTGACCGCGACGGCGTCGGGGGTGATCGAGACGATCTGATCCTGACCGATCGCCAGCGCCTTGCGGGTGTGCTCGACGAAAGCGGCGACATCGGAGCCGAGGAAGTTCTCGCCCTCGCCCAGACCGATCACCAGCGGAGAGTTGCGGCGGGCGCCGACCACGAGTCCGGGGTGGTCCTGGTGCATCGCGAGCAGCGTGAACGCGCCTTCGAGGCGGTTCACGATGCTGCGGAATGCGAGCTGCAGGTCTCCGCCGTTGTCGGCGTACGCCCGTCCGAGCAGGGCCGCGGCGACCTCGGTGTCGGTCTCGCTGCGGAAGACGACGCCGTCGGCGAGGAGTTCCGCCCGCAGTGCCGAGAAGTTCTCGATGATGCCGTTGTGGATGACGGCCAGCTTGTCGTCATCCGCGAGGTGCGGGTGGGCGTTGACGTCGGTCGGACCTCCGTGGGTGGCCCAACGCGTGTGACCGATGCCCGTCGAGCCGTCGCCGAGGGGCGCCTCGGCGAGCGAGTCGCGCAGCACGGCGAGCTTGCCCGCCTTCTTCCGCATGCCCAAGGCACCGTCGCCATCGATGACGGCGACACCGGCGGAGTCATAGCCGCGGTACTCGAGACGGGCGAGCCCGGCGATAAGGATGTCCTGGCTGGGGCGCGGGCCCACGTATCCGACGATTCCACACATGGGATCAAGGGTACGGCCGGTTTTTTGCGAGTCGTCCGAACAATACCGCGGACGCCGGGACCTCAGAGTTTGCGCAGCAGGACGCTCTCGACGTCGTGATCGATGCCCTTGCGGAGGACCAACCGTGCTCGATGCTTGGTCGGCATCACGTTCTCGACGAGGTTCGGCATGTTGATCTCGTTCCAGTACCCGAGCGCCGTGGTGATCGCCTCCTCGTCCGTGAGATGCGCGAAGACGTTGAAGTACGAGGAGGGGTTGCTGAACGCGCCCTGACGCAGCGCGAGGAAGCGATCGACGTACCACTTCTCGATGTGCGCCGTGTCGGCGTCGACGAAGATCGAGAAGTCGAAGAGGTCGCTCACGGCCACGTCGTTCGGGGCGGGGGGTGGCTGCAGCACGTTGAGCCCCTCCACGATCACGACATCGGGGCGGCGGACCACCACGTGGGCGTCGCGCACGATGTCGTACCGCATGTGGGAGTAGAACGGCGCCCGCACCTCGGCGGCACCGCTCTTCACCTCGGTGAGGAACTCGAGCAGCGCGCGGCGATCGTAGGACTCCGGGAAGCCCTTGCGCTCCATGAGCCCTCGACGCTCGAGCTCCGCGTTCGAGTAGAGGAAGCCGTCGGTCGTGACGAGCTCGACCCGCGGTGTGCCCGGCCACCGGCTCATCAGTTCACGGAGCAGGCGGGCGATCGTGGACTTGCCCACGGCGACGGAGCCGGCGACACCGACGACGAACGGCGTCGTGGTGTCGTCCTCCTGGAGGAACGCGCTGGT
Source organism: Microbacterium saperdae (assembly GCF_006716345.1). Classification (NCBI taxonomy): domain Bacteria; kingdom Bacillati; phylum Actinomycetota; class Actinomycetes; order Micrococcales; family Microbacteriaceae; genus Microbacterium; species Microbacterium saperdae. The sequence goes on from NZ_VFOX01000001.1 coordinate 2,925,404, forward strand.
GGCCGCGCCCAAGCGCTTGGTCGACGTGGCGTAGAGGCTCAGCAGTCGACTCAGCGGCAGGTAGACCTCGCGCACCTCGGTCATGCTCAGCCGATCGCCGATGCCGCGCACCTCGACGACCTCGGTCTCGCTCAGCGGCTGATCAAGGTCTGCCGCGAGGCGCGCCCACTCCGCGCGGCCGATCTCCCGGTAGGGCGACAGCGGCAGCGTGGGGTCGACGGTGGTCACGGATACATCGTAACGGGGACGAGTAGTGTCGTCCCGTGCGCTTGGGAGTCCTCGACATCGGATCGAACACCGTCCATATGCTCGCCGCCGACGTCCGCCCGGGCGGCCGGCCGCTGGCGACGACGAGTGATCGGACGGTGCTGCGCCTGATGCGCTACCTGACACCCGACGGTGCGATCTCGGAAGAGGGTGTGCGCGCGCTCGAGGCCGCCGTCACGCAGGCTCGTCGTGTGGCAGAGGAGGAGCGCGTCGACGCGCTCCTCGCGACCGCCACGAGCGCCGTGCGCGACGCACGCAACGGCGCCGAGGTGATCGCCCGCATCGAGGCCGCGCTCGGGCAGCCGCTGCAGGTGCTCGACGGCGAGACCGAGGCCGAGCTGACCTTCCTCGCCGTGCGGCGCTGGTTCGGCTGGTCCGCCGGTCGCCTGCTGCTGCTGGACATCGGAGGCGGCTCGCTGGAGATCGCCGCCGGCGGCGAGGAGTTGCCGGATGCCGCCGCGTCCGTCCCGCTGGGCGCCGGCCGGATGACCGTGCAGTTCCTTCCTCACGACCCGCCGGGAGAGGACGACGTCGAGCGGCTGCGCGCGCACGCCGCCGCGACCCTCGAGGAGGTGCTGCCGCCGTTCACCGCGCTCCCCCGCCCCGATCATGTCGTGGGTTCGTCGAAGGCGATCCGCTCTCTCGCCCGACTCGTCGGGTATCCGGCACCCGGGTGGTCGGGCACCGAGCGGATGCTCCTGCCGCGGGCGTCGCTCGGGTCGTGGATCCCCCGGCTGGCGCGGCTGCCCGCGTCCGCGCGCCAGGAACTCCCCGGCATCACCCCCGACCGCACGTTCCAGATCGTCGCCGCAGCGGTGTCGTTGCACGCGGCGATGACCGCGTTGCGCGTGGAGGAGCTCGAGGTGTCGCCGTGGGCGCTGCGCGAAGGCGTGCTGCTGCGCTATATCGAGCAGCTGAACTGGAGCGGCTCGCAGTCGTGAGCTGACCGCGACGAGGTCGTCGGGCCTTGATCGGATGCTCAGACTCGCCCCCTAGGCTCGGATCATGCCCGCGCCTCGCACCTCCACTCTCGAGATGCTCGCTCGCACGCTGCTCGTGCCGTACGTGCTCGGGGTCGCCCTGATCGTGTGGCTGCCGGCGTCCGTGGCCGGGCGCGTGACCGGACTCGCCTTCCGTCTCGCACGGTTCGTGTCGGAGAATTTCGGGATCGCGCTCTCGACCAGCTACACGGTGTTCGAATTCGTCGCCAACATCGCTCTGTTCGTGCCGTTCGGGTTGCTACTCGCCGCTGGATGGCCTCGCGCCAACCCGTGGCTCATCATTCTCATCGGCTATGCGACGACCGCCACCATCGAACTGGTGCAGACGCTGCTCCCCAGTCGCGTGCCTGCGATCTCCGATGTCATCGCGAACACCCTGGGAACGGTGATCGGCTGCCTCGCCCTGCATGCCGTGCTCCAGATGAGTCACGCCGGTCGACGGCTCCGAGCCTCTACGGTGGAGGCATGAACTTCCCCTTCACCGACGGACCTCCGCCCGGCGTCAGCCGTCGTGAATGGCGGGATCGGACGAACGCTCCCTCCTCCCCGGCCTCGCCTGCTGCTCCGCCGGAGTCGCTCGCCGACCTCCTCGGCGGCGCAGCATCCGGCCCCGACTCCAGCGTCCCGCCCACGATCCTCACGGTGTGCACCGGAAACATCTGCCGATCCCCGCTGGCCGAGGTCCTGCTGCGCGCGCGCCTCGAACCGCTGGGCGTGCGCGTGCACAGCGCGGGCACGCACGCGATGGTCGGTCATGGGATGACGGAGCAGGCCCAGGAGATCGCGGTGCGGTCCGGCGCGGATGCGTCGGCTGCGGCCGGGCACACGGCGCGGTACCTGGTGGAGCCGATGCTCGCGGAGTCGGATCTGGTGCTCACGATGTCACGCGAGCACCGTTCGCATGCGGTGCAGATGATGCCCAGCCGGCTGCGGCAGACCTTCACCGCCCGCGAGTTCGCACGTCTGGCGGCGACGCTGACGGACGACGTGGTGCGCACGGTCGCCGATGCCGCCGGTTCCGACCCGCGCGCACGGCTCGCGGCCGCGCTGCGGGTTCTCGGCGACCAGCGCGGCCTCACTCTCGCGGCCGCCGAGGACGACGATGTGATCGACCCCTACCGCCGCTCGCAGGCGACGTACGAGGCCTCAGCGGCGCAGTTGCTGCCGGGGATCGACGAGGTGGAACGCATCGTCCGGGCTGCTCTCACCTGACGACGCACGACGCATCGCGCACTCGGCCGGGACCCCGGCCCCGTATGCTCTTTCTCAATGCCTTCCCGTGCGTGAGTCCTCGGGAGATGTGAGGGGAATCACAGGTGGAACTGAGCGACTACTTCCGGATACTTCGCGCGCACTGGGTAGTGATCCTGGTGGCGACCGTGCTCGGCGCGGGCGCCGCGTTCGGATGGAGCGCGCTGCAACCGCGCGTCTACGCGGCTGACACGACCGGTATCGTCACGTCGGTGGGCGGAGACGGCACGTCCGGCAGCGCACTCGTCGGCAACCAGCTCGCGCAGAGCCGTGTGAAGTCGTACCTGAACCTCGGCTCCTGGCGTGCCGTGGCCGAGCATGCGATCGACGACCTCGACCTCGACGCGTCTCCGGAGTCGCTGGTGTCCCGGGTCTCCGTGACGAACCCCCCGGATACGACGGCGCTGAAGGTCACCGCGACGGGCCCGACTCCGCAGTCGGCGCAGGATCTCGCGGAAGCGTGGATGCGCGGCATGGCCGTCGAGATCGAGAAGCTCGAGGGCGGCACCGAATCGACACCTGCGGCGGTGAGTCTGATCGTCGGCGATTCGGCGCGGCTCCCCACGAGCCCGTCCTCACCCAACACCCGATTGAACCTGATCATCGGCGCGCTCGCCGGTCTCGCCCTGGGTCTGGTCTACGCATTCGTCCGTCACACGGTGGATCGTCGCATCCGTCACCCGCGCGACATCGAGCGCGAGACCGGCGTCTCGGTCATCGGCACCCTCCCTCTGGAGAAGACGATGGATGGCGAGCGTCAGGTGATCGACTTCTCGCTGGATACGCAGCACGGCGTCTCGCATCACACGATCGAGTCGATGCGCGAACTGCGCACGAACCTGCAGTTCATCGACGTCGACAACCCGCCGCGCGTCATCGTCGTCACCAGCTCCGTCCCCGGTGACGGAAAGTCGACCGTGGCCGTCAACCTCGCCTCGAGCCTCGCCGCTGCCGGCCAGTGGGCGATCCTGATCGACTGCGACCTCCGCCGCCCCGTGATCGCCGACATCTTCGGCATCTCCCGCGACGTCGGCCTGACCGACATCCTCGCCGGACGCGCCGAGCTGCAGGACGTCGCGCACCGCCCCAACGGTGATGTGCCGCTGGCCGTCCTGGGTGCCGGGCGCATCCCGCCGAACCCGAGCGAGCTGCTCGGCTCCCACCGCATGCGTGACTTCCTCGCCGACATCAGCAAGTCGGCGATCGTGATCCTCGACTCTCCGCCGGTCCTCCCCGTGACCGATGCGGCGGTGCTCGCCGCGGGCGCCGACGGCGTGCTGGTCGTCGTGTCCTCCGGCAAGACCACGTTCGACATGCTGCAGCGCGCGATCGACAGCATCACGCGCACCACCGGCCGCGTGCTGGGCGTCGTGCTGAACAAGGTGCCCCGCAAGGGCGCGGAGTCGGCGTACTACGGCCGCGAGTACTACGGCGCCTACGAGCGCTACGGCCAGGATCCCGACAAGGAGACCGCGCCGACCGCGGACCCCGAGCCCGGGGTGCGCCGCCGAGGCTCTCAGGTCTGAGCCGAGAGCCGCTGCAGCAGTCCGTCATCCACGAGCTGCTGCGCGGCAGAGGCGACCGCCTGTGTCGCGTCGAGCCCGTCCGGCGCGCCGTGCACCTCGACCACCGCCCGCACGATGACGTCGAGGTCGCTCGCATTCGCGGCCGCCCAGATCGCGGGGCCGATGCCGTCGAGAATGTTGAAGCGTCCTCCGCCGTCGGAGCGCTGCAGCACCGCGAGCCGACCGTCACCGAGATCCAGCGCATCGACGGCTTCCGCCCGTGCGTACGTCCCCTCGTGAGCGTCGGTGGCGAACCGGTCGTTGTCGACGCCAGACGACGGGATCGGCGGAACCGTCGCAGGCTCCGCCGCGATCAAGGTGCCGATGAGCGCATCCAGAGTCGAGACCTCGCGGTAGCGCAACCGCACGGCTCCCCCCGTCGCAGTGAGGAGCGCGTCGATGAGCTGCAGCGGCGCGGGCACGTGCCCGAGATAGCTGGTCTGCGGCGCCAGCAGTTCGAGTGCAGTCGCCATGTCGAGCTCGTCGACCTCCGGCTCGAGCGGCCCGTCGGAGGTGCGGTCGAGCACCACGATCTTCGCCACACGGAGCCCACCGGGCAGCGCGCGCCCGCCGTCGATGCTCGACAGCGCGGTCTGCACCTTGTGCGGGGCATCCGGTTCGATGATCGACAGGGGCTTGCGGTAGGGGACCACGGCACCGGAGTTCTCGATCGCGATCGTCTCGTCGCTCACGTACGCATAGTGCCGCGACAGGTGGCGCGCCGCCGTGGTCTTCCCGGTGCCGGAGGCGGCGCTCAGCACTATGACCCGACCGGACTCATCGGCGAGCCCGGTGGCATGCAGCATCCAGAGCTGGTCTCCCTGCCGGTGCGCGAGCGCTGCGAGGGTGACGTCCGTCGACAGCAACGACAAGGCTTCCTCGTCGCTGACGGCGTCGCGCACCGAGACCGTCGCATCCGCGGAGACGTCGCCCGTGATCAGGGCGTCGCTCCACGCCTCTCGCGCGCGACGCTGGAACGATCCATCGCGTGAAGCGGTGTCGACGGCGATCACCGCGCCGACCGCGCTGACGAGGAAGCGATCAGACATGGCTCTCAGCCTAGCCAGCATCCGTCGCGGGCCCGGTCAGGAGTCGACATCGCGAGCGCGGCGCTCAGCACAATCCGCGCAGATTTGACGCACACTGCGCGCTCATTCTCCATTCGTTGCATTTTCTCCGGAGGTCCGTCCTAACGTGAGCCGCAGGTGAAGCTCCTGGGGGATGCAGACGGAATCGTGTCGTTTCACCACGACATCTCGAACCTGTGGAACGCACCGACCCGGAGAACACGGCATGAACGAAATGGCGCAGATGCCCCCGAGTATCTCCCTCCGTCCCCGTGTCGACGAACGCTTTTCCGGTGCGATCAGGCGCGATGCTCATGGTCCCACGGCTCGCCAGGTCGCAACGATTCCTGCCCCAGGACTTCTTGACTACGCACCCGCGAGACGCATCGCGGCGTCGACGTTGACAGCCCCCGTCGTGCGCCCCACAATCAGAACTGAATCAGCATTCAACCCAGCCGGAACTCCGTCCGAGATGCACTCACGAAGAAGCGCGTTCACTCGGGAGAGGGTGCGAAGAACCCGCCATCCGCACCCGACGCCGACACCGCACGCCGACACCTTGAGGGAGGAGTTCCCGTGGATCACTCAGACGCTCGGCTGATCGACGATCGAGAACTGTCCCGACACGGCATCCGTCGGATCGGCGACCGTCCAGGGCTCCGCTCGCGTGAGCGCACGTCGGGCGGAGTGCTGCTCCTCGGCCTCAACGGCTCCACGGCGGAACTCCACGTCGACACCACCTCGGCGTACCCCGATCATGCGGTCTTCGCCTTCGTCGAAGCACAGGCCGTGTGGTCGAAGCTCGGCGACGAACCGTGGGTCGAATCCGAGGGAGGTCTCGTCATCGCCCCGCACGGGATCACACGCCGCCTGCGCTGGTCGGGAGCATGGCGGTTCATCGCCGCCCTCGTCCCCCGTACGGCGATCGCATCCTTCGTTCCCGCCCTGCCGCCCGACGCGAGCACATATGCCGATCGTCGCCTGCTCGACTCTTCTATGCAGAGGTTCATCGGAAGCCTGCTGGACACCGAGAACCACGCATCCGCGATCGAGCAGTACGCCATCGAACAGCTCGTCATGGAGATGAGCGGCGCCGTGCTGCTCGACCGGATCGGCGCCGTCACCGGACAGGGCTCGCCGCACACCGTGCTGCGAGAGCGCGCCATCGCGGTGATCGCGCAGCAGTGTGGCGACCCCAGCCTCAACCCGTCCCGCGTGGCGCATGAGGTGCAGTCGTCACTTCGCCAGCTGCAGCTGGTCTTCTCCGAGTCCGGCAACAGCGTCGCCGGGGAGATCCGACGCCAGCGCGCACGTCTCGCCCACTCGCTTCTCGTCGACAGCCGCTACGACGTCCTCAGCATCGATCAGATCGCGCAGCGTTCCGGATTCAACTCTCCGATGAGTCTCCGGCGAGCCCTCGACGAGGCCTACGAGACGACTCCGCGCGCCCTCCGCGCCGCACGACGCGCCTGATAGTTCTCCGCCGAAAAGCACAGCGCGCGCAGGTTGAGCGCACACTGCGCTGAGTTCCTCAAAACGATGTTCTCGCCCCGTTTCTCCGACCTAGCTTGAGGTCACGGAGAGGCTCCTGGGGGATGCAGACGAACGTGTCGCCTCTTCATGACACCGCGGGAAACCGCATCTGCATCTAGAGGGAGAACACTCGAATGACCGAAGAAATCCAGAAGGACAAGGGCCTCTCGCGCCGCACCGTCGTGAAGGGCGCCGCCTGGTCCGTCCCCGTCATCGCCGCGGCCGTCGCGACACCGCTCGCAGCCGCATCAGGGGGCGACGTCGAGGTCGGCGCGTTCACCACCGCGGGCACCTGTGGCGTGCTGGGCGTCATCGGACCCGGCTTCACGCTCACGGCGAGCGCCACGGCGCCCCTGCCCGTCGGCACCTCCGTGATCATCACCGGTAGCGGCGTCGCCAACATCGGTGTCTTCAGCGTCACCGGCGGCACCGCAAGCGTCGCAGTGCTCTCCGGTACGAGCCGTCAGATCACGCTCACGTCCGAGCTTCCCGCCGGGGCCACGATCGCGTTCCGCACGACGCTGTCGATCTCCGTCGCCTTCACGCTCAACGAGGTCGTCTCCCTCCCGACCGGCTACGTGGGCACGGGCGCGAAGACGGCCGGTTCCGTCTCCTCCACGCTGATCCTCTGCTCCGCAACCTGATCCACCCCGCACGGCCTGAGCCTTCGGGCCAGTGGAGCGGCCGGCCCCTCGGGGCCGGCCGCTCTCGCAATCCAGGATGATGGTGACATGACCGCGTTCCTCCTCCCTGTAGCGTTGTTCCTCGCCGTGGTCTTCGCCGTGAGCGCGATCGGCAAACTCCGCTCTCCTGATCGCGGCCGTGGCACCTTCGAGGCACTGCGGATCCCCGTCTCTCGCACAGGGACGGCGTCCACGGCGCTGATCCTGCTCGAGGCGCTCGTGGCCGTCGCGCTCGTCGTGACCACCGGGTGGCTCTTCGTCGCCGCGGCCGGTGCGGCGCTCCTCCTCACGAGCGCTCTGCTGATGGTCGTGATCCGCGCACACCGCCTGGGAGCTGCGGAGGACTGCGGATGCTTCGGGGAGTGGCTCCCTGCCGTGATCGGCCCCCGCCTGATCGTCCGCAATGCTGTCCTGGCGACCGCAGCCTTCTTCCTCTTCCTCCCGGCGCTGTTCCTCCTCGCCAACACCGGCCGTCCCACCGGCGTGCCGCTCCTGCTAAGTTCCGGCTCCGCGGCGAACAGCTCACTCGGCGCTCTCGCGGCGGCCACCCTGATCGCGTTCGGTGTCTGGTCGATCGCGCGGGCATCGTCGACCGCCCCGGCGGCCCCCTCCCCGATCGCGCGCGGCGATGGCGCCGTGCTCGTCCCTGCGACCTCTGAGGTCGTCGACGTTCTCGCCCGCGGCTCCCGCGCGCGCCTGCTCGTATTCGTCTCCGCAGGGTGCCACGCGTGTGCGACGGCCCTCGACGCGCTCATCCAGGATCAGGGCTCCCTCGACTCGCTGGTGGAGATCTACGTCATCCAGCGCGCGTCCAGCGGCTCGGCGGTGACGCGTCCGACACACGACCTGCCCGCTACGGCCCGCTTCGCGCTCGACATCGGAGGCTCGCTCGGCGGAGCGCTGGAGATCGGAACCGCGCGGCCGGCGGCCGCGCTCATCGGCACGGACGGCGCGCAGGCCGGTCCTCTCGCCCTGGGTTCGGAGGAGATCGCTCAGTTGGTCGCCAGCATCGTCGCGTTCGCAGACGAGCCGACCGCCTGAATCGCAGACGGCTACGCGGCGCGACGCACCCGCTTCGGACGCCCGGTGATCCATCCCATGACCCACTCGACGGGACCGGTGCCGACGAAGCGCCACCAGAGCCATCCGACGAAGATCATGCCGGGGACGATCACGAACCAGCCCAGGTAGAAGTTCGCCACCGGGAACCCGTACGCGTTTTTCCAGAGCGCGATCAGGCCGACGTGGAGCACATAGAGCGACAACGCCACTTGGCCGCAGGCACGCAGCGGCACGAAGATGCTGTCCCAGAAGCGGCGGGCACTGCCACGCTTCGTGGTGGCGGCGAGGACGACCGCGACGTAGGTGCCGAGCACGAGGCCGACGTCGCGCAGCGTATCCGTATAGTCACCAGACTGTTTGGGAACGAGGTGCGCGAACGCACCGACAGCCCAGACGATGTAAGCGACCGGCGCGATTCCCGCCAGGGTCCACAGCAGGGCGTCCCTGCGGAAGCCGTGCCGGACAAGCAGGGCGCCGAGAAGGAAGAACGGCAGCAGGTTGACCACCCGATACTGCGGCCCCAGGAATATCCAGTACATCACTTCGCGAACCGGCTCAGGTGCCGTGTAGATCCAGATCCACCCGCGCGCTGCCGCCAGCAACGGCTGACTGACGAGGAGCACCACCGCCGCGATCGCGATCACGACCGGGGTCCGTGCGAGCAGGATCGGAGCACCGATGATGATCAGCGCCCCCAGGTAGGCGAGGATGACCGCCACCCAGGAGCCCCATGTCGACATCCACACGCCGAGCGCGATGAGGAACAGGCCACGCAAGGTCTGCTGCAGGAGGGTCACACCGACGCGGAGACGCCGATTCCAGACCAGCTGTGCGGACAACCCCATCACCAAGGCGAACAGCGGGGATGCCATCTCGCTGAACATGGAGGTGACGAACGAGACCGCCCCGGGTCGAGACGGCACGAACGGAGCGGCATGGGCGATGAGCATCGCCACGATCGCGATGCCGCGGAGCACATCGGGAACCACGAGCCTGGCACCTGCCGGCGGGATGCTGACGCCGGGTGCGGCACGCTTCATGTCGACATCGGCTTCTCGACCCATTCTTTGACACTATTGGGTGTGCCCCCGACTGCGCGACCGGAGAAAGTCATGATGACCACCACCGAGGAACCTCGACGGCGCCGCACTCCTTTCCGCAGCGTGTGGTTCCATGTCGCGCTCGCCCTCGCCCTCACCCTCTTGGTCGTCGCCTTCATCGGCCAGCCGTCCTCCGGTTCCATGGCGCCGACACTGCAGCCGGGCGACCGGTTGATCGTCAACCGCCTGGCCTACGTCGCCGCCGACCCCGGTCCCGGAGACATCGTGGTGTTCCGCCCGGATGAGGATTGGGGAGAGAAGCCGGCGTCGGGAAACTGGGTCTCGGCGGCGCTGCGCTGGGTCGGCGAGACCACCGGCATCCGCCCGTACGTGCTCGTCAAGCGTGTCATTGCCGGTCCCGGGCAGACGGTCGAATGCTGCGATGCCGACGGGTCAGTGCTGGTCGACGGCGAGCCACTCGACGAGCCGTACGTCGTCGACAACCTGCCATTCGTCCCCAGCCAGCTCGACTGCGACACGACGCCGGTGTCAGCCCGCTGCTTCCCGGCGGTCACCGTGCCGGAGAACTCATATCTCGTGCTCGGCGACAACCGTGCCAACTCCGCGGATTCCGCGTTTCCCTGTCGGGGGAATCCCACCGCCGACGACGGGTGCTTCCGCTGGATGACCCGCGACGACGTGTTCGGCAAGGCCGGAGCGATCCTCTGGCCGGTCAGCCGCTGGGGTGGCCCGTAGCGGGGAGCTCAGCCGTCGTGACGGAAGCCGCGACGACGACGTACGATCCGCTCGACCTCGGCCGGGGTCAGCGGCGTGGTCTCGCCCGTGGGCGGTTCCACGGGGTTGACGAACACCTGGTCGAAGCCCGCGACGCCGCACGACACCCCTATCAGCCGCTCCACGGCGTGCGCCAACGTGCCGTCGGTCTCCGGTGAGTCGCTGAACGCCTCCGTGGGGATCTCGAGCTGCTGCACCGCACGAAGTGCGCTCGAGCGCGCCCAGAACATCGATCCGGCGGCGAAAGACAGTCGATCGCTCTCCGGCAACGCCGGCCATCCTCTCCCCCACGTGACGACCTCGGCGATCGCGCGATTGGGACCCCACTGCACCGTCTCTCCGAGAGAGGGGTGCAGCGCCGGACCGACCATGCCGATCCGCTCCGTCTCGGTCAGCAGCGCCAGGATCGCCGCGACGCCCTCCGGGGACGGGAGCAGGCAGTCGAGGATGTGCGACATCCATCCGCTGAGGTCGCTGCGGTGCGGTGACCTCTTGGTGTGCAGGTGCAGCACGATGTCGTGGGCTGCGTGCTCGGGCGCGAATCCGAACACCTTCGGGGCGATGTCCCGCCCCTGATTCGGGAAGACCCGGATGACGGCATCGGGAAGCAGGCTCCTGAGCTGATCCGCTCTGGCCTCATCCGTCGTCGACACGTAGAGGGAGACCGGGTGGTCGATGATCGCGAGCCGCTCGGCGATCTGGACGGCGAGGTCGAGGTAATACGCGTGCACGAAGACACCGATGCTGCGAGGCAGACGGATGCTCCCGCGAGGGGCGAGCGTCACACTGGGGTGCGGCACTCCTCCGACTCCGCTGCCGCGCCGAGGACGCGGGGGAAGACCGCCGGTACGTGCCCAGCGCGGGGCCGTTGCCGCATCGTACTGAGTGACGCGCGCGACCCTGCGGGCCGACGATTCGAGGTCGCGCACCAACGCCCACGGTGTCTCACCCGTGCGACGAACGATGTGGAGGTCGGCCTGCTCCGGCATGACCGCGAGAACGCGCGGGCTCTCGGCCCAGACGCGATCTCCGGGAGCGAGCCGGACGATCGCGCTCGCGTCCTGGTGAACCGGGTCGGGAAGTGACTCGAGCGTTGACCGCCCGCGGGAAGTCTGAACGACCGCCACGGATACCAGTCTGCGCGTGACCAGTGCGGCCGCATGCGCAGCCACCACGGGCACGCGTCTGCGCACGACTCTGATCGTCCGCAGAGCGGCAGCACCCGTCCGTTGCACGAGGCTCGGGAGCAGGTTGCTCTGCCTCATACGGAGCGAGACGAGTCGTACGCGTGCGCGTGCGCGACCGGCGAAGCCGATGCGCGCGCCTGCCGAAGCCCCCTCGGTCACGACCTCCTCCAGAGAATCCACGTAGCGATCCAGCGACTGGTATGAGCGGACGAAAGCCGCACGACGGACGCGCGTTCCGGCCGACGACGTGCGCGCCACCTCCTGCGCACGGGCCGCCAGCGCGTCGGTGTCGGCGACGAACTCACCCGTCGCCGCAATGACGTCGGGGAGTGCGCGAAGTCCGATGTCGGCGTCCAGTCCGACGAACGGCACCCCGATGCCGGCCGCATTCATCACGGTCGTCGGCCCCGGGTCCTGGCGTGAGGTGAGCAGGTATACGTCGGTGGCGGCGTACCAGTCGTCCGCGTCGGCGCGAAAGCCCGGAAGAGCAAGACGCAGTCCTCGGGAGAGCGCCCGGTCTGCCATCGGACGCGCCCACCCGCTCAGCTCACCCAACCAGACGAAGGTCGCCCGCGCATCCACCGCAGCGATCTTCTGCGCCGCGTCGAGGAAGAGATCGAAGCCTTTACGTTCGTCGGCGTAGCCCGCACCGAGGAAGACGCGAGAGGGTGACGCGTACTGTGCTGCGAGGCGCCGACGCACGCGGCGTTCGCCGCGCCTGGACGGCGAGGGGGTGCGAATACCCGGGATGATCGTCCTCAGCCGCGGCGACGGCACGAGAAGCCGCGCCAGTTCGGCCTCCATCACGGGCATCGAGGTGACCACGGCGCGGGCTCGCGAGACGGGGCCCAGCAGATCCTGGGCGACCAGGTAATCGGGCATCTCGTGGACGAGCACCGTCGACCGCTGCGCCACTCCCAGCTGTTCCGCGAGAAGCGCGCCCCAGCCGGTGTTGGCGAGGATCGGCAGGTCGGCGGGCAGCTCTGCGCCGAGCGCCGCCAGGTCCCACCCTTCGTCGGCGATCATGGTCGGTCCGAGCGCCGCGAACCGATCGAACAGCGGGCCACCCTGCTTGAGCAGGAACACCGGCGAGCGTCCCCGCGCACGGAGCCTGCGCGCGATCTCGAGCAGCAGCAGAGGGCCTCCCGCCGATCGTGCGTCGTTTCCGACCAGCAGCACGGGATTCAAGCGATCCTGCAGGGCCGCTCGCATCGCGCGTCTGGATTGCGCAGCGGTGACGGCAACAGCCCGGGGGGCGTGCCCGCGCAAGCGGCCCTGCGTCACATAGTGCGTGAACGGGTGGGTGCCTTCCAGCGCGAGGTGCGTGCGTCGGTAGAAATCCGGATCGAAGGAGGGGCCGGGTGACCGGCCTTCCCGTTCGCCGTGAGCGACGAAGTGCCCCCAGCCGTCGCGGGTGACCGCGGCGACGTCGCCGTACGTGGCGAAATACCATGCGGGGTCGAAGAGGGCGTCAGGACGCCGCGCATCGAGTGCCGCAGTTGTCGACGTACGACGAGTGCCCATCCCCAGATCTCCCCCAGCGCGATATCCCCCTCGGGCCTGCTCGCTACACTGCAAGAGTGTATGTCCTGGGGAGGTCTGCCGTCCCGCCGAAGATGGCATGTTTCGGCGCGAGCGGTACGTGTGTACAGGTGGCTCTCGATCTTGCGTATCAAGCGCGGGGGGTGAGCGACTTCGTCGCGTACGTCGCCGACGACGATCCGCGGGACTCGCACCCGGACGGTACTCCGATCCTCGACTTCGATCAGCTCGTCGAGCTCGCCGACACCGCCGTCTTCGTCCCGATCCATGACCCGGCTGGGCGTCGAGCGGTCTTCGAACGATTGGCTTCGGCAGGAGTGCCGATCCTCGGAGCCGCAGGTTCACCCCACCTCGCCGATCCACGCGCGCAGCTGGGCGAAGGCGTGATCGTCACCTGCACCACCCGCGTCGGCTTCGGAACCACCATCGGCCGCGGGACCATCGTGCTGTCGGACATCGTGGCGCACGATGTGAACATCGGCGAGTTCTGCACCCTCGCGGTCAGCAGCGTCGTGTTGGGGCATGTGAATATCGGCCGCGATGTCTTCGTCGGCGCCGGAGCGGTCATCAAGAACGGAACTGCCCGTCGGCCGATCACGATCGGCGACGGCGCGATCATCGGCGTCGGTGCGGTGGTCGACCGCGACGTCGCCCCCGGCGAGACCGTGATCAGCCCGCGAGCCGTCAGCGTCGCCGAGTGGCAGGCCATGCGGGCAGCGGCGAGACGACCGAAGACGGGCGAACAGTGACCGTCACGCTCGGCCAGCCGCTCGCTCCCGACGCCGAACTGTTCGGGACGCTCGCCCAGGGGATCTGGGAACGCGCCCGATGGTCGAACGGCGGACCCCTCGTCGCCGAACTGGAACGAGGTCTCGAGGAAGCCGCAGGGTGGCGTCACGTCGTGGCCACGGCGTCCGGCACATCCGCGCTGACGACAGCGCTGCTCGCGCTCGGACTGCCCCGTGGCGGCGAGGTCATCACCTCACCTCTGACGTTCCGTGCGACACCCCTCGCGATCGAGGCGGCCGGTCTGACGCCGGTGTTCGTCTCGTCGGACCCGCACACGTTGACTCTGGATCCCTCGGCTGTCGAACAGGCGATCCACGCCCGAACCGTCGCCATCCTCCCCGTGCACCTTTTCGGCGTCGCCACTGACACGGCGTTGGACGTCCTGGCCGAAGCTCACGGACTCCCTGTCGTCTATGACGCCGCGCACGCCTACGGCTTCGCCGACATCGTCGGTCGCGGCACGGCGACGGCCTACTCGTTGCACGCGACCAAACTGCTGCACACCGGGGAAGGCGGATTCGTCGCGACGGACGACGGCCAACTCGATCAGCGCCTCCGCCACGCCGTGAACTTCGGCATCGACCGCGACCATGACCTGCACGCGGGCATCAACGGCAAGATGTCCGAGCTCGCCGCCGCCGTAGGTCTGGCCACCTTCCCCCGGCTCTCGGCCGAGGTCGCCGCACGTGAGTCGCTGCGTCTCGCCTACGCGACGGCAGCGGAAAGCAGTTCGCGCGTGCGAGTGCACGCACCGGAGCGCCGCCGCGCGCTCGTGATGGACGTGGTGCGCTGCGACCCACAGGAGCAGGCGAGCATCATCCGTGAACTCGCCGAGCATGACGTGATCGCACGGGGTTTCCCCGCCCTGTGCGGCGAGGGTGAGCGGTATGCGGACCGGCCGGTGGTGGGGTCGACCGCACGCGACACCGATGAACTCTCCCGGAGCGCCATAGCTCTGCCCTTCCACGGCCGCGTGCAACAACGCCACATCGACTCGATCTCCGAGGTGTTCTCATCGTGACCTCCGCAAGCCCGACCCGAGATTTCGATCACGTCATCCTCACCCGCTTCAGCGTGCGCTTCCCGGAATCGCCTCCCATCGACGAGGACTGGCTGGCGTATCGGTGGGCGTTCTTCCGCGATGCGCTCGCCGCGTCTGCGGCTCGTCAGACCGAACGCGACTTCCAGTGGCTCGTCTTCTTCGACATCGATACGCCCGTCTGGCTGCTCGAGGAGATCGAGGCGCTGAGACCCGGACTTTTCACCCCGGTCTACGTGTCATCGTGGTCGAGCGCCATCGCGCAGCGGGCTGTCGCAGATGTATCGTCAGCCCCTTATTTGATCACGACGCGCATAGACAGCGACGATGCGATCGCTCGCCAGTTCGTCGCTGATGTGCAGTCGCACTTCGACCATCAAGAGTCGCTCTACATCAACCTGCTGTGCGGAGTTCAGGTCGAACGCACTGGCGAGGTGTATCGCTACGACGAGCCGTCGAACCCGTTCATCTCGTATGTCGAGAAACGGGTGGAGTCCGACGCGCCCCGCACGGTGTTCCAAAGCCTGAGCCATGGCCGGAGCCGATGGTTCGCCGATCTGCTGAACATCGTCGGACCGCCGCGCTGGATGCAGATCATCCACGGCTCCAACATCGCCAATGGCGTGAGAGGACTGCGGGACCGACCCGAGAGCTTCGAAGCAGACTTCGATTTCGATCTGCCTTTCGACCGCACGGTCTCCCCAGGCCGATATCGCAGGGAACGAGCAAGGAGTCTCGCAGACTTGCTTTGGCTCTGGGCGCTCCATCCGTACTACTTCCGTGAGTTCCTGAGAGCTCGCCGCCTGCGCCGGAGTGGCACTCGCCTGCTCGCGCAGACCAAAGAGCCCGTGACCTACGAACGTCAGCGGAGCAAGGCGCCGCGCAGCATCAAGTTCGTCGTCAGGGCATTGCGGAGGAAGGATGGAGAACGCCGGTCGCAGCGAAACCGAGGACCTCACGCGTCCGTATCCTGAGATTCAGCAGTGCGGAAGGCGATCGGCTAGGCCCGGCGCGAACTCACGACCTGGAGAGCCCTCATCGCTCTTCACCACCAGAGTTCTCCTCGCGCTGGCTCGGTTCGATCAGGTGTTCCGCACGAGCCGTATCACGCCATCCTTCAAGCGCTGCACCCGCACGACGAACAAGCGCTTCCGCGGCCTGACGGCCGCTGCGCGCATGAGTTGCGACGCATCGGTCGACGGCCAAAGGAGACGGACGAGCACACGTGCTCTCTCACCCCAGGGAAGCAGGCGCACAGCCGCCAGCTGACGCCGCGGGACAGATGCGATCGACCGCCATCCCCAATCCCAGGGAACACGGGTGCCGATCTGCGACAGGTCCGCGTCGGGAAAGCTCTCTGCCAGAGCGCTTCGAAGTACGAACCCCGCCCCGAGCGTCTCCGTCGCATCAACGGTCTCTTCTCCCGCACTGCTGAGCGCACGGACGGCGCGAGCACGTTGATCTGCGGTGTGCTGAACCCCGGCCACCGGGCGGAGCTCATGAAGTGCATATATCACTGCATGGACTGGACGAGACGGAACATGTACGACAGCCCCGGCGAAGGTATGGCGCGCTGCCCCGGCCAGCACAAAATCGAACGCCACGGACACGTCAGTGGTCACCCCCGGGAATCGGGTGTGAACATCGATCTCGCAGCCCCACGCGCCCGGCACCAGCGCTCGGGAGTGCGCAACGATGGTTCCGTCGAATGCGGCACGAGCAACTCGCCATCCCCAGCGCTCCATGGCGGCGACGAGAACCTTCTCATCACCTGGACGGACCCAGCAATCGACATCGCCGGAATGTTCTTTATCCCTCAGTCCCTGTGCGTGCAGCACCGGTCCCTTGATGAAGATGATGTCTATTCCCGCTTCCCTGGCCACGTTGCTCAGGAGGGCGTAGACGAGTTCATGCTGGAAAGAGATGAGCCAGGGCCGGCTCAAGCGTCCGCTCGTAACGACCGGTGATTCTGTTCGGACCACAACGCCGAGCTCGTGCAACTGCGCCAGCGTCTCTCGGGTCGACTGATCGACCCGAGAATCATCGATAGCGGAGTCGAGAGCTTGGAACCAGAGAGCCGCGCCCTCGCCCCAGAGCATCTGCGGGGGCGCCGGATCAACTGGCGTAACGACGAACTCGTATCCGTCGGCGGCGAGATCGTGCTCACGCACGTCCAGCGCGCCGAAGCTCGCGGCCACCCAGTAAGACATCTACCCTCCGCTCGGAATGCTATCGCGGCACGAGCGATCGACTCGACGGCTTTGACCGCCTCGCTCGCTTCAGCTGCATCCCTTCGCGGCGATATCCACGCTGGTTTCGCGAACCATCGGCGTGTGCTTGACGGTCAGCGGTCCGTAAGAGGCTCCCTTGGCAGCCTCCGCACCCTTCATGAGCACCTGGAGCGTGGCGGACTCTCCCGGCTTCAGAACGATGTTCACCCGAATCGCATCACGCCCGAGATGGGTCGTATGTGCGAGCGCATCGCGCGCCTCCCCGTTCACTGTCCAACTCTCGATCGTCGCTCCGACTGGGGCGTAGACGATGTAGTCGGTCCCGATGTCTCCGGGGGTGAAGTACGGTCCGGTGATGTACCGCGGCAGAGTGTTCGCCTTGTCCCGCGTGATCCCGTTCTGCAGAGTGACCGAGGTCGTCCAGCTGGGTGCTCCCAACGCCGTGCACTGGTCGGTCTCCACAGCGACCGCCGCATCAACGTAGTAGTCCATCTTCGAACCGGTCGTGTCGTTGAAGTAGACGCCGATGGCCGTCTCCTCGTCGTTGTCGATCGGAAGAGTTCCGGCGACAGGAGATCCGTCGATGACGGCCATAGCGTCGGCGTCAGGCACCCAAACCTTCAATCGCCCTTCAACCGCGGCTTTGCTCCCGGCGTCGATGAGTTTCACCGGAGAGGCGCCCCCGGCGAGCAATCCGTTGAACACGGAGACTGCGGCGCCAGCGAAGAAGGCGTTCGAGTCGCGCCCGTCGGGATAGATGAAATAGGCCTCATTCATGAGGAGCGCCGCGGCGTTCTCGCTGGTGAGCACGTCGCCGGTCGCGAGCGTGAGCGGCCCGGTGGCCTCCAGGAAGTAGCTCAGAGCCACCGGATCCACGGAGACGACTCCATCGATCTGATCATCGAACTGGGTCGCCCACCACCCCTGCAGAAGTGCCGCGGTCGTCGGGAAGTCGGGAGTCGACGTCATGTTCGCCGTCCAACGGCCCACGATGTCGGAGTACAGCGCCGTCGTCTCCGCATCGAGCGGCACGACGGACTCGGGGATGGCGAACGGGAACTCGGTCGCGGCGACATCCTTCTCGAAAGTGATGGCGCCCTGATCCGCGCGGAGGACGACGAACGAGCCGGGGCTGCCGCCGCTGGCACGCGCCTCGGCGTTTCCCTGGAACATGAGCAGGTAGTTTCGCGGTCCGTCGGCGCCGAGAAGCCCCGGAAGTATCCCGAGGATGTCCTGGGCCGGACCCACGAGGGCGCGCACCTGCCCAACGGCGTCATCAACCTGCTTCACGCCCGTGCCGACCTGTTCGATGAGCGCAACGCGATCGATCGCGTCCAGCTGGCCCTCGATGCCATCGACCGCTTCCCCGATCTCGGCCACGGTCGACTGAATCGTGGAGAGACCGGCAACATCCACGCGTCCTCCCGATGGGGCGATCGATGCCAGTGTCATGGACGACGCCGGTACCAGGATCTGTGTGCCGACCTCCTCGGCGACGTCAGCGACCGTGTGCACGGCCCGAAGGTTCTCGAAGACGGGCAAGGGGATCTGCTCAAGCGCGCTCCATGCTCGGCCGTCGAGCGCCGCTTGCGCCGCGGAAGCCTCTTTCACATACGCCTGCGCAGCCTGCCCAGCGGCATCGACGTCGCTCGCGAGCAGGGCGGACTTCACCTGATTGACGTACGGCATAGCGGCTGTGAGATGAGCGCGCGCCGTCATCGCCTGGTCGTACACGCGCTTGCCGACGAACGCGCCGCCGACTCCCAGAGCAACGACGACGACAGCCACAGAACTCCAGATCCAGATCCGCCGGCGCCTCCTGCTGCGACGCGATCGGTGGTGGCCACCTCGCGAGGATGAACTCTTCGTGCGTGATTCCGACCGAGCAGAATCCGAGCGAACTGGAGCATCGTCGCCGGGGACGGAAGGAGCGGAGTCATCATCTGATCGCGGGGGGCTGCTGAAGAGCGCCTCCATGTTCTCGTCGATCTCGCGCCGCGTCCGATCACGTCGGAGGGCAGGCGGCTGGTCGGGTGAGTCGCTCATGACTCGATTCAAGCACAGCGCGGCTGACGGACGACTGCACGCCGTGACCGGCGAAGATGGCGACTGTTCGAACGAGCGACCTGATGACGAACGAAGACTCGCTGCCTGGCGGCGTTAGTCCTTTCGCTAGACTTCTATCGTCTGCGCCTTCGTGCTTTTCCGGTATGTCGGGTCTCGCAGACACCGGCGCGTCGCCATCTCCACCGCATTCGAAGGGTCTCATGTCCACGCCGCAGAAGGTCGTAGTTATCGGTCAGGGATACGTCGGGCTCCCCGTCGCCATGAGGGCAGTCGACGCCGGCTTCACCGTCGTCGGGCTCGACATCGACGAACGCCGCGTGCGGGCGCTCTCCAACGGGGAATCGTTCGTCGAGGACATCAGCGGCGCAGAGCTGTCGAGCGCCCTCGAGTCCGGTCGCTACACGCCCACCACGAGCTACGACGACGCCAGCGGCTTCGACATCGCCGTCATCAGCGTGCCGACCCCGCTCCGCGAGTCCCTGCCCGATCTGACCTTCATCGAAGAAGCGGGTCGTTCGCTCTCGACCCACCTGGAAGCCGGAGCAACGGTGATCCTGGAGTCGACCACCTACCCGGGGACCACCGAGGAGCTTCTCGTTCCGATCCTGGAGGCCGGCAGCGGCCTGCGCGCGGGTGACGACTTCTACGTCGGCTACTCTCCTGAGCGCATCGACCCCGGCAACCAGAAGTGGAACCTGCAGACCACCCCGAAGGTGGTGTCGGGGATCGACTCCGGCTCCCTCCAGCACGTCCAGGCCTTCTTCGACAAGATCGTCGATCGCACCGTGCCCGTCTCCGGCACGCGTGAGGCCGAGCTCACCAAGCTGCTCGAGAACACATTCCGTCATGTCAACATCGCACTCGTCAACGAGCTCGCTGTCTTCGCGAACCAGCTGGGGGTCGATGTGTGGGAGTCCATCGATGCGGCGGCCACGAAGCCTTTCGGCTTCATGAAGTTCACCCCGGGCCCCGGTGTCGGAGGTCACTGCCTCCCGGTCGACCCGAGCTACCTCTCCTGGCAGGTGCGCCGCGAGCTCGGCAAGTCCTTCCGCTTCGTCGAGCTGGCCAATGATGTCAACGAGCACATGCCGAGCTACGTCGTCGAGCGGACGATCGACCTCCTCAACACGTACAAGAAGGCGGTCAACGGGTCGAAGATCCTGATCGTCGGCCTCTCGTACAAGAAGAACACCGGCGACGTGCGCGAGGCACCTTCCACGCGCATCATCGAGCTGCTCACGCAGCTCGGCGCCGAAGTCTCGGCTGCCGACCCGCACGTTTCGGAGCACCAGTGGCCTACGGGCGCCGTCCGCGTCGACCTGAACCACGACGGCATCGACGCGTTCGATCTCGCGATCGTGGTCACCGACCATGACGAGTTCGACGCGCAGGTGCTCACCAACTCGACGACGCCCGTGCTCGACACGCGAAACGCCCTCCGCGGCGAGAACATTACGCGGCTCTGAGTATCCGGCACATGCGAATCGTCTACCTGCACCAGTACTTCAACACTCCTGAACAGTCGGGAAGCACCCGTTCGTACGAGTTTGCACGGCGCTTGGTAGAAAGAGGCCATGAAGTCCACATCGTCACGTCCCTTCGCGACGCTGACGGCCTCGCTCGCGACTGGAGCCTCGACGTCGTGGAAGGCATTCACGTCCACCGTCTCCCCGTCGAATACAACAACTCGATGGGTTTCATCCAGCGCCTTCGCGCTTTCGGACTTTTCGCGGTCAAGTCGGCGCGTCGGGCGCGAACGCTCCGCGGGGACCTACTGATCGCGACGAGCACTCCGCTGACAATCATCCTTCCCGCGTGGTACGCCAGTGTGGGAAGAGCGACACCGATCGTCTTCGAAGTACGTGATGCGTGGCCAACCGTGCCGATTGCGCTGGGGTACTTGAAGAACCCGATCATGAAGACGCTTGCGCGATGGCTTGAGCGTTTTGCGTACCGCCGAGCAGCTCATGTGATCGCCCTGTCTGAAGGCATGAAGGACGATGCGTGCCTTCATGGAGCCGACCGCGATCAGGTGACCGTGATCCCGAACGCATCGGACATCGAGCTGTTCGACGTCGATGCGAGCAACGGGTCCCGATGGCGCGAAGCGCATTCGATTCCTCAAGACTCGTCTGTGGTGCTGTACAGCGGAACATTCG
The DNA here is from genome assembly GCF_006716345.1 of Microbacterium saperdae. Lineage (NCBI taxonomy): Bacteria > Bacillati > Actinomycetota > Actinomycetes > Micrococcales > Microbacteriaceae > Microbacterium > Microbacterium saperdae. The sequence continues at coordinate 2,946,682 of NZ_VFOX01000001.1, forward strand.
GCGCTGCTAACGGAGTCGGCTACCTGGTCGAGTTGGCGAGCATCATCTCCAAGTCCGCCGATGATGTCGTTTTCGTCCTCATGGGGGCCGGTGCCGAATTCGAGCAGGTCGCCGCACGCGCAGAGGAACTGGGCCTTGCCGGGGACAAGGTCCGGGTTCTACCCCCTGTACCCAAATCGGAGATGCCTAGCGTCCTCTCGGCCGCAACAGTGGCGACCTCCGTCGTGGTACCGAACCCCGCGATGGAAGCGAATAGTGCAAACAAGTTCTTCGATGCCCTGGCCAGCGGCACCCCTATCGCGATCAATCACGGCGGATGGCAAGCAGACCTCATCACGCGCCATGGGATCGGCATCGTGCTCGACTCATTCGACCTTGAGGATGCCGCAGTCCAACTGACCGCGCTTCTGCAGGATCCCGAACGTCTCCTTCTCTTCTCACGGGCGGCAGCCGACCTCGCTCGTTCCGAGTTCTCTCGCGACGATCTCGCCACGCGCTTCATCGACGTTGCAGAGTCCACCGCCCGCATGCAGCGAACGCTCACACATCGATGATGACCGTGGTTGCGCTCCTCGTCCCCCGCTCAGCGATTCCAGAGAACAGGCTCACTGTCAGCGAGAGGTGCCGCTGATGCAAATTCTCTACCTCGCAGTCGGTATCGCCATGGCCGCGATCGTCTTCTCCGCACGGGTCCAGGTCGCGGAGCGCTTCGCCATCGCCTTCTTGATTCTGACGGTGGCAGTGTTCCCGCGATCGATCGTCTCGATCGGCACGCTTGACCCACTCCACGTGGGTCTCGCGCAGTCCACGATCACCGTCATGTCATACCACGTCGGCATCGCGTTGGCGCTCGCCTTCTATCTGCTGCGCAGACCGCGGGTGATCAAGGCGCCTGCGAGCTTGACCGTCTTCATGATCATTCTCGTCATCTTCGTCGTGTTCGTCTGGGGCGGTACGTCGCAGCAGTGGTCTGGAGTGTGGCACCTGGGGATGGCGTTGGCGTGCTGGCCACTGGGGGTCGGGATCGCATCCTTCGTTGCGTCCAGCGCTCAGAACCAACTCTTTCTCGCCCGATTTGTCGTCGTCATCCTGCTGGGCGAACTCATCGTGTCCGTCCTCCAGATTCTCGGCTTCTCCCTACCGATTCAGCTGACGGCAGGGTCCGGCGAACTGCTCGTCGGTACGGAGCGCGTGATCGGCACACTCGGCAATCCCGCGAACCTGAGCAAGGTCAGTTTTCTGCTGATGCTGGCTCTGATGCCGCTTGCGTCCTCAGACTCCCGCCGGCTGAGGCGCACCGTTCTGGTGGGAATCATGATCGCGACGTTGATCGCTACGCTGACGATCAGCCGAGCAAACGTCATCGCAACGGTGCTCGCACTCGCCATCTGGCTCGTTCTCTCGCCGGGGCGGATGAGCTTCGGCCAACGATTCTCAATCATCATCGGAGCCGGCATCGTCGTGGTTGCCACTGGCGACTCGACTTTGGCGCGACTGCTGAGCGACCCCGAGGGCTCAATTCGCCCGCAGCTGATCGAAGGTGCGATGGAGCAGCTGAACCGAACCTTCCTCGAAGGTGTCGGCATCAACTCGTATGTTTCTGTGGTCGGCCAGTTCCACGCCACCACAGCGACCGGCTTCCCCGTGCACAACGCTTTCCTCCTGCTTCTGACAGAACTGGGACCAATCCTCACCGCGATCTTCCTCTTTCCTCTCGTCTGGCTGTTCGGACGCGCCTTGGTGCGGTTCTTCGACAAGACGAAACGCGACCCGGCAACGATCACACTGATCGCCGCGTTGCCAGGGCTGGTTGCCATCATGTACACGGGATACGGCATCCTCGGAAGCTTCCTGCTCCCTCTGCTGATGTTGGTCTGCGGTCTGTTGGGCGACCTGGTGAAGCGCCACGATGCGGGAGACTGGACGGGCCTCGAATCCCCCGGCGCCGCGCAGGAAAAGCTCCACCTCAGAGGCCGCAGAAGCACGACGGGCAGGGCGACCGCGCATCCGAAGGAATCACGATCTTGACCACCGACGCACCGGACCACAAACTCCATGCTCTCGTTTCCTACAATCGGCCAAGGAACGCCGACAACCATTTCGTGAATCTGTTCACAGGCGCAGTGTCCTCCGACGATGTTCAGATCCACTACTTCACGCCGCGATACGTGATCGCAGGACGTATCGATGTGTTCAGCCTCCACTGGCCGGAGTTGCTCGCGAAGGGTTCCAGCCCCGTCAAACAGCTCGTGAAGTACGCCCTCCTGAGCATCCTGATCGTCCGCATCGTCGTGGCCCGGATTCCAGTCCTTTACACGGTGCATAACGAAGCGCCGCACGAAGCAACACGCTCACGATGGCAGCGATTCTTCTATCGACGCATCACTCGCCTGGTGACGTTCCGCGCATACCTCAACGAGGCTGAGACGAACGATTACACCCATGGCTGTGTCGTCCTCCATGGCGCTTACCCCGTGAAGCCGAGCACGTCCCGTCCGTTGCGATCACCGGTTCCGAACGTGTTGTGCTTCGGAAATGTTCGCCCCTATAAGGGCCTAGAGCTGGTCATCGGTGCAGCCAAAATAGCCGATCCGTCGACGGTCTCATTCAGGATCGTGGGCGCCGGCAATGATGAGAACTATCTGCAGCAACTTCGCCGACAGGGGGCCGATGTACAGGGTCTCTCTCTGGAGTTCGGATACCTGGACGACGACGACCTGCTCGCCTGCATCGCTCAGTCTTCGGCGGCAATCCTGCCGTATCGGCATATGTACAACTCAGGTGTAGCGCTACTGGCGCTTTCCGCAGGCCGCCCCATCCTGGTACCGGATAGCCCCGCGAACGCCGCACTCGCGTCGGAGATCGGCACGAGTTGGGTACGAATCCTGCCTACGTCGGCTAGTGACGAGGAATGGGCGCGCGAGGCGTCCGCCGCTGCTGCCCATGACATCGCTTCCTCAGGAGCAGTTCCAGACCTTTCACGCCGCCAGTGGGACGACATCGGCGGGCTGTACCGACAACTTCTGGTTCGCATCCGCGACCTTTCCAGGTCGCACTCTCGTCGCGAAGTCCCAGCAAGAATGCGATCGTTCGTCGAGGCATCGCCCGACTTCGTTCAGCACTCCCAGCGCAACGCCGCAGATAGTGATACCGAGGCAGGAGCCAACCGTGTCAGTAGCTAGCGCAGCTGCCAGCGGCGCTCGGCTCACTATCACAGGACAGATTCTCCGGTTCGGGGTCCAACTCGTGAGCATCATGGTGCTCTCTCGTTTGTTGACCGTGAGCGATTTCGGCTACTTCGGAATGATCGCCGCAATCACCGGAGCGGCGGTTCTTATCGGCGACTTCGGGCTTTCATCGGCATCGATGCAAGCCCGATCGATCTCGGATCAGCAACGCAGCAACCTGTTCTGGGTCAACTCCGGGATCGGGTTGATCGCAGCGCTCCTTCTGTTCGCGTTCGCTGATCCCCTCGCGAACTTCTACGGGCAGGGCGGACTCGTACCACTGATCTGTGCATTGTCAGCGGTCTTCGTCCTCAGTTCATTGACGACTCAGTACTACGCAGACGCTGCGCGCGAGATGAAGTTCAAGCTGTTGGCCGTCGCCGACGTGGTTGCTCCGATCACCGGTCTACTGGTCGCGATCCTCCTGGCAGTGTCAGGTGCGGGCGTCTGGAGTCTGGTCGCACAGCAGTTGGTCACGCTCTCGGTCCGGTTGCTGATTGTGGCCGTGGGAACTCGTTGGATTCCCAGGCTCCCCGCGCGGGCGCCTATGCGAGGCCTGCTGACTTTTGGCTTGTCAGCGTTCGGCGTCCAAGCGCTCAACTACGTGAGCTCGAGCATCGATTCTGTTCTCATAGGCCGCTACCTTGGCCCAGCGCAGCTGGGGCTCTACGACCGTGCTTACCAGCTGTTCAAGCTGCCCATGCAGCAGATCGCAGCGCCGCTCACCCGAGTTGCACTGCCCGTACTCGCCCGCCAGCAAGACGACATGGGCCGGTTGAACTCGGCGATCCGTCGTGCTCACCACCTGATTATTCTCCTCATCGGAGCTGCGCTGACCTTCCTTCTCGCGGCCGGGCAGGCCGTGATCGGAGTCTTCCTCGGAGCGGGATGGAGCGGTGCTACTCCCGTCCTCTCGATCCTCGCGGTCGGCGGCTTCTTCCAGATGTCCGGATATGCCTACTACTGGGCTTTCCTAGCGACAGGACGCACGACCCTGCAGCTCAAGTTCTCGGTCGTAACCCGGGTGTTGATGATCGCTCTGATCTTGGTGAGTGTGCAGTTCGGTCTCCTCGGCGTCGCAGCGGGTGTGTCGCTCGGTCTCGTTCTGAACTGGCTCGTACTCACGATCTGGCCCGTGCGGGCGATCGGCATAGAGATCAAGCCGCTGCTTCGCGAATCCGTTCGTCCGATGGTCGCGCACATCATCGCCGGGACTCTGACATTTCTCGTCGGGCTGTGGCTGGTCGGTTTCCAGCTGCCTCCCATCCTCATCCTGAGCGCTCAAGCCCTATGCGCACTTCTGTCCTATGCCCTGCTGGCGGTTCTGTCCCGAGGGCTGAGACGCGACTTCCATGTGATCTACCAATTCGTTCGGAGCTCCCTATGACGATTCACAATGTTCAGGGCGTCAAAGTGGTTCATTGGAACCCGCTTCGTGGCACCACACCGCGTCCATTGCGAGCGCTGGGTATCGGCGATCGCGTAGAGAACTTCGGCGACGTCATGGGCCCAGCTGTCGTAGAGAGGTCACTCGATGCGCACGCGCCGGTAAGAAGCCGCACACTGCGTCGCCCTCGAACCAGACGCCTGCTGTCTATCGGGTCGATTATGCATATGGCCCGAACGGGAGACGTGATCTGGGGAACCGGCGTCAACGGCAAGGTTGCGGAATCTGCCTACCGATTCGCGCAACTCGACGTACGTGCCGTGCGAGGACCGCTGACCCGACAGTGGCTGCTCGCTCGAAACATCAATGTCCCCGAGGTCTACGGCGATCCAGCGCTCTTGACCCCAGCGCTGTTTCCGGAATTCGCTGCACTCGCGCAGGAGAAACGCCACCACCTGACGATCGTGCCGAACTTCCACGACTATCAGCTGCTCGGCCAGACCGCCGGGGTGATCGACCCGCGTGGAGAGTTCCGGGATGTCATCTCGCACATCGTGCAGAGCGAACAGGTCATCGCGAGTTCGCTTCATGGCGTGATCCTCGCCGAGGCCTTCGGCATTCCGGTCGCCGCCATGAAGTCGAGCACAGAGCCATCGTTCAAGTACTTGGACTACTTCGAGGGCACCGGAAGGACCGAGGTACCTGTCGCCGAGACTGTGGAGGACGCCAAGAAGCTACTGGCCTCACGGCACATCCACGAGAACCCGCTCGCAGCATGGGTGCCCAAGCCGCTGCAGCAGGCGTTCCCGATCGACCTCTGGCGATCGGGCGCGGAGCCGCGATCCGCTGTGTGACTCAAGCCCTGAGGAGACCCACCAGGGCAGCTACGACGGCAGAGGCATGCTTCTCGGCGGTGTAGCGGTCATTGACGACAGCCTTCCCTGCCGCAGAGTAAGAGGCAAAGTCGTCGTCTGAGAGCGATACCAGCGCCACGATAGTGTCGACAAGCCCCGCCGTGCCCTCTGCGGCGGGGTAGAGCAAGCCCGTCTCTCCGTCTCTGACGGCTTCGATCTCTGGTCCGCTCTGCAGATCCCCCTGCGCGGCGATCACCGGCACGCCGAATCCGAGCGCCTGAATCACGTTGAGACCGGTCGCGCCCGGCGAAACGGCGAAGTCCGCGCTCCGGTAGAGCTCACGGAGCCGATCGAGGTCGTACACGGCCCCGAGAAGATCAATCCGGTCGGACTCGTGAGCCAGGGCATCCGCGCGCGGCCGCTCCGGCCCGTCGCCGACGATCGTCAACCGCACGTCGTGTCCATGCGCGTTCACTGCCAAGACAGCGGCGATCGCCTGATCGACCTTATGGCGAGCGGTCAACCGACCGGAGTAGATCAGAGACAGCGCGCCCTCGCGCGATGCGCGACGTTCACGGGGTGCCTCCGACATGAGCTCCCGGCTTGGATAGATGCTGTTGAAGACCGGTACGAATGTGCCCGCATCCAACCCGACAGATCCGGCGAATGCCGGCGCCCATTCCCCATAAGTCAGATGCCCGTCTGCAAGCTTGTAGAAGGCCTTTCTCAGCCGCAGCTTGCCGCCCGTTTCAGGGCGCTTCCACGCATGCCCCCAGAACACGACCTTCCGCCGACGCATCCGTGCGACCGCGATCGCGATCCAGTTCGAGAGACCATAGACGTTACCTTCCAGGACGATCGCCGTGGCGCGGGTCCGAAGAACCCTCGACACCAATCCGCGATCCCAGTACAGGGCCCGAAACACTCCGACGCGCCGCAGCTCGCCGACACGGGCGAGGACGTCATCCGCCGCCGCAACCGGGTCCCCGTTCGTCCCCATGGTGCGATTCACGCGACCGACCAGCTCGAAGTCGATATCATCCTGCGACACCAAGGCCTGCACGAAGGGTGCTCGATAGTGACTCACCGACGGCTGGACGGCGAGGAGTACTCGAAGCGGACCTGTCATCGTCATCCCCCCGCCAGCGGCCGAAGAGCCACGTCGCGCGCCGGCACACCCACGACGGTCGTCCCCGCCTCGACGTCCTTCGTGACGCAGGCGGATGCTCCCACCGTGGCTCCCGCTCCCACGGCGAGTCCCTGCAGCACCACCGAACCGGCGCCGAGAAGGACACCGGACCGGACGTCGACGTTGCCCGACACGATCGCTCCGGGATTCACCGACACGAAGTCCGACAGCACCGCATCGTGCCCGATCACACTCGCGGGGTTCAGATGCACGTGATCTCCCAGCGTGACGTTCGTGGAGACCTGCACACCGCTGGTGATGACGACACCGTCGCCGATGCGCGACTGAGAACCGATAACGGCCGAGGGGTGGATCACGGTCGCAGCACGCAGGCCGGCATCCGAGAATCGCGCGGCGACGCGTCGACGAACGGCAGGAGCACCGACCGCGACGATGTAGCGCTCATCTCCCGTCGCTCCGGGCAGCCATTCCGCCTCCGTGCCGAGGTACGGGATCCCCCGCTTCGTCAACTGATCGAGATCAGCATCACGGGGAGCGGCATCGAGTACGCCGAGGACCTGGATCGACGCGCCGGCGGCGATCAGCGCCTCGATGACGTCGAGCGTCTCACGGCCGAATCCCCCGGCGCCGACGACGACGACGCGCTCAGTCATCGCTCTCCCCGAACTTCCTCATCGTGGCATGCCCTTCCGCGCTGATCCCCTCACGCACGACGACGGAGCGGACCGTGCCGATCAGGATGCGTGCGTCGAGGGCGAGACTGCGGGAATCGACGTATCGCACGTCGAGCGCGAAGCGTTGCTCCCAGTCCACCGTATTACGGCCGTTGACCTGCGCAAGACCAGTGATCCCGGGGCGCACCTCGTGCCGACGCGCCTGCTCAGGCGAGTAGCGAGGCAGGTACTCGACGAGGAGAGGCCGTGGACCGACGACGCTCATGTCACCTCGGAGCACGTTCCACAACGACGGCAGTTCGTCGAGGCTCGTGGAGCGGAGCACACGCCCGAATCGCGTCAGACGCTGCTCGTCGCTGATCCACCCGCGCGCCGCGTCGACGTTGCGCATCGATCGGAACTTGTACAACCGGAAGACGCGGCCGTTCCGGCCCGGGCGCGGTTGACTGAAGAGCACCGGGCTTCCCAGATTCACGCGCACCGCGATCGCCGTGACCAGGATGACGGGGCTGAGCACGACGAGCCCGACGGCGGCCGTCACGATGTCGAGGGCGCGCTTGAGGGCGTCGTACGGCCGGGGCATGCGCTGAGACACCTCAGCGTCCATCGAGGAAGGCGACGATCGCGGAACGAACCCGCTCCCGCTGATCGGCGCTGAGCGCCGAGCCGCTGGGCAGGGTCAGGCCGCGTTCGAACAGCGACTCGGAGACGCCGTTGATGACCCCTCGGCTCCCGGAGAAGACCGGCTGCAGGTGCATGGGCTTCCACAGCGGACGGCTCTCGATGTCGTCCTGCGCGAGTGCCGCGGCGAGTTCCTGCGGGTGCCATCCGGTGACTGACGAGTCGACCAGGATGGAGGTGAGCCAGACGTTGTCGTCGTGATCGCCGGTCGCACCGAAGACCTCGACCCCGGAGACCGGGGCGAACAGCTCCTTGTAGATCTCCCGCACCTCGCGACGCCGCGCGATCATGCTGTCGAGACGCGTCAGCTGGGCCCTGCCGAGCGCCGCCAGCAGGTTGCTCATCCGGTAGTTGTAGCCGATGTCGGTGTGCTCGTAGTGCACGACCGGCTGCCGCGCCTGGGTGGCGAGGTAGCGCACGTGCTGCGCGATCTCCGGCTCGTCGGTGAGCAGCATCCCGCCGCCGGACGTGGTCATGATCTTGTTGCCGTTGAAGGACACGATGGAGGCACGACCGAAGCTGCCGGCGGCGCGGCCGCGGTGGCTGGCTCCCAGCGATTCGGCGGCGTCCGCGAGGACCGGAACGTCGTACTCGGCGGCAGCGTTGAGGATCGCGGTGTAGTCGACGGTCTTGCCGAGCAGGTCGACGGGGACGATCGCCGCCACTGTTTCCCCTGCGGCGTGAAGAGTCCGAAGTGCCTCGCGGAGCAGCGCCGGATCCATGTTCCCCGTCACCGGGTCCGCGTCGATGAAATACGGCTCCGCGCCGGTGTAGACGATCGCGTTCGTGGTCGCAGCGAACGTCATGGTCGAGGTGAGCACGATGTCGCCGGGCTGGATCCCCAGCGTGAGCAGCCCCAGGTGCAGGGCCGCGGTGCCCGAGCTGAGCGCCACCGCGTGCGCGACGCCGATGCGGTCGGCGAGATCGCGCTCGAAGCCGTCGACGTCCGGTCCCAGGGGAGCGATCCACCCGGACCGCATCGCAGCGACGACCGCGTCCTCCTCGAGCTGCCCGACATCGGGCGAGGACATGTAGATGCGTTCGGTCACTTCAGGTTCTCCGGGAGGTCGAGACTGATCGGCTCGATGATGGCGGTGTCGTTGTTGCGCGGAACGGACAGCATCCGCGCCTCCCACCCTGCCTTGTCGAGACGTTCGGGCGAGATCGAGTCGGCGCGGGTGTGCGAGACCTTCGGATGGAACGGGCGCTCGAGGTTCTCCTGCGAGCCCACCAGAACCTCGTGGAGCTTCTCTCCGTGTCGGAGGCCGGTGAACACGATCTCGATCTTCTTGCCCGACATGGCGATCATGCGCTTGGCGACTTCGAGGATCGACACGGGCTCGCCCATGTCGAGGATCAGGACCTCGCCTGCTCGTCCGATTCCGCCGGCCTGGATGACGAGCTGGCACGCCTCCGGGATCGTCATGAAGTACCGGGTCACGTCGGGGTGCGTGACCGTGATCGGCCCGCCCGCTTCGATCAGCGTCTGGAACGTCGGGAGCATCGACCCGCGGCTGCCGATCACGTTGCCGAAGCGCACGGACAGGTAGCGCATGCCTGTCTCCTCACCGGCCCAGGCGGTCAGCTTCTCCGCCACGCGCTTGGAGTGACCGAGCACACTCGTGGGGTTCGCCGCCTTGTCGGTCGAGATGTTGACGAAGGTGTCGACGCCAACCTCACGGGCGGCATTGAGCACGTTCAACGTGCCGAGGACGTTGGTCTTCCAGGCCTCGTCCGGGTACTGCTCCAGCATCGGCAGGTGCTTGAGCGCTGCCGCGTGGAACACGACCTCCGGGCGCCGTTCGGAGAAGATGTCGCGCAGGGTGTCGTTCTCCCGGATGTCGGCGAGCACGACGTCCTTCGAGTCGAGCAGACCGTGCCCGGAGGTGCCGAGCTGCGCCATCTGCAGACCGGTCTCGTCGCGGTCGAGCATGATGAGCTCGCTGGGCCCGTACTTGGCGAGCTGCCGGCAGAGCTCGGATCCGATCGAGCCTCCCGCCCCGGTGACGAGCACGCGGCGTCCCGTGACGTAACCGGCGATGAGTTCGACGTTCGTGTCGACCGGGTGCCGGCCGATGAGGTCTTCGATGCTGATGTCGCGAAGGTCGGTCGGTGCCTGCTCCCCCGACATCATGTTCGTCAGCGTCGGGGTGATCGTGACACGGAGGCCTGCCTTGTCGGCGTCGTCGGAGAGACGGCGCAGCACGGAACTCTCCGCGCCTCCGATCGCGATCACCAGAGTCGTGGCACCGGTGTCGCGCGCCGCGGCGACGATCTCGGTCGTGCGACCGATCACAGGGACTCCGCGCAGACGGAGATTCCGCTTCGCCGGGTCGTCATCGAGGATGCCGACAGCGCGCAACGGCGACGCCGGATCGGTCATCATCGTTCGCACCAGAGTGTCAGCCACGTATCCCGCACCGACGATGAGCGCCGGCTCCGCCTCAGTGCCCGGCTTCCGACGACGCTCAAGGATCAGGCGCGCGCTGTACCTCACACCGAACATCAAGAGCAGAACGAATGGGAAAGCCAGCAGAACAGTGCCGCGAGGCAGCCCGATCACCGGACCGAGAACCATGACGATCGCGGAGAGCACGGCCGCCTGGACGATGACGACCAGGCCGAGCGCTCGCACCTCGTCGAACGATCCGTAGGTGAAGCGTCCTCGGTAAAGAGCGAGGTAGTAGCCCACGACGATCTGGCTCAGCGCAGCGACGAGAGCGAGCACGACCATCGATATCCAGCCGCGCAGCGTGGGCTCGAATTCGAAACGCAGGACCACCGCGATCACGATGCCCACGATCCACGCGGCGCTGTCGACGAACGCCGCAGCGAGCCGCCGCCGCTTCTGCTCTACAGACACAGCCTCTTGCAATTCAGAACCCAATGGCACTGCTTTCCCCCCACGCGCGTCAACGCGTCGATCCTCTCCCGCTGGTCTGGGGCCTGGCGAGAGGGCATTTCGTACTTGGTGACCGATGTATCGGTTCCATCGTGACACATCCGAGGCGACGGTCGACCCCGCGGGGTAAGGATTCCCCTACCTAGGGGTCGGTTTGATTGAACAACGGATCAATTCACGACAGAAATCGAAACAAAACGCGCCATCCGGCGCGACGATCAGCCGACGGGATCGGTCGGTTCCGGATCGGTCGGCTCCGGATCAGTCGGACCGGGATCGGTCGGGCCGGGGTTCCCGGTCCCGGGGTTTCCGGTCCCCGGGTTGCCCGTGCCCGGGTTCGTCGGCGTGGTCGGGTCCGTCGGGGTGGGCGACTCGGTCTGGGTACCGGGGTTCCACGTCCCGTTCTGAGACGACTCCTCCTCGAGCTCGACGGCGATACGCAGCTGATCCGCGCGCAACGCACGCACACTGTCGACATACGCGCGCAACGCCGCGGCGCCTTCCTGCGTGGTGAGATCGGCCGCCGTGGCGCGAGCGCTCGCCGCCTGCACGGCATCGCGCAGCGCCTGCTCCGGGTCCGGCGACGCGTCGAGCTCCGCCTGCAGTCCGCTCCCGAGCGCCACCGCGAAGGTGTCGAGCGCGGCCGTGAACTCGTCGTCGGCGCGCTCGACAGCGGTGCGCACATCGCGCAGCTCCACCGTCGCCGCGTCGACGAGGACGGAGCGCTCCTGCACCTCGTCGAGCGCAGTCGCCACACTCGCGAGCGAATCCTCGTCGGTCTTCGTGGGCTTCCAGGCGGGCAGGGCTTCCGGCAGCACTGCGGCATCGAGCGCCGCCTGATAGGTCACGGCAGCGGCGTTCACCGCGGCGAGGGCCTCCGCGCCCACGAAGCGCATCTCCTCGGAAGCGGGGGTCAACGCAGCCAGGTTCGTCCACAGAGCCGCCGCACGTGCCTGCCCGGTCTCCTGCTGCTGCTCGATGCGGTCCCGCGAGAACGAGAGCGACTGCTCGGCCGAGGCCAGCGCCTCCTCGTCGGACTCGAGAAGTACAAGGGCATCGCCGACCGGGCTCGCCGTCGCGATCTGCACCGCGGTGAGCGTCGAGGCGACGGCGACCGCGACCACCGCCAGCCCTCCGGCGATGACCGTCATCCAATCGATATGGCGAGGCGCACGCCGCGTCGCTCCGGGCTCCGGCGAGACGGTCGCCGGTACCCGGTCGGCCGCTGCAGCCTCGACCATCGCGACCAGCCGGGGCACATCCTGCCCTGCTCCCGCGCTGACCCGCGCTCGCCGTCGGCGTCCGACCACGGCGTCGAGCTCCCCGGCCAGCATCGTCGCGTCCGGATCACGCAGCAGAGAGCGGTCGCGCGTCTTGTCGAGGTCGAAGATCTCGTCGAATGCCATACCTGAACCCCCATCCCCGCCGCAACAAGAGACGTTTCGCGACAGGACGCCGGACACGCGACAGGTATTGTCTAAAGAGGATACGGCGATCGCCGGAGTATCTGAACTCGTGGGGGGCCATGAACATCCAGTCGTCGTTGCGCGCGCTGCGGACGTACGCCGTGCTCTTGGTGTCCCTCACCCTCATCGGCCTGTCGGCGGGCGTGCTGTATGCACTCACCGCTCCGGTGCGCTATTCGACGACCGCCGAGCTGCTCGTGATCGGTCAGGCCCAGAGCGTCGACGGGGCCGCCACGACTGCCGAACTGAACCTCGCACGCAGCTACGCGATCCAGGCCGTCGGCAGTTATGTCGCGATCATCCCCAGCTCGCTCGTCCTGCAGCCCGTGATCGACGAGCTCGGCCTGCCCGAGACGACCGCCGAGCTGGCCGGGCTCGTGTCCGTCTCGGCTGCTCCCGCATCGACCACGATCTCCATCAGCGTCTCCGACGGCAAGCCGGGGCGCGCCGCCCGCATCGCCAACGCCGTCGCGGAGAGCTTCGCCACGGTCGTCGCCGAACAGCTCGAGCGTCCGTCCGACACCCGTAGGAGCATCGTGCGGATCGACGTGATCCAGCCGGCCGGCGTGCCCACGGCTCCTTCCGCCCCGAACCGCACTGTCGCCCTGCTCGGCGGCGGCCTGCTGGGCCTCGCGGCGGGAATCGTCATCGTCGTGCTCCGCACCGTCCTGGATGCACGTGTCCGCACGATCGAGGACGCGACCGAGGCGACCGGTGCCCCGGTGCTCGGCACGACCGCGTTCGACCCGTCCACGGGCACGCAGCCGCTGGTCGTGACCGGAGGCATGACGGGAGCCCGTCCCGAGTCGTACCGCTCGCTGCGCACGAGCGTGCAGTTCCTCTCACCCGCGGGCGAGACGCCGTCGTATGTGGTCACGAGCGCGGGTCCCGGCGAGGGCAAGTCGACCACCATCGCGAACCTCGCCCTGGCGTTCGCCGAGACGGGCGCCAAGGTCGCCCTCATCGATGCCGATCTGCGCCTGCCGCGCATCGCGGACTACTTCGGCATCGAGGGCGGCGTCGGCCTCACCGAGGTGCTGGCTGGTCGTCTCTCCGTCGCCGACGCGCTGCAACGGTGGGGCCGCGGCACGCTCTTCGTGCTTCCCTCCGGAACCGTGCCGCCGAACCCGGCAGAGCTCCTCGGCTCGTCGGAGATGGCCCGGCTCCTCGCCGATCTGCGCGAGGCCTTCGACATCATCCTCATCGACGCCCCGCCCGTCGTGCTCGTGACGGACGCCGCGGTCATCGCCCGGCGCACGTCCGGTGCGATCCTCGTGACGGCCGCAGGCAAGTCCGTGATCCCGCGGGTCAGAGACGCCGTGACGAACATCGAGAACGTCGGCGCCAAGGTCCTGGGGACCGTCGTGACCATGATGCCCACCCGCGGACCCGACAGAACGCTCGTCGGCGCCTACGGATACGGCGACGGCGCCCGCTGACCCGCGGCACCACCCGCCGCCCCGAACACCTGTCGACCATCGCCACGAGCGAGACGAAGAACCGAAGGAAAGACCACGTGGAACTCCGCGACTACATCCGCATCCTGCAGAAGAACTGGATCGCGATCCTCGTCCTGCTCCTGGTCGGCCTCGCCGGCGGTGGCGCGTACGCCTACCTGCAGGCGCCGAAGTACGTCACGTCCACCCAGCTCTACGTCTCGGTGCGCACGGAAGGCGCCGCGACCGGAGACCTCGTGCAGGGAACGACGTTCGCGCGTCAGATGGTCACCAGCTACGTCGACACGATCGGTACCGCTCTGGTGCTCGACCCGGTGATCGAGGAGCTCGGACTCGACATCACCGCGCGTCAGCTCGCGGGACAGATCTCGGCGAGCACACCGCTGAACACCGTCATGATCAACATCTCCGTGACCGACACGGACCCCAAGCGGGCTGCAGCCATCGCTGACCAGACGGCGATCAGCTTCACCGACGCGGTGCAGAACACTCTCGAGCGTCCGGCGGTGGAAGGCGGCGTGAGCCCCGTCCACGTGACGGTGACCAACCCGGCCGCGGTACCCAGCGCCCCCTCCAGCCCGAACATCCCGTTGCTCATCATCATCGGAGGGCTCCTCGGACTCGCCGCCGGTGTCGGCTTCGCCGTTCTGCGCACCGTGCTCGACACCCGGATCCACACTCTCCACGACCTCGAGACGTTGACCGACCGGCCGCTCCTCGGCGGGATCGCCTTCGACCCCGACGCGCCCAAGCGTCCACTGATCGTGCACGCCGACCCGCGGAGCCCTCGTGCCGAGTCCTTCCGCACGCTCCGCACCAACCTGCAGTTCCTCGACGTCGACGCGGACTCGCGCACCTTCGTCGTCTCGAGCTCAGGCCCCGGAGAAGGCAAGTCGACGACCACGGCGAACCTCGCCATCGCCCTCGCGGAGACCGGCGCGCGCGTCGCCCTGCTCGACGGCGACCTGCGCCTTCCCCGCATCGCCGACTACATGGCGATGGAGGGCGGCGTCGGCCTCACCAACGTGCTGATCGGTCAGGTGCCGCTGTCGGACGCACTGCGCAAGTGGGGGACGCATGAGCTCTACGTCCTCCCCAGCGGACCGGTCCCGCCGAACCCGAGCGAGCTGCTGGGCTCCGCCGCGATGGACACGGTGCTCTCGACGCTCGACGAGTACTTCGACTACATCCTGATCGACGCACCCCCGCTGCTCCTCGTGACCGATGCCGCGGTGATCGGCAAGAAGACCCGCGGCATCATCCTCGCGGCCGCGTCGGGAAAGACCCGCAAGCCCGAGCTGCAGGGAGCCATCCGCACGCTGGAGACCGCAGGAGTCGACCTGCTCGGCGTCGTGATCACGATGCTGCCGACCAAGGGTCCCGACAGCTACGGCTACGGCGCGTACACGTACGGATCGACCCACGAGCTCGGCGGTGCCGCGGGTACCAGGGCCGCTCGCAAGGCGGCGAAACGCGCCGGCTCGGAGGCCTGATGCCGGCGGGGGCTCAGCGCGGTGCCGGCGAGCGGAAGACGATCGAGTGGTAGAGCACGAATCGCAGCGCCACCACGATTACGATGCTCACGAGGTTGACCGCGTTGACGGCGATCGCTCCGGGGGTTCGGCCGAGGATTCCGGCCGCCATCTCGACGCCGAGCCACACGAGCCCCGCCCCGATCGCGGTGCACACCGCGTTGGTCAGGACGAACAGCACGAGTTCGGTCACCCGTCCTCGCCGGTCTCGATGCCGGAACGTCCACTCCCGGTTGCCGAAGTACGCGTTGACGAGCGCGACCAGCGAGGCGACGATCTTCGCGGAGACGACGTCCCACCCCCACACGTAGACGAGCAGGTTGAAGACACCGATCTCGATCAGCGTGCTCAGTCCCCCGACGACGAGGAAGCGACTGCCCAGGCTGGCGAGACGCCGCAATCGGGAGGTTGGTTTCATGACTCGACTAGGCTACTTGCTGCGCGCGCCCTCGCCGAACGCGGCAGTTCGGAGGACCCCGTGACCATCTCTCATCTCGCCATCGTGATGCCCGCCTACAACGAGGCCGAAGGCATCGGCGGTTTCATCGACGAGATCAGATCTGCTGTCGCGCCGCTGGCCGATCGCGTCAGCTTCCACATCGCCGACGACCGTTCGACGGATGCCACCGCGAGCGTGTTCGACGACGTCGATGACGTCCTCGTCGAGGTCCAGGCGACGAACCGGGGCCACGGCCCCACCGCACTCGCCGCGTACCGCGCCGGCCTGGCTGCGGAGCCGGATGTGCTGGTGCACGTCGACGGCGACGGCCAGTTCTACGGCGCCGACTTCCCTCGGCTCATCTCGGCGCTGCTCCGTGAGAGTGCCGATGTCGTGCACGGCGTGCGCGACGGGCGCACCGACCCCTGGTACCGCAAGGTGCTCACGGCGGCCGTCGGAGTGCTGGTGGCCGGTGCAGCCGGACGCCGAGTCCCGGACGTCAACACCCCGCTGCGCGCCTACCGCCCCGAGGCGCTGCAGGTGCTCATCGACGCGATCCCCGCCGACGCCTCGGTACCCCACGTGCACTTCTCCCTCGCAGAAGCCCGCGGCGGATTCGTCGTGCGCTACCTCCGCGTCGCCAGCATCCCGCGACGTGGCTCCTCGACGACCGGAACGATGTGGGGCCGCGGCGCCGGCGTCGCGCTGCCGCCCAAACGACTCCGGCAGTTCGTCCGCGCCGCGCTGCGCGAAGCCTGGACGCTCTCGCTGCGTCCTGACGCTCCGCTGCGTGAGATCCGCCGACCGGAGGCCGTGGTCCGATGACCAGGGCGCGCACCGTACTCTTCTGGGTGCTGGCTGCCGCACTCGTGATCGGGCATGTCATCGTGGCCTGGCACAGTCTCGTCGTCTGGCGGTTCTGGGAAGACGAGGCGTTCAACCTCACTGTTCCGCGGAATCTGCTCGCGGGACTCGGATACTCCAGCGACGGCGCCCTCTCCGGCTCGACGATCACCCCGTTCGACCCGCGCATCTCCACCGGGCCGGTGGTACTGCTCCCCGTCGCCGCGGTGCTCGCCACCGGCGCGGATGCGGTGATCGGGGCCCGGCTTGTTCCGCTCGCCTACTGGGTGCTGCTCCTCGCGGGACTCGCTCTGCTCGGCAGGCGGATCGGCGGGCGGTGGGCCGCTCTGCTCGCGGTCGCCGTCCCCCTCGCCTTCGCCACGTCCGCCGGTGTCTCCCCCATCCAGGGCCCCGCCGATCTGCTCGGAGAGATCCCTGCGGCCGCGCTCATCGTCTGGGCTCTCCTGACGCTGCCCCGACGGGCCTGGCTCGCCGGGCTCCTTCTCGGTCTCGCGATCCAGGCGAAGCTCATCGCCCTGCTCGCCCTCCCCGCCTTCGCGATCGCCCTGTGGGTTCTCGCCGACGGCAGAGGCTGGGCGCGAGTGCGCGAGACGCTCCGACGCTCCTGGCTGCCGCTCGTGTTCGTCGCCCTCCCGACTCTGCTCGTCGAGCTGACGGCGTTGCTCTCGCTCGGGTTCACCGGTTATGTGGCGCATCTGCGTGCACTCGTCGGATTCGTCCGCAGCGGCGGACAGGGCGCCTCGACGACCGTGCTCCAGAAGCTGCAGACACTCGCCGATTCCTGGTCGGTGCCGGCCGTGGTGGCGGTGGCGGCATTCCTGCTCCTGGCCGCCGTCATCGTCACCGGGGTGGTGTTCGCGCGACGCGAGCCCGCTTCCGGCGACCGGCTGGTGCTCGCCTACGCCTCCGCCGCGACCCTGGGCATGGTCGCGTTCATCGGATGGTGGGCGACGGCCTCCCAGCTCCCCCTCTGGGTCCGGCATCCGGCCGTCGGCATCTTCGCGTTCCTTCCCGTCCTCGCCGCCGTCGCCGTCTGGTCGGCTCGGCGGGTTCCTCGCGGAGCGGTCGCGAACATCACGATCGCGGCGACCGCGATCTTCGCGCTCATCGTCGGGATCGCGGCAGCGATGCAGGTCTCCTCGAGCTCTGTGTCGCGCGGGCAGACGCTCGAGCGGCAACGCGAGGCCGTCGCGCCGCTCGCGGAATGGGTCGCCGAGACCGGGACCGACTGGCTGGCCGCGCAGCCCTGGGGCGCTGCGGTGCCCGCCATCGTCCTCACCGGCGCGCACGTCGGCCTCTCGGACGCCCCCGCCATGACGGACACGCCTCGCCTCACAGGTCAGGAGTGCACGACCGAGACGTTGGCCGAGGGCGGCTATCGGATCTGCGCTCCCTGACGCTGCCTCGGACGAAGAAGACCGGCCTGCCACTGATCAGTGGCAGGCCGGTCCTCTCGACTCGAAAGACGTGTCAGAGCGCGAGACGCTCGCGGACGACGTCGGCGAGGCGCTCGGCGTAGGTCTGCACCGATTCGGCATCCGCCGCCTCGACCATGACCCGCACGAGCGGCTCGGTGCCGGACTTGCGCAGCAGCACGCGTCCGCTGTCGCCGAGTTCGGTCTCGACGGCGCGCACGGCGTGCTGCACGCCCTCATCGTCGACGACGCGATCCTTGTCGACATCGCGGACGTTGATCAGAACCTGCGGGTAGACGTTCATGACGGCTGCGAGTTCCGCGATCGACTTCTTCTGGCGAGCCATCTCCGCGACCAGGTGCAGGCCGGTGAGAAGACCGTCGCCGGTCGTCGCGAACTCGCTCATGATGACGTGCCCGGACTGTTCGCCGCCGAGAGCGTAGCCGCCGCGGTTCATGTCCTCGAGCACGTAGCGATCGCCGACCGCGGTCTGGCGGACGGTGATGCCGTTCTCGCGCATCGCCACGTGCAGGCCGAGGTTGCTCATCACGGTCGCCACGAGCGTGTCATCCGTGAGGTGCCCGCGCTGCTTCATCGCGACCGCGAGGATCGCCATGATCTGGTCGCCATCGATGTGAGCGCCCTGCGCGTCGACGGCGAGGCAGCGATCCGCATCACCGTCGTGGGCGATGCCGATGTCGGCGCCCAGGCGCACGACGGCCTCTGCGAGGTTGTCGAGGTGGGTCGAGCCCACACCGTCGTTGATGTTGAGACCGTCGGGATCGGCACCGATCACCGTGACCTCGGCACCGGCGTCGCGGAACGTCTCGGGAGAGACTCCGGAGGCCGCGCCGTGCGCGCAGTCCAGCACGACGTGGATGCCGTCCAGGCGGTTCGGGAGCGAGCCGAGCAGATGCACGACGTAGCGGTCCTCTGCGTCGGCGAAGCGGTCGATCCGTCCGACGCCGGCGCCGGTGGGGCGCAGCATCTCTCCGGACATCGCCTCTTCGATGCGCTGTTCGACCTCGTCCGGGAGCTTCACGCCGCCGCGGGCGAAGATCTTGATGCCGTTGTCGGGCGCGGCGTTGTGCGACGCCGAGATCATGACACCGAAGTCGGCGTCGCGATCAGCGACGAGGAACGCGAGTGCGGGCGTGGGGATGACCCCGGCCTCGAGCACATCGACGCCCGATGAGGCGAGCCCCGCGGAGACGGCGGCTGTCAGGAAGTGTCCGGAGACCCGAGGGTCCCGGGCGACCACTGCGGTGAGTCGCTTGCCTTCGGCCTTGCGAGCCTCCGCAGTACGGCCCTGGCCCAGGACGACAGCAGTCGCCTGGGCCAGGGTGAGCGCCAGGTCGGCGGTGAGGATGCCGTTGGCAAGTCCTCGCACGCCGTCCGTGCCAAAGATCGGCATCGGAGCAGTGGACCTTAACGCTTCGAGTACTGAGGCGCCTTGCGGGCCTTCTTGAGTCCAGCCTTCTTGCGCTCCTTGACGCGAGCGTCGCGCGAGAGGAAGCCGGCCTTCTTCAGGGTCGGACGGTTGTTCTCCTCGTCGATGCCGTTCAGCGAACGGGCGATGCCGAGGCGGAGCGCACCGGCCTGGCCCGAGGGGCCACCACCGGAGATGCGAGCGATGACGTCGTATGCACCGGCGAGGTTCAGCACGGTGAACGGGTCGTTGATCAGCTGCTGGTGCAGCTTGTTCGGGAAGTAGTCCTCGATCGTACGGCCGTTGACCGTGATCGTGCCGGAGCCGGGGACGATGCGCACGCGGGCGATGGCCTGCTTGCGACGGCCGACAGCGGCACCCGGGACGCTGAGCACGGGGCGGGGAGCCGCCTCGACTGCTTCGGTCTCGGGAGTCGACGTCGAGTAGTTCTGAGCTTCGGTGGTGTCCTGGATGTCAGCCACGAGTATGTCCTTAAGTCTTTACGGCGCTTACTGGGCGACCTGGTCGAGGGTGTACGGCGTCGGCTGCTGCGCGGCGTGCGGGTGCTCGGCACCGACGTACACCTTGAGCTTCGACAGCTGCTGGCGGCCGATGCTGTTCTTGGGGAGCATGCCACGGATGGCCTTCTCCACAGCGCGGACCGGGTTCTTCTCGAGGAGCTCGGCGTAGGTGACCGACTTCAGGCCGCCCGGGTAACCGGAGTGGCGGTAGGCCAGCTTCTTCTGGAGCTTCTGACCGGTGAGCGCCACCTTCTCGGCGTTCACGATGATGACGAAGTCACCCGAGTCGATGTGGTTGGCGAAGGTGGGCTTGTGCTTGCCACGCAGGAGCGTAGCGGCGTGCGAAGCCAGACGGCCGAGAACGACGTCGGTGGCGTCGATGACGACCCAGTCACGCTGGACCTCGCCGGCCTTCGGGGTGTAAGTGCGCGTCACGATAGTGCTGCTTTCTTGTGTCGAACGGAGAAGTTCGTGAATCCCACTCCGGGGTGGTTCTTCCTCGCGATCTCATCGAGAGGGGAACACGCCAGTGGAGGGCTCACGTTCGGATGGTCGCCGTTCTCCGAGCACGGGGAACGGCACCAAAGAGACAGCATACGCCACCCGGGCGTGTTACCTCAAACCGGGCGCTGCGACTAGTCCTGGTGCGTTCACTCCGAGCGGAGGTCGCTATGTGTCGCTACGGGGCAGCGGATGCGACCAGAGGCGCCCACTCCCGCCGAACGGAGGTCGCGAAGTGTCGCGACGGGGCAGTCGTTGCGACCAGAGGCGCCCACAGCATCCGTGGTGAGTCGTCGGCGACCTCTCCTCCACCGCTGTGACCGTGGAGGAAGTGTCCCCGAGCCGCGTGCTCGTGCGGCACCCGACGGATCTCGGTGGCCGGCGTGCGGGATGGTGGTCGGATGCCGCTGACACCCCACCCTCTCCCCTCCGGACTCGGCACGCAGTTCTCCGTCGCGCACGCCCGTGCAGCAGGGGTGTCGCCGCGACGGCTGAGGGCGAAAGATCTGGAGTCGCCGTTTCGGGGAGCCCGACGAACGATCACAGCCGCTGCGCCCTCGGAGGAGGAGGACGCCACGCCTTTCGCCCGAGATCGCAGAGTCCGGGCCGCCGTGCAGGACTCCGCACATCTCTATTCGACGGTCATGCCTCCCGGCACCTTCTTCTGCGGGCGCACGGCCGCGGTGCTCCTCGGGGCGCCGATCGAACACGGCCACCGGCTGGAGGTCGCGGTGTGCTCCCCCCACCGCGCACCACGTGCGCAGGGCATCCAGGGACGCACCATCGCCCCGCATCTCGTCGAGGTGCAGGTTCGAGGCGGGCTGCGCATCAGCTCGCCGGCCACGACCTGGGCGATGCTGGGCCGCGACCTGAACGAGCGGCAGCTGATCGTCCTCGGCGATGCTCTCGTCAGGGTGCCGAGAGACGAACGGGGCGACCTCCACCCCGAGCTGTCGCTGGCATCTCTGGAGCACCTCCGGTCGGCGATGGACCTGGGCCCGCGACCACAGGCAACCGCCCGCCTCGTGGCCGTTCTCGAGCGGATCCGCGTGGGGAGCGCATCGCCGTTGGAGACGGAGTACCGGTTGGATGCCGAGAACGCGGGCCTTCCCGAGCCGGTGCTCGACCTGCCGATCCATGATGCTCGCGGCCGGCGCCTCGGCATCTCAGAGGTCGTCTACCCGAAGTTCCGGACGGTCGCCGAGATCGAGGGCGATCACCATCGTGTCTCGCAACGGCAATGGGACCGCGACCTGGAGAAGTACCGCGCCTACGCCGAGGCCGGGTGGCTTGTCGTTCGACTGACGTCGAGGAACATCCGTGGGAATCGACCGGACGCCGTCGCGATCGTGCGGCGAGCGCTCCTCGCGCGCGGCTGGGACGGCGCACCCCCGCTGCGCTCCCGCCGCCGGGAACTCTGACCACGCGCCCTCACCCCGTTCTCGGTCTCCTCGACGCGCCGTCCTGCGTCCAGGTGCCACACTGGTTCGGGCGCCTGGATGCGTCGCGAATCGTCGCTTCCCGGCCGTCCATCCGACCCCTCGCGCCCACCCCGCCGAGGGAAAGGTCGCATCGTGTCACCTCCAGGCCGCCCATCCGACCCCTTGCGCCCACCCCGCCGAGGGAAGGTCGCATCCTGTCGCTTCGCCGAGCTTCGGGCGACAGGAAGCGCCCACGGAAAGAAGACGAGCACGAGCCCAGGCGCGCGTCGAGACCGAGCGTTCAGTCCGGATGCACCGTCACCAGGATCGGCCGATGATCGCTCGATCCCTGCGGAAGCGTGGTGATCGCATCGACCTCGAATCCGACCGATGTCGCGAAGTCGTAGTGGCCGCGGAACACGCGGTAGCGCGTGTAGGTGTGGTCGTCGCTGAGCGTCAGGGCGTAACCGTGGTTGCGCACCGCCTGGCCGAGATTCTCCTTGAAGACCGGGTAGTTGTAGTCCCCCACCATCAACTGCGGGAGTCCCTCGCCGAGCTCGGCGAGTGCGGACAGGGCGGCGCGGATCTGATGACGCCGCAGCGAGTTGAGCGCGGTGAGCGGGGCGGCATGGAACGAGGCGACGATCAGCTCGCGGCCGTTGTCGATGTCGAGCAGCCGGGCGCCGAGGACGCGCTCATGGGCGGGCTTGAGCATGCGGTCGTGCAACGACTTCTTCAGCTCGATCGCGCGGATCTTCTGCAGATGGAAGCTGTTCGTGCGGTAGTACAGCGCGAGGCCGAGGCGATTGCCCTGGGTCGCGTCCGCCAGCACCAGGTCGCCGATCCGCTCCGGCAGCCCCTGCACATCGCATTCCTGCAGACAGAGGATGTCGGGGTCGTGCTGGCCGACCAGCGCCACCAGCTCGGTGGCAGCACGGTGCTTTCGCAGGTTGTAGGAGATGACCTTCATCGCTTCTCACGCTAGCCCGTCCGGCTTGGAGTCGGGTGGCAAACACGTATCCGGTCGATGAATGAGTCCTCCACTCCGCCGCTATCGCCGCAGGACCCGCTGCGCGAGCCAGTTCCCGAAGATCTGGCCGACCTGCACGATCACGATGATGATGGCCACGGTGACCCAGGTGGCCTCCTGGTTGAACTGCTGGTAGCCGTAGATGATCGCGAAGTTGCCGAGGCCGCCGCCGCCGATGTACCCCGCCATCGCCGACATGTCGACGACCGCGATGAACATGAACGTGTAGCCGAGGATCAGCGGAGCGAGGGCTTCGGGGATGACCAGCCCGAACAGGATCGCGAATCGCTTCGCGCCGATCGCCAGCGCGGCCTCGACGATGCCCGGATCGACGGCGACGAGGTTCTGCTCGACGACGCGTCCGATGACGACCGCCGCCATGATCGTCATCGGCACGATCGCCGCCTGCGTGCCCAGCGTCGTCCCGGCGACGGCTTTCGTGACCGGACCCACCGCGGTGAGGAAGATGATGAACGGGATGGGCCTGATCACGTTGATCGCCAGGTTCATGACGTTGAACACGATGCGGTTCGCGAACAGGTTCCCTGGACGCGTGGCGTAGAGGACGGCGCCGATGAGCAGCCCGACGACCCCGCCGATCAGCAGTGTCACGACCACCATGTAGATGGTCTCCTGGATCGACTGCAGGAGCACGGGGGTCAGGCTTCCCCAGTCGGTCGCGGTGTGGATGATGTTCATGACGCCACCTCCGATCGCTGGTCGGATGCGGCCGGTCCCGGTTGCAGGATCTGCGCCCTGGTGTGCTCCTGGAGCTCGGCGACGACAGACGCGAGCACCGCCGCCTCAGCGTGCACCCGGTAGGTGAGTGTGCCCAGCTGGCGCCCGCGGATGTCCGTCACGCCCCCGAAGACCACCGTGTGCCGCACGCCGTGGCGGTCGAAGACCTGGGCGATGTGCTCGCTCGTGAACTCGTTGACGTCGGCGCTGATGAGATCGCCGCCCGCGACGAGGAGTGCGTCCAGGGTGTCCCCTGCCGGGATGCCCTGAGTCACCGCGGCGACGAAGCGCTCGGTGAGCGCCGCACGCGGATGCGCGAACACGCGGTATGTGTCGCCGCTGTCGACCACCTTTCCACCGTCCATCACGATCACCTGATCGCACAGCTCGTGCACGACGGAGATCTGGTGCGTGATCACGACGATCGTGATGCCCAGCGTGCGGTTGATCTCCTTGAGGAGCGCGAGCACCTCGCCCGTGGTCTGCGGATCGAGCGCGCTCGTGGCCTCATCCGCGAGCAGCAACTCGGGGTTCGCCGCGATCGCCCTGGCGATGCCGACGCGTTGCTTCTGTCCTCCGGAGAGTGCCCGCGGATAGCTGTGCGCCTTGTCGCCGATGCCGACGAAGTCGAGCAGCTCGGCGACCCGGGGGCCGATGTCCTGCTTCTTCCATCCGGCGACCTTCAGCGGATACGCGACGTTCCCGCGCACGGTGCGTGAGTTGAAGAGGTTGAACTGCTGGAAGATCATCCCGATCCGCCCGCGCAGCCCGCGGAGGTCGTTCGCGGAGGCCTTCCCCACGTCGACACCGAGCACTTCGACGGTGCCGGCGGTCGGCTTCTCCAGCCCGTTGACCAACCGGACCAGAGTGGACTTGCCCGCCCCCGAGTAGCCGATCACTCCGACGATGGAGCCGCGCTCCACCTGCAGATCGACCTCCTCGAGGGCGGAGACGGCGGACCCCCGCCGGGTGGGGGGAAACCCTTTGGAAACCCGGTTGAACGTGATGATCGTCATAGGTCCGCCGCCGTGCGAGGTCACTGCGTCGCGCGCAGCTGCTCTTCGAGATCCGCCAGCTCGGCCTGCAGGTCCTCCGCGGACCAGTCACCCTTGAACTGCAGGTTGCCCTGGTTGAGCTCGGTGACCGAGGCTTCCACCTCGGGGCTGTGGTAAGCCTCGAGCAGCTTCGCCCAGCGGGGGTCATCCTTCTGGTCCTCGCGCACGACGAACGCGTTGATGTACGGAGCGAGCTCCGGGTCGTCCAGGTCTTCCTTGAAGATGATCAGGTCGTCGCCGAGGCCGCCCTTCTGCGCCTGCGTGTTGTTGACGATCGCGGCCTGTGCGCTGCCGTCCTTGAGCGCGGTGACGGTCTGGTTGGCGTCGACAGGAAGCACCTCGACCTTGCTCGACACGATGTCCTCCGGAGTCGAGAGGCTGTTGCCACCGTCCTTGAGCTCCACGAGTCCTGCGCGCTGCAGGTTGAGCAGGGCGCGAGCGAGGTTGGTCGGGTTGTTCGGAACCGCGACGGTCGCGCCCTCCGGAAGGTCTTCGACTGCGGAGTACTTCTCCGAGTAGATGGCGAGAGGGTACACCGCGGTGGCGCCGACCGGCACCAGGGTTCCCCCGTTGTTGACGTTGAACTGCGAGAGGAAGATCAGGTGCTGGAACAGGTTCACGTCGAGTTCGCCGTCCTGCACACCCTGGTTCAGCTGCACACCGTCGCTGATGGTGCGCACCTCGAGCTCGATGCCCTCTTCGGCCAGCTTGTCCTTGAGGATCGTCCAGTGCTCCTCGGTGCCGTCATCCGCACCGAGCACGATCTTGCTGCTCTCGGTGGCGCCGCCGTCACTTCCGGAGGCGGAGTCATCACCACCCGAGCACGCCGCCATCGACAGGGTCAGCGCGCCCGCTGCCAGCAGGCCGATCACGGACAGGATCTTCTTCTTCACACGGGAATCAGTCACAACACGAGAGTGAAGCACGGCTGCGGGCGGGCGTCCGGCCCAGCGGTAACCCCGCGTAATGAGGTCATGCTGCGTAACGCGAAAGCCCGATCGCGACCGCCATTCACTACGGTGGCGGGGTGACGCGAAGCCTGTTGGAGCATGAGTCCGTCGAGTTCGTCCGCGACCTCATCCGCATCGACAGCGTCAACACCGGCGACCCCGACACGATCGGCGACGGGGAGACCCGCGCGGCCCGACTCGTGCAGGCGCGGCTCGAGGAGGTCGGGATCGAGACGACCTTCGTCGAGCCGATCCCCGGTCGTGGCAGCGTGGTGGCACGCATCGCCGGAAGCGATCCGGATGCCGGAGCGCTCCTGGTGCACGCGCATCTCGACGTGGTCCCGGTCGTTGCTGAGGACTGGACGCATCCGCCCTTCGGCGCTGACATCGTCGATGGCCTGCTGTACGGCAGAGGCGCGGTCGACATGAAGGACTTCGCCGGCGTCATCCTCGCCGTGGCCAGGGAGTTCGCGCGCTCGGGCATCCGTCCGCGGCGGGATCTGATCTTCGCGTTCCTGGCCGACGAAGAGGCCGGAGGACGCTGGGGTGCGTCGTGGATCGTCGACAACCGTCCGGATCTGCTCGCCGGCGCGACAGAGGCGATCAGCGAGGTCGGCGGCTTCTCGGTTCCCCTCGTCGAAGGACGGCGGGCCTATCTGCTCGCGACGGCGGAGAAGGGTGTCGGCGGCGTCGTGGTGACGGCGCGCGGGGAAGCCGGGCATGCGTCTCGCCCCCGGCCCGACGATCCCGTGACGCGCCTGGCGTCGGCCGTCGCTCGGATCGGGGAGCACCGCTTCCCCGTGGTGCACACGCCCGCACTCGATCGCTTCCTCCGGGTGTTCGGCCAGGAGCGCGGCGTGGAGTTCACGGATGAGGGGCTCGATGCGCAACTCGACGATCTCGGTTTCGTGGGGCGCGTGATCTCGGCGTCTGCTCGTCAGACGGCCGCGCCCACCGTGCTCCGCGCAGGAGACAAGAGCAACATCATCCCGGCGAGCGCGCAGGCCACGGTCGACCTGCGCGCCCTCCCCGACCGCGAAGTCGAGCTGCGGGACGAGATCACCCGACTCGCGGGCGACGCGGTCGATCTGCACTGGCAGGAGTCGCTGTCGCCGATCGCGGCACCGATCGATTCCCCGTTCGTCACGGCGATCGGCGACGCCATCCGCGCCGAGGACCCGGACGGCGTCGTGGTGCCGTACCTGCTCCCCGCATCGACGGACAACAAGCACTTCGCGCGGCTGGGAGTGCTCGGCTACGGCTTCGTCCCGCTGCGCGTGCCGGATGACTTCGACGTCTACGGACAGTTCCACTCCGCCGACGAGTGCGTGCCGGTGGAGAGCCTGTACTTCAGCGCCCGCGCGACGGCGCGCATCCTGCGCTCCGCTTAGTCGCTCGTGCTGTCGCGGCGAGCGCGCGTCTGCTCGGCACGCGCTGCGAGCAGGTCGTCGGCCGGGTAGCCGACCTCCATCAGGGTGAGGCCGCGCGCGGCCAGCACCTTGAACTCGCTCGTCCGCGTCACCGCGTCGCGGAGCACGACGAGGTCGGCGACATCGAGGCGCCCCTCCCCCACGGCCACGCATCCGCCGACGAGCGCGCGCACCATGCTGTGGCAGAAGGCGTCGGCTTTCACCTCGGCGATCAGCACGCCATCGGCGTCGCGGACCCAGCGGTAGTCGAGCAGCGTGCGGATCGTCGTCGCCTCGTCGCGCGGTTTGCAGTACGACGCGAAGTCGTGGAGTCCGATGAGGCTCTGCGCCGCAGCGTCCATCGCCTGCTCGTCCAGGCGTCCGCGCACGGCAGTGGTGTCGTGACGGCGCAGCGGATCGAACCCGGCGACCTGGTCGGCCAGACGATACCGGTACCGGCGCCAGACGGCGGAGAAGCGGGCATCGAACCCCTCCGGGGCCTGTGCGGACCGCGTCACCGTGACATCCGAGTACGCGCCGAGCACCCCGCGCATGCGTCCGGCGATGGACCCCGCAGGATCCTGCGGGGCACGTCCCTGGCGGGCCTCGATGCGGGCCCACTGCGTCTCCGTCAGGTCCACATGCGCGACCTGCCCCTGCGCGTGCACCCCGGCGTCCGTCCGTCCGGCCACGACGAACCGCACGTCGGATCCCACGATCCGGGCCAGCGCTGCCTCGAGGGTGCCCTGCACGGTGCGGAGCGTGGGCTGCCGGGCCCACCCGCGGAAGTGGGTGCCGTCGTAAGCGATGTCGAGCCGGATGCGCACGAAGCAAGCTTAGGTCGACGGCACCCCGATCAGATTCCGCCGTCGATCGAGCGGATGAAGTCGCCCGGTTCGTCGGGCACCATGACCTCGGTGTCGCGGTTGAGGCTCTCGCCGCGGAAGAATCGCTTGGACCGCGGGAAGGCGTACCAGGCGAACATCAGCACCAGGCCGAACGCGAGCGACCCGATGCCGATCACGAACGTGCCGCCGATGCCGAACAGCACGGTGTAGCCGTAGTCGACGTCCCACATGTCGATCGCGGACTGCACGAATGCCGCCGTCAGCATGAGCCCGCCCAGCAGCGGGAACAGCCCCTTGAAGAAGAACTCGCGCGGCGAGCGGAACACGTCGGCACGGAAGTACCAGACGCACGCGAAGCCGGTGATGGCGTAGTAGAAGGCGATCGCCAGACCCAGCGACAGGATCGAGTCCTGCAGGATGTTGTCACTGATCAGCGTCATGCCGACGTAGTACACCGAGGCGACGACGCCCATCACGATGGTCGAGAACGACGGCGTCTTGTACGTCGGGTGCACGTCCTTGAACTTCGCGGGGAGCGCGCGGTACACGCCCATCGCGAGCGTGCCGCGGGCAGTGGGCAGGATCGTCGTCTGCGTCGACGAGATCGCCGAGATGATCACCGCGACCACGAGAACCCACCCGAACGGTCCGAGCAGGCCGTCCTTGATCGCCAGGAAGAAGTCGTCGGCATTGGCCTCGTTCCCGAGGCCGGTACCGGTCTCGCCGAGACCCGCGTACATCATCGCCGCGATCGTGACCGTGACGTAGGTGAAGAGCAGGATGACGGTGGTCAGCAGCGCCGCACGGCCGGGGATGCGCTTCGGGTCCTTGGTCTCCTCGTTCAGCGCCAGGCAGGTGTCCCAGCCCCAGTAGATGAACAGAGCGAGCAGGATGGCCTCGGTGAATCCGGACCAGTCGGTGAAGGCGAACGGGTTCATCCACTCCCAGTCGAACGCGGTCGCGCCGGGAGCGGTGCCCGCGAAGAACTGCCACAGCGCGGTCACGAC
The DNA here is from genome assembly GCF_006716345.1 of Microbacterium saperdae. Taxonomy (NCBI): domain Bacteria; kingdom Bacillati; phylum Actinomycetota; class Actinomycetes; order Micrococcales; family Microbacteriaceae; genus Microbacterium; species Microbacterium saperdae. Next base: position 2,975,639 of record NZ_VFOX01000001.1, read on the forward strand.
GAAGACCGCGAGGGCGAGGTACTGGATGCCGAGCAGGACGTTCTGGATGCGCTCGCCGATCTCCACACCGCGCCAGCTGACCCAGGTCATCGCGGCGATGAAGGCGACGGCGAGCACGACCACGCGCCAGTCGTTGTTCTCGAGGTCCTGGCCGATCAGCGACCAGAAGTAGACCGAGGCGATCTGCGCGAGGTTCGCGAGCACGACCATTCCGGCGACCGCGACGCCCCATCCCCCCATCCAGCCGACCCAGGGCCCGAAGGCCTTGGTCCCCCAGGTGAAAGTGGTGCCGCAGTCGGGCACGGCGTTGTTGAGCTCTCGGTAGGCGAAGGCGATGAGCAGCATCGGCACGAAGGCGATGACGAAGGCGATCGGCGCCTGGGCACCGACGGCGATGACCACGAACCCGAGCGAGGCGACCAGCGAGTACACGGGAGCGGTGGACGCGAGTCCGATGACAGTGGATCCCCAGAGCCCCAGTGTGCCGGTCGCCAGTCCTTTGCCTTCGGGTCGTTCCAAGCGGATTGGCGTTGTCGACATGGTGTGAACATAGGGCCGCGAGAGAGGCCCGGTCAAGGGGTCACGGCGTGCGGCGGAGCATCCCGTCGGCATTGTCGGCGACCCACTCCACGAGCGGGAGCATCCGCTCCATCAGATCCCGACCGAGCGGGGTGAGGCTGTACTCCACGTGCGGCGGCACCGTGGGGAACGATTCCCTGTGCACCAGGCCGTCATCGGTGAGTGTGCGCAGCGTGGACGCGAGCATCTTCTCGCTGATGCCGTCGACCTCGCGGCGGAGTTCCCCCCACCGGCGGGTGCCCTCCGAGAGCGAGGACAGCACGAGCACTCCCCACTTGCTCATGATGTGGTCGAGGATGACGCGCGTACCGCAGCCCTGCTCGAAGAGCATGGGTGCTGTTTCCTTTATCTGCGCAAAACTCACCGTCATGTAGGTACCTTACTTCAAAGTGGGTACCTCCAGATTGGAAGGTTTGCCGTCGCGCGCCGGTTGTCGGAGGTGTCACTTACGAAAGGACCCCCATGACCATCCTCGTCACCGGCGCGACCGGCAACCTCGGCCGCCTCATCATCGAAAGCCTCCTGGAGCGCGGCGCCTCACCGCAGTCGATCGTCGCCGGCGTGCGCGATGTCGCCAAGGCCGCCGACCTGAGCGCCCTCGGCGTGGCCGTCGCCGTCGTCGACTACGACCAGCCCGCCACCATCGCCACCGCTCTCGAGGGCGTGGATTCCGTCGTCCTCGTCTCGGGCTCCGAGGTCGGCCGCCGCGTGACCCAGCACCAGGCGGTCATCGATGCGGCGAAGGCCGCGGGCGTGACGAAGTTCGTCTACACCAGTGCCCCGAAGGCACCGACGAGCGACCTCGTTCTCGCACCCGAGCACAAGGCGACAGAGGAGCTCATCGCCGCTGCCGGCCTGCCCGCCGTGATCCTGCGCAACAACTGGTACACCGAGAACTACGCCGCCGACCTCGCACGCGCCGCCGAGACGGGCGTGCTCGCGGCAGGTGTCGGCGAAGGACGAGTCGCCTCGGCCAGCCGCAAGGACTTCGCGGAGGCCGTCGCGGTCGCGCTGCTCGAAGACGGCCACATCGGCCAGGCCTACGAGCTCGGCGGCGACATCGCCTGGAACTACGCCGACCTCGCCGCCGCCATCGCCGAGGTCACCGGCCGCCCGGTCGAGTACCGCGCGCTCACGGCCGCGGAGCAGTCGGCCGCGCTGGAGGCGGCGGGGCTCGACGCCGGAACGGTCGGCTTCGTCGTCGCGCTCGACGCCGGCATCCGCGATGGAGCGCTCGGCGACACCGACGGCACCCTCGCACGTCTGATCGGTCGCCCGACCACCCCGCTCGTGGATGGACTGCGCGCGATCGCCTGATTCTTCTGCGCTGTATGTCGAGAAGCGCCGCTCACGGAGGGGCGAGCGGCGCTTCTCCTACGACCGGGGCCGGTCGTAGCTCAGGAAGCCTCGCGCGAATGCACGTAGACGACCGTGAGTGTGATGGACGCGACGCGCTCACCGCGCTCCGCGAGCAGCGTCGCGATAGCGGCCCGGACCGCCGCGAGAGTCACCGGCGCGCTGACGGCGAAGTCCACTCCGACCGATGCCTCGACCCGAAGACCGTCCTCGGCCGCGACGACGCCCACGAGCGGTTCATCCTGACCCCGCACGCCGAGGGCGGCGGCGCCGGCCCCCACCAGATTCGAGATCAGAGATCCGGAGCGGTAGAGGTTGTCCACGCCCGGAGTAGCCCGTACCACCGCATCGATCGCGGCGGCCAGCTCCGTCTGCCCTGTCATCATCGGCTCCTCTCCGCCCAGGCCGACACGTCGTAGACGTCGCGGATCGTCACGTCGATCGCGACGATGTTGAGTTCGGTATGCGCGCGCAGACGCTGCTCGGCCTCTGCCCGCAGACGCTCGACGACACGAGGGATCGACTCGCCGAACCGTGCGCTGGCCTCGATGTCGATGCGGATCGGCGTCCCGGGCACCGTCACGTCGCCGTCCAATCGGCAGCGACCGACGAGAACACCGGGAACCGCGTTCTCGGCGGAGCGGATCAGTCCGCGCACGGCCCCCTCGGTGATCCCGAGGTCCACGGAGGGCTCGGACACTTCGAAGGGAATCCGGCGTCCTGCTCGCGCGTCCAATGCGATGCCGCTCAGGATGCGGTCGACCCAGCTCGCATCGACATCCGGCGATGCGGCCGCATCTGCGTCGATCAACTGTCCGCCGAGCCCCTGCAGTCGTTCGAGGGCGTCCAGTGCCAGCTGGCATCCGGGCGACCCGTCGATGGAGGGATCAGACGGCTGCCTGCCCGCATCGAGATAGTCGGAGAGCTCATCGAGCGTGTGGCCGTCGAGGTCGGTCGGCTCCAGGCCGAGCTGGTGCAGCTCGGGGATCTCGTGGTCGTCGGTCATCGCCACTCCTCCATCCGTACGATCATGTATTTCCTGGCGCGGGCCAGCAGACCGCGCGCCGTACTCGTGGAGATGCCGAGCTCATCGGAGATCTCGTCGTACGAGTACCCACCGATCTCGCGGAGCACCCAGCACTCGCGTTGCGCATCGGGGAGCTCACGGAGCGCTGCCCCGAGTGCCGCGACGCCTGCTCGAGCCTCTGCGACGCGAGGAGGCGACGCGTGCGATGGCGCCTCCTGGTCGATGTCGTCCACGTCGACGATGGGCCGCAGACTGCGGATGCGATCGACGGCCTTCCGGCTCACGATCCGCATCAGCCAGGTCTTGACCTTCGCCGGATCCTCGAGTTCGGAGAATCGCTGCCAGGCGGTCACGAATGCCTCCTGCACGATGTCGTCCACATCGGACGAGGCATTCAGCATCCGCTGCGTGTAGGCCCGCATCATCGGCGTGTACCGGCGGACGAGCACTGCGAAGGCCGCGACGTCGCCATCGATCGCGCGGCCGGCGACGATTCCGTCGTCCGCCGTCTCCATTGCGCTGTGAAAGCGTTCCCCAACCATCTACTCACTCCCTCGTACGGATCCCTGAGGAGATTCGGAGCGGCGACGACATCGGATCGGGTTCTCGATCCCCTGTCGCCTTCACGCCGCTCCATTGCGTGCGCCTTCTCACGCCCGAGAACGACGGCCGGTGGTCACACCGTAGACGAGCCGTACCGCGAGCGCGCCGCCGACGGCCAGGAGTCCGAGAATCAGGAACGCGAAGAATCCCATTGCTGTGTCCTTTCGAGGGTGGAGGGGGAGGGGTGCACAGCTCCCCTCCCCCGAGTTCCGCTTACTTCTTGAACGCGTCCTTCACGTTCTCGGCAGCATCGCGGACGTTGCCCTTGGTCTGCTCGGCCTTGCCCTCGGCGACGAGCTTGTCGTCGTTGGTGACGTTGCCGACGGCCTCCTTGGCCTTGCCGGAGATCTTCTCTGCAGCGGCCTTGATCTTGTCTTCAGCGCTCATGGTTTCTTCCTTCCTCCGTTCGGTCCCGGATTTCGGTTCCGAATACTCTCCCGCGGTCGGTGCCGCAGGAAGCCTGTTTTCGTACGTGCGTGTCGCGGATGCGTCAGACGCGCGACTCCACCGCAACATCGTCGTCATCCGCGGGGATGTGCACGTCGTTGATGGTGACGTTGATCTCGACGACGTCCATGCCGACGAGTTCGACCATCACGCTGTGGATGGCCGCCCGCACGTCGTCGGCGACCTTCTGCAGAGCCACGGGGTACTCGGCGACGATCGTCACGTCGACAGCCACCTGCGTCTCGCCGACCTCGACGGTGATGCCCTGCGAGAGGTCGGTGGTGTTGAGCGCGTCCCTGATGGCACCGACGACGCGCGCCGCTCCCCCGCCGAGCGCGTAGACGCCGGGCACTTCACGCGCAGCGATACCCGCGATCTTGGCGACGACGCCGTCTTCGATCGTCGTCTTCCCGGTCGCAGGAACCTGCGTTGCCTGGACCTGAATGCCGCCTGCCGCGTTCGCCATGCTGATCTCCTTCGTCTGTGCGCCGCATCCGGTGCCGAGTGCGGTCGTTTTCGATCGACACCCCTAAGACGTATCGCGTACCGGATTCGTCACAGAATCGTTCGTACTTTTTCTGCGCATCCGATTCCGAAGGGCTCACAGTGCACTCTTAGGTTCAGAGTGCACAATTGCACTCTATGAACGACAGTGCAGATTCATTGCGCGAGCAGCGCAAACGAGAGACCTCGCGTTCCCTCACCGAGACCGCACGCACGCTGACGACGGAACGCGGCTTCGCCGGCTTCACGATCGAGGAACTGTGCGCCGAGGTCGGAGTCTCCCGCCGCACCTTCTTCAACTACTTCGAGAGCAAGGAGAACGCCGTCTTCGGCTTCGCCGTGATCGACTCCCGCCAGGAGCAGCTCGAAGCAGCCTTCTGCGCCCAGGACGGCGATCTGCTCGACGACTTCATCGAACTGACGGTCCGTCGCTTCGACCTCTTCAACCCGCTCGACGACGCCCCCGCCCTCTTCGCCGTGATCGAGCAGGAACCGCGACTGCTCAAGGCCGCCTTCGAGCAGCTGGCCAAGAACGAACGACGCGACATGGCCCTGATCACGCAGCGGCCCGAGAGCGGACCCGACGCGGAACTGCGCGCCGAGGTCATCGTCCACACCGTCGGCGCCCTCGTGCGCCTCTGCATGGATCAGCTCCTGCACCACCAGTCCACCGAGCCCTTCGGGGACCTCCTCTCCCGTCGACTCGACATCGCCCGCTCCGCCTACGCACTGTCACAGAAAGACCACTGAATGTCCGCCACCGCCACCAAGGATGCGCCGTTCCTGCTCACCAAGCGCCGCATCTGGATCATCTTCAGCGCCCTCATCGCGGGCATGCTGCTCTCCAGCCTCGACCAGACCATCGTCTCGACCGCGATGCCCACGATCGTGGGTCAGCTCGGCGGCGTGGACCACCAGGTATGGATCACCACCGCCTACCTGCTCGCCACCACGATCGTGATGCCGATCTACGGCAAGTTCGGCGACGTCCTCGGACGACGCAACCTCTTCCTGATCGCGATCGCCCTGTTCACCCTGGCCTCGGTCGGTTGCGCGTTCGCGACCGACTTCTGGATGTTCGTGGTGTTCCGCGCACTGCAGGGCCTGGGCGGCGGCGGCCTCATGATCCTCTCGCAGGCGATCATCGCCGACATCGTGCCCGCCAACGAGCGCGGCAAGTACATGGGACCCCTCGGCGCGGTGTTCGGCCTCTCGGCCGTCGCCGGACCGCTCCTCGGCGGGTTCTTCGTCGACCACCTGACGTGGCAGTGGGCGTTCTACATCAACATCCCGGTCGGTATCGCGGCGTTCATCATCGCGCTGGTCGCCCTGAACCTGCCGAGCAAGAAGGCACAGAAGCCGATCGACATCTTCGGCGTGATCTTCCTCTCGATCGCCACCACCTGCCTCATCTTCTTCACCGACTTCGGCGGTGACAAGGAGTTCGGCTGGGACTCCCTCGCCACCTGGGCCTGGGGCGCCGGACTCGTCGTCGCAGCGACGGCCTTCGTGATCACGGAATCGCGGGTGCAGGATCCGATCATCCCGCTCAGCCTGTTCCGCAACCCGATCTTCATCAACGCCACCGCGATCGGGCTCGTGCTCGGCATCGGCATGTTCGCGGCGATCGGCTTCGTGCCGACGTTCCTGCAGATGTCGTCCGGCACCTCCGCAGCGGCATCCGGGCTGCTGATGATCCCGATGATGGTGGGCCTGATCGGCACCTCGATCTTCTCGGGTATCGCGATCTCGAAGACCGGCAAGTACAAGATCTACCCCATCGTCGGCACGATCCTCACCGGTATCGCGATGATCTCGATGACGACGCTCTCGGCGGCCACACCGATCTGGCTGATCTGCGTGTTCCTCTTCGTGTTCGGCGCCGGACTCGGCCTGATCATGCAGGTCGTGGTGCTGGTCGTGCAGAACGCGGTGCCCTCGAACGAGATCGGCACCGCGACCAGCACGAACAACTACTTCCGCGAGGTGGGCGCATCTCTGGGCACCGCCGTGTTCGGCACGATCTTCACGACACGCCTGACCGAGAACCTGCTCGGGGTGTTCTCCGACGCGGGCGCCTCGCCGGATGCCGCGTCACAGGCCGCTTCGACGATCGACCCCTCGACGCTCAGCTCGCTGCCCGACGAGGTGCGGGAGGGCATCGTCACCGCCTACGCCGACGCGCTGGCGCCGGTGTTCTGGTACCTCGTGCCGTTCATCGTGCTCGCGTTCGTGCTGTCTCTGTTCCTCAAGCAGATCCCCCTGTCGGATCAGGCCGGACTCGTGGCCCGCGGTGAGGCCATCAGCGGTGAGGAGGCGGAGCGCCTGGAAGCCGAGATGCGCGGCCAGGGCGTGAACGCGCATGTCGCCTCCGCGGATCCCGACAGCGAGAAGCGCGACACCGGGAGCGTTCCGACGTCACGCTGACGCAGAAAGAAGCCCCGGCCTGGGAGGCCGGGGCTTCTTTCATTCGATCAGAGGGAGGCTGCGGCTCAGGAAAGTCGACGCTGATCCTGCGCGAGCCGTGCGCGCAGACCCGTGTGGATCGAGATGTAGGTCTCGGTCTCTCGACCGGTCAGCGTGGCGAGGTTGGCCAGCAGGCGATCGACATGGTCGATGAGCACCCGCGGGTCGGTGTTCTGCCGCGGAGTGACCGCGACGTGCAGCACCGGCTCTCGGCGGATGTCGTTCGCCGTGACCTGGGTCGAGAGGATCTCGTCGCGCGTGGCGAGCGAGTTCTTCACGGCATCCGACACGAACGACTCCGTCACCGTGACACGACCGAGGGGATTCTGCGCACCGGAGGAGCGGAGCACCGTCTTCGAACGATGACCGGCCACGCTGGTGAGCGCGAGGATCAGCAGGACGATGATCACGACGATCGCGGCGACACCCCCGACCGCGATCCAGCTGATCTGACTGCCGGCGATCCGGGTCGACGCGAACGCCTGGTCGAGCCAGGACTGCGCGTCCGTGCCGGCGGACTTCCAGGTATCGGTGGCGGTGGGCCACGACATGATCGCGATCCCGATCGCTCCCAGACCGAGGAACAGCAGCCCGATGATCAGCAACAGTGTGCGGTTGAGTGCACGGTTCGTGTTGTTCACAGCTCTTCTTCTCTCTCGGTGGGGCGTTCGATGCGGACGCGGGTGCGCACGGGCCGGGACAGTCGGTAGGACCCGAGCTCGGCCTCCGCAGCCGACTGCACGCTGCTCTGGTCCAGCGGGACACCCGCCCCCGGGCGGACGGTCACGTCGACGCTGCGGTGACCGACACCGACGGTGATGTTCTCCCGCGCGATCCCGATCTCCTCGGAGAGGTGCTGGGCGAGCGCACTCGCGATGACGCCGTTGTCGACCACGACGGCGCGGCCTCCGGCCTCGAGGGTGTGCTTGGACAGCCGTCCCGGCATCACGGCGAGCCAGATGAACACCAGACCGATCAGAGCCAGAACAACGCTCCCGGCGATCACGAGACCCGCGGGCTGAGCCGTCGGCAGGCCGACCAGCCATCCCCACCCGGCGACAGGACCGACGAGCAGCGCGGGCTGCGCGGCCAGGTACAGCACGATCTCCAGGCCGATGTAGGCGAGCGCGAGGATCAGGAGGATCACGGCGACGAAGACCGCGACCGTCCGAGGTGAGTGCGTCTCGCGTCGCACGACGCGACGCAGCACGGGAGTACTCATTGCACTCGTCTCCTTATCGGGGTGGTGGCGCCGGTGATGGTCAGGTTGATCCGGTTGACATCACGCCCGAGCAGAACCGTCAGACGCTGCTGCAACTGCTCCTGCAGCTGACGGGCCCGATCGAGTACCGGCACGATCTGCGTGATCGCCGCGGTGTCGTCCAGGTCGGGGATGGGAAGCGGGCTGGCGATACGGACGGCGATGCCGCCCGGATGCTCGGTGACATCGACCTTCACGTCACCGCGAGGCACACCGATCAACGTCGCTGACGCCTGCTCGGTGACCGTGCGGTACACGCGGTCCTTCACGTCGATGCGGCCGGGGATGGTGACCCCGCCGGTGGTGACCCCGGCAGGGGCACCACCGGCGATGATGTGCTGGTCGGCGCGCATCAGGAGGTACGCCGCCCGGTGAAGGCATCAGCGAGACCGCGCACGTCGATCTTGCCCGAGGCGATGCGACCGACGAGCGCTCCGATACCCGCGAACAGGGCCATGAGGAGGAATCCCCAGAACCCGAACAGCAGTGCCGCCAGGGCGAGGAGGGCGCCGATCAGGGCGCCGGTGGTGGTGGGGCTCATGAGACTCGCGACTCCTCTTCGGTGTCGTTGTCGTCACCCGGGACGTGCACGTCGTTGACCTCGACGTTGACTTCGACGACCTCGAGCCCGACCAGGCGGCTGATCGCACCGGCCACAGCAGCGCGCACGTTGCCGGCGACTTCCTGCACGGGGGCCGGGTACTCGACCACGATGGTCAGGTCAGCCGCGGCCTGGGTCTCGCCGACCTCGACCTTGACGCCCTGAGCGAGGTCGGTGGCGTTGATGACGTCGCGGATCGCACCGAAGGCTCGTGCTCCGCCGCCGCCGAGTGCGTAGACGCCGGGAACCTCACGGGCGGCGATACCGGCGATCTTGGCCACCACGCCGTCGGCGATGACCGTCTTGCCCGCGGCGTTCTCATCAGCGGGAACCCGCGACGTGGAGAAAGCGGATGAGCGGTCCACACGCGATGCCGCGGCCTGCTTCGGCGCGGCCGTCTTCGGCGTGGCCTGAGCGAGCTCCGATTCTGCGGGAGTGGTGGGGGTGTTCTGGTCCTGGGTTGCCATGACGAGTCCTGTCTCGATGAGTGTCCGACCGCGCCCTGCGGCGTCGGCCAGGAGCGATCTCCTCGCTCGTGACTAAGACGGTCGGAGCGGGAGATTCGTCACAAAACAGTTCTCGCGGCGGATCAGCCGATCGTGTCGTCGTAGGTCCGGAGAGACTGCGGCTGCTCGGCCGCCCAGGATGCCAGGAGCCCGAGGCGCTCTGCCGACGGCGATGCCGGCTCGGCGGTGTAGATCATGAGAACGTTGCCCGGCTCCGCCGTGATCGCGAGCTCTTCGTAGGCGAGGGTCAGCTCTCCCACGACCGGGTGGTGGAAGCGCTTCGTGCCCGCGCCGTGCGTGCGCACGTCATGCGCTGCCCACAGCCGTCGGAACGTCTCGCTGCGGGTGGACAGCTCACCGACCAGATCCTGCAGACCCTTGTCGTGCGGGTCCCTTCCCGCTTCGGCGCGCATGATCGCGACGCACATCTCCGCGAACAGGTCCCAGTCCGGGTAGAAGTCGTGTGCGACCGGATCGAGGAACTGGAACCGGGCGAGGTTCGGCGTACGCCCACCGTCGCCGATCACCGGGGAGTAGAACGCGCGGCCGAGCTCGTTCGTCGCCAGCAGGTTCTGGCGAGGGTCCCGCACGAACGCGACCGCGTCGGTGATCGACGACAGCGCCCATTGCAGGCTCGCCCGCGGAGCGCCCGGCTTCGTGGCGCGCCGACGCGAGCGGCCGCTCGACGGAATGCCGTCGGCCGCGCGTGCAAGGTCCAGGAGGTGGGCGCGCTCGGCATCGTCGAGTTGCAGCGCCGTCGAGACCGCATCGAGCACCGAGGCGGATGCTCCGGCGATCGCACCCCGCTCGAGCTTGGCGTAATACTCCACGCTGACTCCGGCGAGCGCGGCGACCTCGCTGCGACGCAGGCCTTCCACGCGACGGTTCGCCCCGGCCGTGAGCCCTGCCGCGTGCGGGGTGACGTGGGCGCGACGACTCATCAGGAACTCGCGGACCTCGGCTCGATTGTCCATGTGCAGGACGTTACCCGGCACGGGTGCGCGGAGGGAGGCCCTCCCAGTACACGTCTCAGCAGGGACTCCCCCGTGCGCAAGATCGGAGAGAGCCTGGATGCCATGACCACCACGAGCCGCTCGGCGGATCTCGTTCGCAGTGGTCACCCCAGACGGTGAGGAGAACCACCATGCGTGGAGTCATCATGCACGCGCCCGGCGACGTCCGGGTCGATGAAGTCGACAAGCCCGTGATCGTCGCGCCGACAGATGCGATCATCCGTGTCACCGCCACCTGCATCTGCGGGTCCGATCTGTGGCCGTATCGCGGGATCGAGCCGGTGAACGCTCCGACCCCGATGGGCCACGAGTACATCGGCATCGTCGAGGAGATCGGCGCCGAGGTGCGTGACATCCGTGTCGGCGATCTCGTGGTCGGCTCGTTCGTCGCCTCGGACAACACCTGCGAGATCTGTCAGGCGGGGTTCCCTTCACGGTGCATCCACCAGGTCATGATGGGCTCGGTCGGCACCCAGTCCGACTACGCGCGCATCCCTCTCGCCGACGGAACCCTGGTCGCGGTGAAGGGCGACCCGAGCGAGGCGCAGAAGCGCAGCCTTCTGGCCGCGTCCGATGTGCTGGGCACCGGATGGTTCGCCGCCGTCGCCGCCGAGGCGGGCCCGGGCAAGACCGTCGCCGTCGTCGGGGACGGGGCCGTGGGACTCCTCGCGATCCTCGCCGCAGCGCAACTCGGCGCCACCCGGATCATCGCGATGTCGCGTCACCCGGAACGCCAAGCCCTCGCGACGAAGTTCGGCGCCACCGACATCGTCGAGGAGCGCGGAGAAGCGGGCGTCGCGAAGATCAAGGAGCTCACGGGCGGCTACGGCGCGCACTCCACCGTGGAGGCCGTCGGCACGCAGGAGTCGATGATGCAGGCCATCCACGCCACGCGCCCCGGCGGTCACGTCGGCTACGTCGGCGTGAGCCACGGTGTCGAGCTGGACGGACTGGACCTGTTCTTCTCGACCGTGAGCCTGCTCGGCGGCCCGGCACCCGTGCGCCGCTTCCTGCCGGAGCTGATCGAGTTGATCATGACGGACCAGATCGATCCGGGGATCGTGTTCGACCTCACTCTCCCGATCGAGGAAGCGGCCGCCGGCTACCGGGCCATGGACGAGCGCCGCGCCACCAAGGTGCTGCTCACCACCGACTGAGCCCGCAGCCCCGTGAGCATCCATCCGCCCGTCGAACAAGGAGAACCCCATGCACGTCGAACCCGTCCAGCCCACTGTCAAGAACCCTCCGGAGCAGTTCGCCGGTGACGTCTGGGTCGACATGATCGCCGTTCCGCACGAGCGCGATCAGCGGATGTCCGTCGCGATCGTGAAGTTCGCGCCGGGCGCCCGCACAGCCTGGCATTCGCATGCGCGGGGACAATACCTGCGCGTCACGCAGGGCATCGCCCGCTTCGGCACCCGTGACGGAGAGATCATCGAGGTGCACGCGGGGCAGACGCTGTACACCCCGCCAGGGCAGGACCACTGGCATGCGGCAGCGGACGGATGCTTCATGGAGCACATCGCGATGCTCGAGAGCGGTGACGACCCGGCCACCACCACCGTGTGGAAAGAGCACATCACCGACGCCGAGTACGACGGTCAGGTGACGGCGTGACCGGGTGGACGGGCGGACAGGAATCCGTCGGCGACATCGCCCCCGCGCTTGCGCACTACACCGACACGGTGCTCTTCGACGAGGTCTGGGCACGCCCCGAGCTCTCGCCACGCGATCGCAGCCTGGTCACCGTCTCCGCCCTGGTCGCGATCGGCGCCGTCGAACAATTGGGCTTCCACCTCGCCTTCGCGCGCGACAACGGCGCGACGGAGGAAGAGCTCGTCGAGGTGATCACGCACCTCGCGTTCTACACGGGCTGGCCGCGCGCCATGGCCGCCATCGAGGTCGCGCGTGCGGTCTTCGCCGAGAAGGGCGACAGCGCATCGGAGTGAGGGGCCCGCGCGCCGCGGGATGGCGCAGCGAGGAGGTCAGTCTGAAGGAAGTCACGATCCACGCCGCACCCGGCGCTGCCGTGATCGCCGCGGAGTGCGAGGAGACGCTCATCAGCGAGTGCTCGGTGGCGATCACGCCGAACAGCACGCGATGGATCAGCGCGAACGCGGATGGCATCCACAACCCCGGCGGCCGGGTCGGTCCCCGACTGCTGCGCAACCGCCTCCAGAGCATGCATGATGACGGCATCAACATCTACTCCAAGGCCCGCCTGGCGGGAGGAGCCGTCGCGGCTGACCTCTCGCTGCTGCTCGGCGACGGTCCGATGCATGTGGCGGTCGGCGACCGACTTCAGGCGTATCTGCCGGCGACAGGAGCGGTACGCGGAACGGCCACCGTCACGAACGTCGTGGGCGATGAGCTGTCCGGAGGTCCCCTGACCGTGTACCTGAGCGCCCCGATCCCCGGGCTGCAGGCCGGCGACGAGATCTACAACCTCGACTACGCCGCATCCGGATTCGACGTCGCGGAGAACACGATCTCGGAGAATCGCGGTCTCGGCATCTGCATCCGAGCGAGCGAAGGCCGAGTGCGGAAGAACACTCTCACGGATCTGGCTCACTGGGGCATGTGGGTCGGAAACAACTCGGGCTACCGCGAAGGCCCGGTCGGTGTGCACGACGTGGTGTTCGCGAACAACTCGATCGCGCGCCCCTGCCTGGACCGCACGCTCACGGGATGGCCGTCCGCGTCCGCAGCGATCATGGTGCAGAACTTCAACGCCGTGTACGAGCCGGGATCGTCCCAGGCGCACGGCTCCCTCACCTTCCGGTCGAATCACCTGGAGGATCCACCCCGCTTCGGGATCTACATCGGCGGAGCCCAGGACGTCGACGTGCGCAACACGACCATCGTGGAGACGGCGAACAACCCGCGGAGCTCCGCGCCGACGGCGATGCTCGGGATCGAGAATACGACCGACATCGACGTACGAAACCTCGACGTGACCCAGGCGCAGGCGCCACGAGATGACGTGTGGGTCGGCCCTGCGGTCTCGGGCTACTCGATCAGGTAGCCACCGCGCTGTCGGGGGCACGCGGGCGGAACCGTCTGCGTGTCTCCGACAGAGGCTCCGGGCCGCGTGATGTCGAGGAGCCGGATCGGGAGGAGTCGTCGAGGATACAGAAAAGCCCCGGCGAACCGGGGCTTTCACATCTGTAGCAGGAGCGGGGCTTGAACCCGCGACCTCACGATTGGGTTTCCGGTGAAATCGTGGGTTACTGCGGAGTATCAGCAGGTCAGATTCTCCCGGAATCATGCTATCCGAGAGTATCAGCGAGCCTCGGATACGTTCAGCGATTGTGCGGGGTAAAAGCGGAATCCTGCTGGGTCAGCTGCACCTATAGAAGCAGGACGTACATCAGCCCCGTCCGCGCAGGGGTGACAGCGACTGATGACTAGATCGGCACCTCAGACGCGGGATCATCGTCCCGCGTTTGAACTGCATCTTGCGCTGGAGCCGGAGTGAGAATGTCGCTCCAGTCGATGTCAGCCTTACGTGCCTCGATATCCGATATCAGCGCGATCAGGACGGACGTCTTGAGCATTCGCGCATCCTGGTACGGGACAAAGTGCATTGTGTCCTCGTCATCCATGACCGCTTCAATCGCTGCCCTCCGACCAGCCCAATCGGCTGGCCACGCTCCCGCAATCCGTCCCTCGAGATCTCTCGCGAAGTAGCCGATATTCCCGAGCCGCTCGTCAGTTGCGTACAAGATCACTCGAGCCGTAGTTGCCGCGATGACCGAGCGGAGTGGAACCGTCTCGAGGCCATCGACCGCTGTCTGCGCCGCATCTGGTATCACCCATGCCAGCTTCAGTCGCGAGCGTTTCGTACGGCGGCGGCCAGCGATGAGAACCGAAGCCCGCAGCTTGACGTGTCCACTTCGGTTGGGTCGGCTCGACCGGACAACACTCCAGTAGTCCACCAGCAGCGTCACCATATCCGCGGGCTCAAGTCGGAACCGGTCCCCCTTGGCATACTTCATATCGTCCTCTCGCTGCGGGGTGATCGGTGTGGGAACCGAGTAGTGTCTCAGCCGCCGGCCCCACCTCGTTCTCCGCTTCCCTCGCCAGGTGAAGCCCACGTCGTAGACCGTCATGGGATGCCGTCCGATGTTCTCCACAACGATCTCAGCGAGCTCGATCACGTCTCCGCGATCCGGTAGCCCTTGCTCCCTCGCAGGGTGCGATCCGGGAATTGGCCAGGTGCCGGTGTTATACGTGACTGTCCCACCGAGCCCCACATTGAGCAAGACAGCTCGCAAGCGCACGCGCGCTCGTGGGCCGTCGAGATAGCGCAAGAGAACCGTCACGAGGAGTCCGAGTACAGAGAGCGCGAGCGCGATCCACGCTGCAACGTCTGCAGGGGCTACGTTCGGGACCGAGGGAGCAGTTGCGGACATACTCTGGAGCGTACTTGGCCACGTCGGTCTTCTCTGTGTTCGAGTCAGCGGAGAAGCCGAGGAGTCCGAGCGGGTAAATAGCTGAGCGATCGCATTCAAGCAGGTCCTCTCCATGAACCGCGTAGAACGGATCGCGCGTGCCCCGGGGCCACTTTCTCTAGGCTCGCAGCGAAAGGTAGGAAGCATCGCGATATGAACGACCAAGAACTACTCGAAGCATTCTCTGACTACCAGCGGGCGGCCGGCCTCGCACCGAACACGATCAGATCGAGGCAATCGGCGTTGCGAGCCTTCGCTCGCCGACAAAACGTGGCACTTCTTGACGCGACGATCCGAGATCTGCGTCGAGATCTCGGGCGTCAGACCATCAGTCCAGCGACGCGGGCAGCGATGCGGGCGATCTTCATCGCGTTCTTCAACTACCTCCAGGTCGATCGCCTGCGCAACGACAACCCCACCGAGAGCCTTCCCTACGTTCGCGTTCCGCCTAAGCGGCCTCGTCCCTACACTCAGGCACAGATCGATCTGCTCCTGACCACAGGGGCTTACAAGCGCACCCGAGCGATGATTCTGCTCGCGGCCTATCAGGGGCTTCGCGTATCTGAGATCGCTGCTGTGCACTCAGGCGATGTCGATCTCAGATCTGGGACTCTGAAGGTCACCGGCAAGGGAGGACGTACGGACTACCTTCCTCTGCACTCAGTCATCGAATCGCTAGCATCGACAATGCCGACCGGATGGTGGTTCCCGGCACGGAGAGGCCACGACGGGCACATCCGCGGACGCTCGGTGAGCGATCTGTTGAGGCTCGCGAGGCAGCGTGCCGGAATATCCGACACCACTCTTACCGGCCACTCGCTTCGCCATGCTTTCGGGACTGAGCTCGTGCGAGGCGGGGCGAATATCCGTGCTGTGCAGGAACTGATGCGCCACGAGTCGTTGCAGACAACGCAGCTCTACGCTCAGGTCTTGGATGACGATCGACGAGCCGCACTCGCGGTTCTTCCCTCACGCTCCGTACCCGTCCGGTCTGGACGATGAACGCGACCAGTGCAGACGCCATGAGCGATTCCGCGCTCCTAGCCCTGTGGTCTTCGCACCAACTCGCTGCCGGCTCTACCAGCAAGAGCATCAGAGAGCGCCAGTACGTGTTCAAGGGGATGCTCAAACGCACTGGAAAGACGCTCCTGACCGTCGACCGGCACACGCTGATCGCAGACCTGGGACGGCCGAACATCGCCGCGTCGACGCGATCGCACTACAAGTCGCTGATGTACGGGTTCTTCACCTGGATGCAGGAGGAAGAGTTCAGGCTCGACAACCCGGCCGCCCGGCTGCCGAAGGTGCGCGTGCCGAAGTCGGAGCCGGACCCGGTGACGACCGAGGACATTGAGATGATCCTCGGCTCGGGGATCTACCGGCGCACCCGCATGTGGGTGCTGCTGTACTCGTACCAGGGCATGCGCGCGGCGGAGATCGCGGCGGTGTCCGGCTCGTCGGTCGACTGGCGTAACCAGCGCATCCTGTCCGTGGAGGCGAAGGGCGGCAAGGAAGTATGGCGCCCGATCCACCCGGTCGTGTGGGAGCACCTGCAGACGTGGCGGACGGAGGGCTGGTTCTTCCCGTCCCCGACGCGTACAGGCGAGCACGTGACCGCAGCGAACGTCTCGAACGTCCTCTCCAAGGCTTTCAAGCGTGCTGGTATCCCCCACCGTCCACACCAGATGCGGGCATGGTTCGCGACCGAGATGATCGCGGCCGGCACGCCGACGATCGTGGTCGCGGCAGCGATGCGGCACAGCGATACGCAGTCGGTCGAGAAGTACGTGCGAGTTGGCGACGACGCGATCACGGATGCGCTCCTCACCCTCCCTGCTGTCCGCGTACCGACGAGCCTCACAGGGCCACGCTCTCGCGCTCAACGCACCGGCGCGCGTCAGACGCGCAACACGCCGAAAGGCAGGACCAGCAACGTGAACGAGCCCAAAACACGGCATCTCTACATGCCCGACGATCGTTCACTCTGCGATCGTCGGGCCGTCCCCCAACCGTCGAACACCCCACCCCAAGAGTTCATCAACGCCCCAGTGTGTGGAAGCTGTCTGCTCATCCTGCAAGTGCTCCGCACGCAGATGATGCTGGACGCCCGCACCGCAGAGGCCGTGTGGCCACCAACCGTAGACGAGGCAGCCGCTGCGCTCGCCGGAACACGTTGGGCCACCGACCTCCGCCTGGACAAAGTGACCAACGCCTTCTCGAACCTGGACCTTCGGGATTCTCCGACGATCGGCTTCAACGAAGAATGGGTGGAAGAGTCCGCAGCTAGTTACAGAGCCCGCCTCGAACGAGAGGGCTCGGTGCCGCTCGAGGACGTCTAGAAGCCCTGCGAGCAATCGCCGGCCGCCCTACACTGAGCGCATGCAGACACGGCCCGTCTACCTCACCGCTGTCGTCGCGGTGCTTCTACTTACGTTGACCAGTTGCGCACAGCCCGTTGACGCAGAGTCGCCGCAGTCTCGGGCTGTAGTAACCAGTGCACCGGAGCCGGCCCCCACACCCTCGGCGCCGCCACGCGACATCACTGCCGCCGGAGAGGTGTGCGATCCGGGGAACGCGAACGACCCGATCTGTGCAGCTTTCTACCCCGATCAGGCAGCCCTAAACATGACCAGTGACGCGCGCGCACGTGAGCCGCTGCGTTCCATGAGCGACGCGGAGAAGATCGACCTCGCCCATGCCGCGTGCGACAACTTGAATGCCGGGCGCGGACAGGTGCCGATGCTCGAAACGGTGCCTGACGCGGGCGACGATGCGATCTTCGCCGATAAGAACAACGTGACGCTCTACGCAGCGGGGACGTTCGCATACTGCAACCAGCACATCAAGGGCACAGAGGCACTGCCCGAGTACGGCGCAAGGCTCATCACCTACTACCGGTCGATCGGTGAGGAAGCAGCAAAGGCGGAGTTCGCTGACGGTTCGATGCCGGAAAAGTCTCTACTCGGGTACTGATCCTCGCCAAGACCAGACAGCAGGCCGTCAGCCTCTCGGCTGGGAACTCTTCTTGCGTCCAGGGCCGAGGTCACGCCCCCACGAACAGCAACGAGCTATGTCAAACTCATCGTCTGAATTTGGTCACGCGCGGCGGGAAGTGCCTGCTCTCTGGGATGCTGTCGGAATGACTGCTGACTGGTGGATGGTTTGGATCACGGTCGTGTCCGTTGTGGTAACCGGATTCTTAGCTTGGCTGGCGTACGCGAATGGTCGGAAGGCGACGACGATTGCAACGGAAGCTGCCCACCGCGAAGAGCTACACCGTGAGCGTGAGGTCGCTCAGAAGGAGCAAGAAGAGCGCGCTCAAGTCGCTATGGCGATGATGCGGGCGGTCTCGGCAGCGGAGCAGTTCGCCGAGCGCAATAACACGCACCCCGAGACCTGGGGTGACGTCGATTCGGAGATGGTCAGGACGCGCGCTGAAGCTCTGGCTCAGGTGGAGTTGTACGCGACCACCGAGGAGGATTCAGAGCTGCGACAGTGGATCGAGAGCGCCCTAGACGCGATCTCCTCCCCGTCGATGAACTATCTCAGTCAACTTGAGGCCATGGACTACCGCTTTTTCGCGCGTCGGGCGATCCGGCTCTGGAACGCCCAGGAGGTGACGTCGACTCTGATCATCGCGGGAAAGCTACCGCCGGAGATCACCCACTACGCGGAAGACGAGGCGCCGGAGTCCTCTGCGTGATGATCCCGGCGTAGCGCTCCACCGTCTACTCGGATGCCGAGATCAACGTCGGTGACGAGACGTAGAATCGAATCTCTCTCGGCCGGGGAAAGGACGTTCACCGGCTTTGGGTACCAGTAAGCGACTCGCGCCGCTCTACGATCGCTACGCGCAGCACGGGGACATCCTCGCCGCCGCGAAGCACGGGCCGCTACAGTCGCTCACCGATCGCGAGCTGGACCGCGCCGAGCAGCCGATGACGATGTACCCGCGCCCGAAGCGAGTGCGCGCGTGGGTGCGATTCGGCCCTGAATCGATCCGCGTCGAGGCCGCACTCGTCCGCTCCACTCCCCTCGCGGCCGGGATCGAGTTCAGCGCCGGCAACCAGACGTTCCGCTGCTGGGTGTGGGGGAACGCCGTCGTGCTTGTTGAGGATCCAGTTCGCTAACGCGAGGCGATTCAGCGTCGGTGATCCTCGCGGAGCCGGTACGGCTCCACGGTGTCCTGGTGGCGGTCCTTCCCCTCGTCTACCCAGCGCGTGTGTGCGCGCAGCCCATGGAATACACCTAAGCGAATGACGAGGTAGCTCAGGAATAGGGCGACGAACGCTGCCAGCGCCCAGACAAGGATGCTGACGATCCAGGTGACTGCGACGGCCGATTCGAGTTCCATAGCTCGAACCTAGCGAACCAGGGACCTTCGAGTGCGTGGCGTCGATATGGTGGCTCGCATGGCTGATCAATCACCCCATCAATCAACCGACATCTCGAGGCTGTGGCTTACGGTCACGATCGCGGTCGCGGGAGGGCTGGGGCTCTTGATCGTGCTTGCAACTCTCGGCAACTGGTTCCCCAACGTGTCCACGGGCCTTGTCAGCGCATTTCTCGGACTCGTTGGGGCCGTGTTGCTAGCCTTCGCGGACGGCACGAAGAATGCCACCCGGCAGGATTACTTGAAGCTCTTCGGCCATTCAGCACTGATCGTCACAGCAGCTGGAGCCATCGGCGCCTTGCTCGTAACCTGAGAGCCAATCATGCGACGCATCGCTGACGATGAGTGAAGGTCTAGGCTCTCCGCATGGATGAGCTTGAGGGGACGCAGCCCCATTGCCCTGATGATGACGTGGTCATGCGGGACATCCGCGGCGGGTGGAAGTGCCCGGAGTGCGGCCACGTGCAACAGGCTCGTGATGTCGAGATGCCCGCCGAGTTCGATGGACCTGATCTGAACACCTATCGGGAGTCTCGGTAATGGCGGTTCTCCCCGATTCCGTTCCTGCAGGATGCAGAGTCGCTTCATGGCGAGACTACTGGCCCTTGATGCTGATCACGCTGTCGGTCCAGGTGCTCCTCGTCTGGAAGTCGAAGCCTCTCAGATGGTCGACGATCGCGTCACTCTCGTTTCTCGCGTTCGCGCTCGGCATTCTCTCACTTCTGGATTGGCGTGCAGCGCTCTGGTTGGCAGCGTTCTTCGTCGCCGTATGCGCAGGCGGGGCAGGCGTTGTACTGGTGGGGCTGAATGTCTTCAGGCTGCTCGACCCGAACCGGCGGGTGCTGCTGTCCAACGATGCGGAAGTCTGCGTTGATGCGGTGTTCCGCCGGCGGCGATCGCTCTCCCTCCGCAACCATGGGCGCACGTTCGGCGCGAAGTCAGCGCCGGCAATGCGTCAGGCGGTCAAAGACTGGGTCCGACCGTTGATTGGGAGCGACTTCGTCATCGCTGCACAGAACGCTCGCGTCGCCAGGATGTACCAAGAGCAGTTCCCAGAGCTGCATATCGTCGGGCGCGACTGGATGGGGCATCCGAAGCTCGCTGTTCGACCCGGAATCACTCTTGTTGATGCCAACGAGACACCTGTGCCCTAGCTGCAGTTTCCCCGAGACCTTGTGAACAGGTGGGGTAGGCGAAGACCGCCGGAACGAGCGCACGTCACGCCGACGTATCGATCGTCACCACGGGCAGAGGGAACCCCGGCCTCGGCAGCACTGTCCCCGTCGCCGGCGGGTTCATCGCCACTGTGACCGACGAGGTCATCGACACCGACCTCGGCGTAGCCCAGGTGTACGAGGTACGACCCGCGGGTGACAGCGCCCACGACACAGGCTCCTAGGCTCGGCGCGGGCCCGGTGTTAACCTGTTCGCGAGCGGTGAACCGTCTTTCAGCGGGGAGTGGGTGGAGACACCAGAGTCGGCCACGCGGGTTCGAGCCCCGTCACCGCTACGAGTAGGAACCGGATACGACGTCGCTAACCGTCCCGTCGATGCCCACGGTCCTTTCAGCGTTGACGATCAGCATCTTGTCGGCAAAGGGGGTCCGGAGTAGCTCCGCCTTCCCGAGCCCGGACCCGAGCGAGACAGCGAAGTGCTGCCACGCTGCGGATTCGTTACTCATCATCACCACGGACCGGAGCGAGGCCACGGGGTGCTCGTACTTCCTTCGCCGCGGCGGCTGCTCACCGATCTGCGGCAATAGCTCAGCCAGGGCATTGAGGGCGACGCTTGCGGACAGCCACAGCGCATGCTCAGCCAGGCTGCGACCATGCCCTGACAGCAGACGGATCTGCGAGAGCTCTTCCGGGTGCCCCACCCCGAGATGCGCTCCGTAGGCGTTCCCGAAAGACGAGACGAGCTTCTCCCACGTCACCTCGCGGTGTCTCTGAGTGGGGAGCTTGATTGATACGAAGGGCGTCGTCAGCCATCGAAATACGTCAATCTCTCCCGGACCGCGCCATGATTGGGGCATCTGGTCGGCGGTGCCATCTCTGAGCACCCCGAATCCCGGGTCTATCGTGCCGATCCACCCCGTGCGCGTCATGATGCCATCCGGATCAGCGGGGAAGCCTCCGAAGGAGAAGCGCACCTCCGCCTCGCGCGGAATCTGATAGTCGACATGGATCTTGGGTGGAGCGAGACGCTCCTGAGAGCATAAGCGGGCGAGCGCTTTGTCGCCGCGGCCGTTTGATAGGAGTGTGCGCGTGACGGCGGCGACGTCGAAGACTGCGTCACCGTCGCCTTCGTCCCACGTGCGAAGGTGCTTATCCAGGCGCCGACTTAGGCTGGACACACCAGCTCGCAACTCATCCCGCGACAGCTGCCCCTCGCCGCCCCCGTTCACGGCTCCTTCGTTTCGTCGTCCACAGTGAGACCCTAGCGATATCGCAACTCCCCCGCAGGGGAGACCTCCACCCAGCCCGAAGGCTGAGTGGAGGTCTCTGTGTCGCAGCGGGCGGATGGTGATGTCGCGCCAGTCGAGATTGTTACCGGCGGCAGGGCATCGAGTCCGGTGCCGAGGACCAGACATGCCGGCGCTGGGAATGGGGCAACGTCGTCTTGCTCGACGATTGAGAGTGACCTGATCCGATGCTGTGCTGGATCACTCAGAACGACCTTCGCCGAGTACCCAGATGCCGGGGCCCGGCCGGAAGGCCAGAGCTGTTTCAAGAATCGCTCGGATCTCTCGTTCGATGTGCCTAAGCGGGAACTCTTCGCCCCAGAAGTAGAGAACGTCAGCCTCTGGGTCATACATCCTGAACATCTCGATCGGTTCGAGCCCCCGCACTGTGTGAGGGGCGAACGCCATCTGGTCCAGGAAATTGTGGTTTGTCGACTTCCCCCACCACTCATCTATCGCCTCGTCGAAGTGCTCGAACTTGTTCCTCAGAGTGACGTCTTCGAGGGCCGAGCCGTCCGCAACTCCAAGTGCTTCGCGGAGCGCGGCACGCTCTGCGGCCCGCTTCCCCTTCGCGCGCCCAGATCCCCAGAACGCCTTCGCGATGTTGCCACTACCGGTCAAGAACAGCTGCGCGCCGAGCCACAGTTCAGCTCCGTTCGCGCGTGCAGCAGGTGTGTGCATGATCGCGCGGCCGTGCAGTGCGACGTGGGCTTGCGTGATGATCTGTTGCGCGAAGACGTTGATGAGCGATATGTCCATGCCGCGAGCGTAGCGAGAACATCGAAAAGACCCCACCCAGCGTCTCCCTGAGGAGACTGGGTGGGGTCTTTCAATTACTCAGTTGCTGGTTCGGGCTCGCCGTCCAAAGGGACGCGGGCGAATATCTCGGGCGCGCGCTCTCGGACGGTCTCAATCACCTCGTAGCTGAACTGGCGAATGAGCGCCGGGATTGGTGATTGACGGACAAGATCGATTCCCAGCTCGCTATCGAGCGCGGGCACCGGTGTGTCGGTTTCAACCAGGTTCGCGTGGACGCCGAACTGCATGTTGCCGTCAGAGTCGAGCGACGCGAGGTGTCCCAGAGATGCGCCGTTCTTGAGGTTGTCCAGACGAGCGGGAAGCCGGCGATCGACGTGTGCACCGCCGTCTTTGTTGGCGACCGCGAGCACGATCTCCTCGCGGGTGAATTCATTCTTGTAGAGGTCGCGCACGATGGGGCGTTGCCACCAGCCCGGGAAGCGTCGCAATCTGCGGCCTGGCCCGGACGGAACAGATCCGAGGTCTGGCTGATAGTTGACGATCAGCGGCTGCCCTTCGGCGGGTTGCTCGATGCTCATCGCAACCGGACCCGGCGTCGCCGCGAGGTTGCGGGGATTGATGTCGCTCGCTGCGTCTAGCCACCCCCACCGCGTACGCACGTCGAGCTGCTCGAGAAGCGCGTGCGAGTTTTTCGTGTGATGCACCAGCAGACGAATATGGACGGCTAGCTGCTTGGCCCACTGCACTCGACCTGCATCGAAGCGCTCGTTTGCGGCCTGCATGAACTCGAGCGTGTCGACGAGATGCTGCTCAAGCTCCTCACGTGTCTGATCCCCCATGCGCATAATCTAGCGCCACGCACGTTTCCGGTCAGACGAGCGACGAGACCAGAATCTCGAGTTGACGCAATTTCTCGGCACCGAACTCCGCACCCGCCGACGTCTCCCACCATCCCTCGCCGCTGGCATCGTCGCTGTCGATACCCCGAACGATCTGACGAAGCATTTCGAGCGGGGACTGGGCGTCGACAACTGCTTCTGAGGCGATCGACGCCCAGTCGACTCGAAGGAAGGCGACGTCGCGGTCAGGGCGAATCGACACGACTCTGGCGTTTCCGGCGACGCCAGTTTCGGGCTCATACGCGATCACAGCGCCTCCCCCACTGAGCTGGTCTCCCACGACATCACCCAAAAGAACAACCGTCTCCCCGTCCCGTCGATCACATTCAGGTCTATGACCACGCGGGGCGCGATCATTACTCCCCGCCTGCTGTATCGGCTTGGGATTGTGGAGGCCTCGAGTATGTGAGCGGCTCAACAAACGTCCGGTTCGCTCGGGTGGAGAGCGTGCCCTCTTCGTCGGGTTCGATGTCGCCGAGTTCCGGGTACGAACCTTGGAGGGTGCCGGTCACGACGATGATGTCGCGGTGGCCGACCTGCACGTCATCGGGGTCGGCGGCACGGTCGTCGATGTACTCGTCGCCGTCGCTGTTCCGCCACACCGGCTCCGGGATGGTGACGACGTCGCGGTCGATCCAGTGTTCTTCGCTGGGCAGGGTGATCATGTTGTTCCTTTCATCGTGCGCCATAGACCTCGCTGTACGTAGCGAAGGTGTACCCCTGTGCGATGCCGTGTTCGATGATCGAACGCAGCTGGTTCGTTCCCCAGCCGATCGGGTCGCCGGCGGGCGCGTCGCCCTCCACCCAGTGATGGAAGACGATGTGGGCCGCGCCGCCGCTGTTGACGACCTGGTCCATGTAGGCGGTGACGTTCGCGACGGTGTGCGTGTTCTGCACCGACATTGACGCGATCGCGTACGGGCGCACACCCGGCACTGTCACCGGGGTCGTGTACACCGTCCGACCGCCCCGGAAGTACTTCGCCGCGATCGCGCGCACGGTGTCGTTGAACCCACCCTGCGGGTAGATGACGAAGTCGCCCTGAAACCCGTAGCGGCGGCACCAAGCGCGCAGCAATGCGAGTTCCTCGTCGAGCTGTTCTGGGGTGAGCGCGAGGAAGTTCTGGGTCGTGAGGTAGTAGGCGTGAGCCTGCACATCCCATCCATCGTTCCGCTGCCAGGCCTTCAGCTGTGCGTAGGTGAGTCGGTTTGGGCGGTCCATGTTCTCGGCGATCATGTTGATCGTCCCGCGGGCCCCGTACTCGCTCATCACCCTGTGCATGAGCGCGTTCGTGCCATCGCCGTCATCGGATTCGAGGATGACGACTTTCTGCATCGCGGTCGGCAGCGCTTCGGTCGCGCTGACGAGCTCGACGCTGTTGACACGGAAGTTGATCACCGCGGAGGTGCGGATACTGATCCCGATGCGCTTCATCGACGTGCGATCCGGCGAACCGATCTGATCGAACGCCTGCCCATATCCGAACAGGAAGTCCCACCACTTACCGCCATCGACAGCACGCACCGACAGCGGCCCGAACGTCGTGGTGTTGCTGTTACCTGTCGCCCCGGAGTCCATCGTGACGGAGAAGTTCGACACCTTGGTGGGGTCTTCGATGTACGCGCGAACCAACACCGACTTGCCGATAATGTTCACCGGCGTGAGGAACTCCATGCGCGTCACGTGAGTCTCTGCCGCCGAGGCAGTCGACGTGAACCCCCAGGACTGGGAGCCGTGCGCGACGATGTCCGTGAAAGGCAACCATCCGCCCGCATTGTTCGCCCACGTGTGCCCGGGCTGGAAACGGGACAGGATGCGGCCGCGAGGCAACTTCGGCGGGATGGTGCCCACCGTGCTGACTGCCGTCTCGAGAGCTTGAGCGACCGCGAGGCCCGTGCTGGTATCCCGAGCCGCCCACGTACCCACCAATTCCCCGACAGCGGCATCTGTTGCGACGCCATCCAACCCGGGCACCCCACGCGGTCCAGAAGGGATACCCAGAGCGAACCTACGGGCCTGATCCGGGCCGGTCATCGCGGCAGTCGCGGGCGACCCTGGGGATAGCGTTGTCGCGCTCAGCTCGATGATGCGCGCGGCGGGCCCGCGGAGGTTCGTGATCGTCTTCTCATCAGCCATGTCAGCTCACAATCCGTAAGTCCCCGATGTCGGGGTCGTCGAGGGGCATCTCTTCACCCTCAGCGGGCGAGTACAGCCACCAGCCCCGGTATCCGGGCGGGTAGGTTAGGCCCACCAGCACCGAGAAGATGGACAGGTCAGGTCCGCCGAGTTCCCCGATCGGACCGCCGTCCGGGAACGGGTTGAAGGTCCAATCCCATTCGGCGTATCCCCACGCCCACATCTCCGTGTTGGACTCGAGCGGGTTGATCAGCCATCGCAGGACCGGCCGGTATCGGATCCACGGTTCGGCGATGAGCTGCACCGTGAACGCGCCGGTGGTGAGGTTCATCGTTGCTTTCGCTTCGACTCCGGCGAGAAGTGCGTCACCGGTGACCTCGTTCGCGAGCGGGCGGAACCACAACTCGGGGCGGTTCGCTGCGGGGATCGGGGAACCGGTGTGGTCCCACGCGTTCCCCGTCACGGTGACGGCAGCCATCACTCCTCCTTGGTGTCAGGGTGCGGGGCGGTCGACCCCGCGTCTACGAACGCACGCCACTCGCGGCGCGTGAGGCCCTGCGTGCTGCCGTCTGCGAAGTTGTAGACGATCGCTGTTCGAGGGGCGGAGCCGGCGCCGAACTTGCGCAGCCATGCGTCGACCGCGGGGATCGCCATGACGCGCGAGAGGGCGGCGCTGATCGCCGTGAGACCGACGATCGCGCCAGAGAGCCAGGCAACCACCGGGCCCGGGAGGACGTCCTGCACCGCGGTGAGGATCTGCGGGGCGAGGGCTGCCGTGGTCGCGAGGATCGTCACCGACGCGAGGATGACTGCGATGGCCGTGCGGATGGCGCGCTGAAGCGGGAACCAGATCTTGTTCATGGGATCTCTCCTGATGGTGTGGGGATGCAGACGAGCGCCTGCTGCTGTCGGGGGATGTCGAACTCGGAGTCGGAGATCGCGACCCAGGCGAGGGTCGCGGTGTAGCCGTCGGGGCAGGTCGGTCCTGCGGGGCCCTCTGGACCCTGCGCGCCGGTTGCTCCCTGCGGGCCTGTGGGACCGACCGGGCCTTGAGTGCCCGTCGCACCCTGCGTGCCTGTGGTGCCAGGCTGTCCGGGCTCCCCGGCGTCGCCCTTGTCACCGGCTGCTCCCGGTTCCCCTGCTTCACCAGGAAGGCCGCGGCCGCCGTCCTTGCCCGCGGGCCCAACCGTCCCAGGAGGACCAGGCTGGCCGGGCTCTCCCTGCGGTCCCTGGTTCGCGACGATCGACGGCTCCGGCGCGTCGGGTTCCTCGCCCGTCGCGACAGTGAACTCGTCGTAGAGCTCGACGTACCGGTCTTGCCAGGTCATCGCCTGCTCGTGCCACGCCTCGCGGCCGTTCCACGCTCCGACCCATCCGAGGGTCAGCGCGCCCGTGACGAGCGCGAGCAGCACGGAGAACACGAGCACGAGGCGTCGGCGTTCACGCACAGACGCGCTCAGCAGCGCCTCGGTGTCAGTCATGCTTCTTCTCCTCCGCGAGAATGCCGACGCGCGCCGGCCAGGGTGGGTACTCGCCGCGCTCGGCGCCGCTCATCAGTTGCGCCTCGCGGCGTTCCCATGCGACGTCGCGTCGCTGGTACCAGGCGAGTGCGGGCTCGAGCGCGTCCAGGCGGCCTTCGAGCTTCTCGATGCGTTCCTGCTGCTGGTCGATCATCTGGTGCTCGAGTGAGCCCTTCTTCGGCAGCAGCGCGATGACCGCGATGACGAGCGCAACGCCCCAGCCGCCGAGCGTTGCGACGATCTCCACCGCTCAGCCGTCTGCGTTTACGACTTCGACGCGCACCGTGGTGGGAGCGCATCGGGCAGCAGCCGACAGGAACGCGTCGAAGAGGCTCTTGGTGTACTCCTCGCTGTCCCCTGTCGCGAACTGCTTCGCGGTGCGGTTCGCGTACGTGTTACCCGACTCGACGAAGGGCAGCGCCCAGGCCGTGCCGGGGATGATCAGCGCGCGACCGCCGACGGTCTTCGCGTCCTTCATCCAGTGGATCTGCTTGACGTCAGCCATGGTCTTGCCTTCCGGTAGAGGGATGGGGGGTGGTGCGGGTGTGAGGGATGCGAACCCGGGGACGGTCCACACGTCGTTGAAGTCGCCGATGTGCCACAGCTCTTGCGGCGTGACGAAGTCGACCGTGAATTCAGCGAGGCGGCACAGGGCCTTGAATCGCGACCATGCGAGCGCCGTGTTGCCCGGAGCGAGGTCCGCCCAGTTCGCGACGTCGACCGCGGCTACCGTCTTCCCCCGGTAGATCAGTCCGTGCGACGAGTAGCCAGGCACCGCCGCCCAGTTGCCGAGCTCCTGGCGGTACTCGACCTGGATGTCGTATGGCCGGTACCCGTTCCACCCGGGGGTGACGTACAGCAGGACGCCGTACTTCGCGAGAGCCTGAGCGACCATCCACCGCCAACGTGCCGCGGTGCCAGCCGGGAGGTAGATCTTCCCGCCGAGATGCACGAGCATGCTGAGCGGGAAGCGCCCATTCGTGAAGCCGCCCATGTGTCACTCCTCGTCTTCGTCGTGTGCTGGCGGTGGCCACGGCCACGCGACCGGTTCGGGCTCGACCTTGTCCGGCTCGATGTCGAACCGTTCACGCGCTGCGGTCACGGTGACGTGCGCCTCGCGGCCCGGATCGCCGTAGATCGTCACGGCGCCCTCAGCGACACGCTCAGCGCCAGCGAGGAACGGCCGTCCGATCGGCGTGACCTGCACCGTGGGCTCGTCGTCGGACAAGACCAGCGGGGTGAAGTAGTCCGGGAGCGCGAACGTCGCTTCACCGTCCTCGTCGAACGTGACGGACCCGCGGTAGTAGACGCCGTGCTCCGGCCCCTCGAGCGATCCGTGCCGCAGGTGCTTCCCGGGCTTCGTCGGGTGGTCGATCCAGAACGACTTCGAGCCGCCGCCGATATCCCCCACCGCGAAGATGTTCCCCGTGGCGGTGACGTTCCCGATCGCAGAGATGCTGCCGATCGCCTGGAACGACGAACCGGACACCACGCTCGTGGCCGCATCGAGCAGCAGGGTGCCGCTCGAGTAGATGCGACCGCCGTAGCTGCCGTTCCGGTCGATGGTGATCGGGCCAGCAGTGATGCGCCCCGTCCCGAGGGTCAGGTTGTTGTTCAGGGTGACGGCGCCGGAGAGTGTCGTTGCCCCCGACACTGCAAAGTTGCCCTGCACTCCGGTCGGCCCGCGGAAGTAGACCGTGCCCTCCCAGTCGAGCACCCCGTTGCCTTCGAGGCGACCGGACACCGTCTGGGTGCCGGTGATAGCGAGCCCGCCGTCCTCGATGCGGATCCAACCGCCGCCGTAGACACGAAGGCCGCCGCGTCCGATCGACGCGTTCTGGAAAGTCGCCTTCGAGATGTCGCGGATCGCGGCCCAGATCTTCGCGAACTGCTGCGCGAGCCCGTCGCCGCCGAGGTGGTCGACACCCATCTCAGGCACCCCCGGTCGGCTGCACGCTGATCGTCTTGATGTCCGGGCCCGGGCGGGCCTTGTCGACCTTCACCACGCGCCGCTCATGCCACCCGTCAGCGATCCACAGGTCGTCGTTGAAGTACAGCCGTGCTGTATCGCCGACGGCGATCGGGTGATCGCCGGAGACGGCGAACTGCCACTGCACGGTCGGCTGCTCGTAGATCGACAGGTCGCCGTTCACGAGTCGGTTCAGCTGGTCCGCTTTCGTCACGGTCTTCGACATCGTGGCGCTCTCTCGCAGCGGGTACAGCGACGTGAGGTTCCGGTTCGATCGGACGAGCATGTCGACCTCGGAGCCCTCACCGACCCGGTACGCGTTGTTCGTCACGCGCAGTGCGTCCTCGGTCTCGGAGAACGCGACCACCCCGGCCTGCTCCGCGGTGACGAAGAACTCGTGCGAGACACCCGAACCCCAGGCCGGTCCCGCCTCATACACCCAGTCGACCTGAGAGTCGATCGTCGACCACCGTGGACGCATGAAGATGTCGAGGCCGCTGTCCATCAACTCGGTCAGGACCCCGTCGACCCGCTCGAGCATGTAGCCGTAGAACGGACGGGTGCTGCTCGCGCCGGGGTATCCCCCGGGCAGGGTGACGGGCATGTCAGCCGTCGGCGATGCCGGGCCGGTGCGACCGAACTCGATCGCGCGAGCGCCCTGGTAGGCCAGGCTGCCGGTGATCTCCTCGGACCACTCCGCCACGTTCGGGTGGTTGTGGTTGAACGCGAACCGCGCCGGGAACTGGAACCAGACGTCACGCAGCGGCAGCGTCAGAAGCGACTTCCCCCGCTGGTACCCCTTGCCAGTGATGTATCCGAGGTACTCGATCTTCCGGTTATTCTCGATCGCGATGATCCGCGACAGCGACCGGAAGTGGTTGCGCATCTCGGTCTTCGTGAACGTCCCATCCAGCGGGATCGTGATCGACGACCCCGAATCACCCGCGGAGAGCAGGCTGCTGAAGTTCGCGGCCGAGAACGGGATCCGGTCATAGACGTTCCCGACGGAGTCGCACGTGTACGCCTGGTATTCGGCCATGCTGCCCCCTCAGTTGAACGTGTCTGGGTACGCCTGAGTCAGAGACCTGGAGGTCGAGATCGTCGCGACCACACCCGGCAACCCGGGAGGGATCTTCCACGGCTGCCACACCGTGATCGCGTTCGGCACCCGCCCACCCGCAGCGTTGAACAGACCACCGGTCGAGAAGTCGATGAAGTGCGCCGCCGCTGGCGCGTTCGCATTCGCGGTGATCACCCGCCCACCAGGACCTGTGACCGTGTACCCGCCAGCGCCGGCGCCAATGAGCAGGCGTGGAACGGCCTCCTCATTGCCACGGTTCACCGCTGCTTCTCCTGCTGGTACCAGACGCTCTTGCCCGTATCGACGTGGGATCGGTGCGACGAACTGCAGCATGAACGATGCCTGCAGAAGTCTGCCCCGCCGCCCTGTGTCCCGAAACGTCGGCTTCGATCCGCGGCGGACCCACGTCCACAGCTCGCGCCCCTGCAGCCCCACGGCGACCTTGAAGCGACGTCCGCCATATCCGACGCCAGTCACCCGGTCACGCAGCACTGCGAGCTGCTGCTCGCTCTGCGC
Organism: Microbacterium saperdae; assembly: GCF_006716345.1. Lineage (NCBI taxonomy): Bacteria > Bacillati > Actinomycetota > Actinomycetes > Micrococcales > Microbacteriaceae > Microbacterium > Microbacterium saperdae. The sequence continues at coordinate 3,006,190 of NZ_VFOX01000001.1, forward strand.
GAGCGCGTGCCCTTCCATCGAGAACACCAACGGGCCCTCGTACACCGGAAGATCGAACTCTCCAATCGATGCGGGACGCTCCACGGATTCGCGGCGAACATCACCGCCACCGTCCTCCCACCCGTTCAGGCCATCCGGCCCCACGAACAACCCCTCGATCACCGAAGGGAAGTCGCGGGGCCGGGCGAGGATTTCCACTCCATCGGCATGAACCCACAACGGCTGAAGCATCAGACGCTCCTCACGATCGCTGCGAGCTGCTGAGTCGCGAGCTCGGCAGCCTCACGCGGATCCGTCTTGTCGTAATGATTGACCTGACTCACCTGCGGCCCAGACGTCGCCACGCCCGCGCCAGCGCCACTGCCACCGCCAGGAGCACCGCTGACGCCCACCGATGCGGACGCGAGCTGCACAGCCTGATCGAGCTGCAGCGCCGCGCGTGCGCCGTTCGCACCAGCGGCGAACTGCTCAACGAGCGCCTCACCACCGGCCGCGACCCGCCGCCACCCGGACCCCGAGAAGGGGCCGCGCTTGGCAGGTGAGTGCGGGAAGAACCCGCCGATGAAGTCCATGACGTCGCCGAACGCGTTCCCGATGGAACCGAACATCGACATCACGCCGTCGATCAGCCCCTGGATCAGAGCAGCCCCCGCGTCGACCAGCTCGGGGACGATCGCAAGGATCGCGCCCACGATCTCCGGGCCGAGGCTGAACAACGCCTCGATCAGCGGAGGAATGATCTGCGGGATCGCCTGCACCAGCGCGAGGAACAGTTGCACCGCGCCCTCGATCAGCACAGGGATCATGCCGAGCAGTGACGAGATGATCGTCGGGATCATGCCCACGATCGACGTGATCAACTGCGGGAGCACCACAGGGATCGCCTGCACGAGCTGGATGAACAGATCGACGGCCGCGAGTAGCAGCGTGGGGATCATCGACACCAGCGCGGTGATGATCGTCGGCAGCATCCCGATCAGCGATGTGATCAGTTGCGGCAGCACGGTCGTCAGCGCCTGGATCAGACTCATGAACAGGTTGATCCCTGCCTCGATGAGGAGAGGAATCGCGTTCACGAGTGCCGTGAGGATCTGCGGCAGCGCGGCAACGAGCGCCGTGATCACCTTCGGGATCGCCTCGACGAGTGCCGTCACCAGCCCGAGGAACAGGCTGATCCCGGACTCGATGAGGCGAGGCAGCATCTCGACGATCGCTGTGATCACCTGCGGGAGCAGCGTGACCAGCGAGTTCACGATCATCGTCACCACGGTCACGAGCGCGTCGATCAGACCCGTGAACAGCCGGAGGCCTGCGTTCATGATCTGAGGCAGCATCCCCAGCAGCGCGCTGATCAGAGCGGGGATGATCCCCACCACCGCGCCGAGCAGCCCAGGGGCAGCGCCGACGATCGCGTTGACGAGCGTGAGGATGACGTTCACGACGCCGGTGACGAGCATCGGCGCGTTCTCCGCCAGCGTGGCGATCATCCCCGGGACGACGTTCGCGAGCAGCCCCGTCAGCGACGAGAGCAGCTTCTCGACGATCCCACCAATCGCCGGCACCAGGGACTCGAACCCCGCGAGCAGGGTGTCCGGGTTCACCGCGAACAGCGCGAACAGCGCACCCGCGAGCAGACCGACCGGTGCTGTGGTGCCCGCGAACAGACCGCTCAGCAGCGGAAGGCGCGCGAGCAGCGGCCCCAGAGATCCGACCAGCGCACCGATGATGGGCGCGAGCACCGCAAGGGAACCCGTGACCCCACCGAGATCGAGCGTCATCCCACCGGAGAACGACTGCTTGATGCGGTCGAAAACGGTGTTCAGACGCTCGAGCGCGGGCAGGACGGTGCCCTGGAGCTTCCCGCCGAGCGCGTCGAACAGGGGCTTCACGGCCGCGGTCGCGGCGTCGATGCCTTTCCGGATCGTGGTGAACAGCGGGCCGATGATCGGGTAGACGCCGCCGAGCAGCGCCGCGCCGAAGCGCGACAGGGCCGTGCGCGTGTTGCGGATAATCGACGTCGTCGTGCCGCCCATGTCGTCGGCCATGCCGCCGACGGCGGAGTCCACAGCACGCTGATACGTTCCGAGGTCGACCTTCCCGGCCTCGACCGCTTTCCGAGTCTCCTCGGCTGTCGTTCCCATCTCGTCCTGCAGGGCCTTCCAGATCGGGATCTGGCGGTCGGCGAGCTGGTTGATCTCGGTGGAATACGCGCGTCCCGCGGTCTGCACCTTGCCGAAGATCGAAGCGATCTCCTGCAGGGGCGCCCCTGATGCCGTCGCCGTGTTCTTGATCGTGTCGAGGTACCCGGCGAGGTCGCTCTCTGCGACGCCGCCCGTGAGCGCCAGCGCAGCAGCGGATGCCATCTCGTCGAGCGAGAAGGCCGTGTCCGTGGCCGACTTGTTCGCGATGTCCATCGCACGGGCCGTCTCCTCAGCGGAGAGCCCCAGACCGGCCATTCGGGCCTGAGCGGTCTCCAGCCCGGAGAGGCGGCTGAACCCGCCGACCAGGGATGCCCCCAGCGCGGCCGCTACGGCCACTCCTGCGGTCTTGAACGTCGAAGACACAGCCGTGGCCGCATCGGACGCTGTACGACGCACAGCGGACATCGCAGACGAGAACGCGGACGCGATCCCAGACCCGACCTGCGAGACCATTCCACCGGCACCGCGCAGCGCCTGAGTGGCGAGTCCGAACGCCCCCTGGAAGGAGCGCCCGATCGGTGCAGCGATCCGGCCGATCGCGGCGAGCTGCGGGCCGAAGCGCGCACGGACGAAGTTCTCGGCCGCGGCGAGCGGCGACACGACCCGATACGCAATCTGCGTGCCGAAGTCACGGATTCCGGCAGTAGCTCGACCGAAAGCGCCGGCGACGTTCGAACCGATGGAACGTCCCACCGTCTGCAGCCGCGACACCAGCGGGCTGAGAGCGCGCGATGCGAGACCGACGACGCCACGCGTGAGAGCGGTCACCGGCGCCAGCAGGTCGGCGACGTTGCGGCGGAACTCGGAGAACCCTCCCCCACGAACAGCGGAGTCAGCGAGCGCAGTCGCGTCGGCGAGACGCAGCTGTGCCGCGTTCAGACGGTCCAGCGCGCTGCGGGTCGCGTCAGCCTGGGTCTCCAAGCGGCGCTGGGTGGCGGCGACGCGCTCCTCAGCGCGCACGACCTGCGACGAGCCCGCCGCATACTTACTGCGCGCCTCGGCGAGCTGAGCCTCCGCGACACGCACCGCACCAGCGGCGTCCGCCTCACGGATGCGGGACGCACCGACCGCCTGCGCCGCCTTCGCGACGTCGACCGTCATCTGCTTCGTGAGCTGGCCGGTCAGAGTCCCAGCGGACGCTGTGAACGCCCGACGAAGACCCCGACCAGCCGCAGCACCCGACTCCGTCGCGGAGCGCGTGAGCCCACGCCGAAGGACCCCAGAGGCATCCTTCTCGGCCAGCTCGGCCTCGTTGCGGATCCCACGACGGAGACCCTTCAGGACGGGGACGACCGGGACCTCTGCGACGGCAACCTGAGACATCCCCCACCCCCTCTGGGACGCCTACTCGGCGAACATCGTGTACTTCTTCAGCACGGCGCGCGCCTGCTCGACTTCTTCGTCCGTCGCCTGCGTCTCGTCCTCCCGCTCAGGGAGAGGAGACGGGAAACGGATCGGTTCCGGCTGCACCTTGCGGTCACGGTTCGCGTTCGCGAACATCTCCGCGTGGACGATGACCGCCGACTCGGTGATCGACGACGCCCACCGCAGCCCCATCCGCGATGCGAAGTGATGAGACCCCGTTTCGAGGTCCAGCTGCCGCACGTGCGCGATCGCTTCCGCGACGGGGATACGGCCCGCACGGATGTCCGCAGGGCCGTATCCGAGGTAGCGCCGGAGGTCCCAGATCAGGGCTTCTCGGTGCTCTCCTCCGAGCTCTCCGAGGAGCCATCGGATTCCCCCAGGCTCACGCCCATGCGCTTCTGGATCTCCTCGATCGTGCGCATCGCGAGCGAGAAGAACTCCGAGGTGCGGAGCTGGCGGATCTTCGCGAGGTTCTCCTCGTCGTTCAGGAGCGTGAGCAGCATCTTGAACTGCGCAGCCTCGTCCGCGAGGGCGTCATCGTCGAGGATCGTCTCGAGGATCGTGAACGGCGGATCGACGTCGACGACGATCTCGATCTTGGCTTTCGGCGCCTGGTAGTGCAGGAGATCGCCGATCAGGTGGAACTCGGGCTTCGGGCCGGGGACCGCGCTGCGCGACGTGCTCGTGCGCTTCGGGGTGGGCGTGCCCTTCTTGGCCGTGGAAGTGGTCATGGTGGATGCCTTTCAGACGGTGTGGATGCGATGGGTAGGAGCGGGGCGCTGGTGCATCCACGTACCAGCGCCCCGCGGTCTGTCAGCCCTCCTCGGGGGGCTCTGCGTCGGCGAGGATGATCGCCTCGCGGAAGTGCGCGTTGCCGATGGCGGCGGAGCGCTGCGTGTTGAACGTCACGGCGTAGCCCTGGACGGTGCCACGCTCCGACTTGTCCTCCTTCACCGTCTGCACGGTGCAGTTCGGGGAGACGCGACGACGGATCACACCGTTCTTCGCGACCTCCTCCGTGACGAGGAAGTAGGTGTTGATGTTCGACGCGAGCTCGACATCGATCACACCGTTCGCGTCCGGAGCCTTGCCCCAGATCAGCTCACGGACGATCGGGTCGGTCTGCGCGAGCGTGACCGCGAGCGTCGCCTCCACGAGGCCAGAGGGCAGCTTGTAGCCGTCCTGCCAGAACTCGATCGCGTCGCCGGACGGTTCACCCGTCCACTCGAAGCCGCCGTCCTGCTTGATCAGGCCGACCTTCTTCACCGCGACGGGGAGAACGAACGCGGGGTTGGAGAGCTCGAGCGACGACGGCACCGCGGTACCGGCCGGCGCGTAGCCGAGGAATCCGGTCACGGGTACGAAGACGGCCCCGAGATCATTGCCCTGTGCATCAGGCATGATGTGTGTCCTTTCAAGACGAAAGCCCCCGCAGTTGCGAGGGCTCAGATGGATGGAAAGACCGTCAGACGGGGTCGCCGACGACCGAGAACACGACAGCGATGTACTGCCGCGCGTACGTGGATGCTTCCGTCACGGCGTACGGACCGAGACAGGATTCGACCGCGGCGATCGGGTTACCCGATTCGACACGCGGAGTCTGCTTGAGGGTGGTCTTCACCAGGCGCGCCAGGCGCTCGGCAGGGTCCGGGTTGTCCTTGCTCCCTGCGAGCACCGAGGCGCCGATCGAGGACGATCCGACGTGCAGCTCAACGTCGTCGGTGCCGTCGTCACGGAACACGACCTGCCACAGCGGCGGCTTCGGACGCGGGTTGCGTTCCGGATCCCACTCGGCCTTCGCGATCCACCCGTCGGCGACCTTGAAGTCCGGCTCAGGGTGCTCGGTGAGGTGCCGGCGGAGATCTCGGCAGAGGAACAGGGCGACGTCAGCGTCCCTGACGGCGACCACGCCCCACCACCGCCCTCGTGGATCGGACGAGCACGCCGAAGCGCGCCTCGATGATCAGCGACTTCCAGTCGAATGCCTGCACCAGGCCGACGATGCGCTTCTGGCGCTTCACCGATGTGCGGATGCCGTTCTGGTAGTCGTGGCTCTCGACGGGCGCTCGGCTGCGTGCGTCCTCTGCGATCGCTTCCGTGACCTGCGTCACGTGGCGTTCGAGCTCGGGCGAGACGAGCAGGTCATCGAAGAAGCGATCGTTCATCTTGACCATCAGCCCACCGCCCTTCCGAGAGGAACCTCGCGCGCCGGCATCCACCCGGTGAACGGGTTGCGCGGCGCGTACGGGATGCCGTCGATCGTGTAGACCGGGGCGCCCTCTGCCCCCACCCGGATGCGGTCCAGCTTCGTCAGATCGACCGTCACACCGTCGGGGATGTACACCGACAGAGACTCGAGCGCCTGAGTACGGGTCGCGTCGCCGACGGTCGATGTCGAGGACTGCTCGACGTGCACGCCAGGCAGCAGCGTCTCGTCCGGATCGGACCAGTCGCCGGCCTTCATCGTCTCCGATGCCTCGTCCCAGATCTGCTTCGGGCGGAGTCTGTAGACGTCCGTGCCGTACGGGAACTCCATCAGCGCTTCCTTGTGCGCTTGCGCTTCGGCGCGGGCTTCTGTGGCTCAGCGGGGACCGGCGAGTCATCCTCTACCGGCCCCCGCGAGGCGACGTAGTGGGCGGCGACCTCATCGGGCACCGTCATCACAAGACCCGTCTTCGGGTCGCGGATCGTCTGCATGGGGTCCTCCTAGTACGTCTCAGGCCACACCCGCGCCAGTGCGCGCTCGGTGGGAAAGCTGCCGACAGGAAGGCCCGCAGCGGATGCGGCGCCGCAGAGCGACCGCAGGTTCCGGCCGGGGTCTCCCTGGAACGCGGACGTGACGGCCGTGCTGTAGCCGACCGCGGCCGTACCAATGCGCTGCGTCGCCACCAGGCGGGACCCGCGTCCAGCGATGTCCTTGTAGACGCGCTTCAGAATCGCCAGCGCGTCCTTCTGATCCTCCGAGTCATCCTCGAAGGAGAAGATGCAGGGGGCGATGGTCCGAGCGTTCACGAGGATCTCGCGTGCGAGGTCTTCGTCCTGGCCCACCTTGTCGTGGGTGATCGTCATGATCATCGCCCCCTGTCTGACTTACTTCTGCTTCTCGTCGTCCGCGAGGAGCGCGGCGACGATCTGCGGGCGGTTGCCCGGTTCGGCGGGCGCGATGACGGCTTCGCCTTCACGGCCCTCGTTGCGCTTCGCGAGGTCGGCCTTCAGATCCGGCACGTTGACGCCCTTGTAGACGCCCTCGTCGAGACCTTCGGGCTCTGCTTCCTCGGCGTCCTCGATCACCTCGACCTCGACGAGGCCACGGTCGACCAGGTGCTCGAGCTGCGACTCGATGACACCGTCAGGGACGATGTCGCCGCGACGCAGGTGCACCGCGACACGGTTCCCGGTCGGTGAGCCGATCGACACCTTCACGAACGCTGCTGTCACGACATGCTGCTCAGCCATGGGTCAGTCCTCCGTTCCGGTGACGTAGAACCCGGCGAGCGGGTTCGTGACGATCGGCACGTGGACGTTGCGAGCGTGGAGGCGTGTCTTCTCCGCCTCCGGGACCCGGATCGTCGCGACCTCCACACCGGTGTCGCCACCGATGTGACGCATCTCCGGCGTGGGGATCTGCTCGCGAGCGATGCCACCGAGGCGGCGGCGGTCCACGAACAGCGGATCGGGCAGGTCGTCGCCGTCATCCGAGATCCACGTGATGCCGCCCACCGTGGGGAACGAGTCGGTCAGAGCCTGACCGCTGTCCTTGGGGAGGATGTCGAGGAGCTCGGGGATGACCTCGGCGTACTGCTCGGACGGGAGAACGACGGTGTCGATGTCGAACCCGAGCTTCTGCCGGCGGACGGCTGCCTTCACGCGCAGCGCGTCCTTGTAGACCTGCTTGCCCGTGGTCCAGGGGCCGGATGCGGCGACCGTGTTCGTGATCGACGCCGCGATGACGCCCATCGCGAAGTCGTTCGCCGAGAACACCAGCTCCGTCTGCAGGAAGGTGAACGCGTCGTCGATCGGCTGCCGCAGAAGCCGTCCGATCTGCTCGTCCGTGACCTCGGTGCCGAGGCCCTCCTTCACTGCGGAGTAGAACTCGTACTCCTCCTGCGACATCGGCGTGAGCTTGTACTCAGCGCCGGGGGCGACGACCTCCGCACCGCGAACGGTGCGGATGACCTCGTTGATCGGGACGGCGATGGCGCCGCCCGTGATCGTGAAGCGCCCCTGCAGCAGGAAGTTCCCGAGGAACTGCTGCGCCTGCAGGATCTCGCCGAGACGGCGAGCGACGAGCGTGGGCGACTTGATGAACGCGATCAGCTCGGTCGCCGAAACGGTGGCGAGCTGGCTCGGGGTGAGCGGGTAGGTCTGCATCGTGCTCTCCTTTCTCAGAGCTGGATGGCGCGCACGAGCGCACCGTCCGCGGCGGACGTGATGGCGAGGAATACGGCGGTGCCGGCGGCGAGCGTTCGCACGCCACCCGCTGCTGCGGTCTCGAGACGCTGGCCGCGGGTGATCGCACCGACGGCCTTCAGCTCGTGGATGGGCTTGGCGACCTCGACGGTGACCTTGTCGCCGACGGCCGCGTCGTGGCCGGCGACGCCGACCACCTTCGCGGATGCCGCAGCGGCCGGTGCGACCGACGAGTCGGCAGTGCCGAGCTCGACGACCTGGCCGGCGGCCACCGCCGTCGTGACGCCGAAGGTGACGGTGTCACCCGGGCGGAACAGGGGCAGGTAGGACTTGGCGACCATGTCAGGCCTCCTTCGGGGTCGGGAAGATCGCGGTGTACGCCGCGTCCTCGGCGCTGAGCACGCCCGAGTCGGAGTGCCCGATCTCTTCGACGGCCACCGCGGTGTTCTTCGGCAGGGACGCGAGGATCGGCGCGATGCCGTCCTCGTTCGTGTCGAGCTGCGCACGCCAGGAGGCCTGCGAGTCGGCGGTGATGCGTCCGTCAGCGAGTGCCGCGGCGATGAGGCCGTCGCGACGCTGCTTGTCGATCGCATCCATGGCGCGGCGGCCAGCGGCAGCGTCGTTCACGAGCTTCTCGTGAGCGGTCTTGTCGACGACGATCGTGCCTTCGGGGAGCGAGGCAGCCGGGGCCGCATCGGTGGGGTCGACCTGCTCCGTGAGGGCCTCGTCGAGAGCGGCGAGAACCGTCTCTTCGGGGGCCTCGGCATCGGTCACGCCGAGCCGATCACGGACACTGGCCAGGAAGGTGTCGCTCATGTTGAGCTTCTCCGTTTCTCTGGGGTTACCCGGCTCGGACGAGCCCGGGGTCTTGGAGTCGGCTCGCGCGGCGGCACGGCGGCCGTCTGATCGCGCGAACACCGACAGGTCGAACTTCGCCTTCGCGGCCTCAGCGTCACCGACGCCCTCGATCCGGTCAGCGAGCTTCTCGGCGACGGCCTCCTCAGCCGTCAGGAAGCGGTCCTTGTCCATCTCGGCGAGCCAGTGTTCGACCGAGTCGCCGGACTTCGAGGCGTAGACGCTCGCGATGTTCCGGTCGAACGACGTCTCGAGCTCGTCGGCGACGTCGCGCATGTCGGCGGCGTCGCCGAGGACGATCGCCCACGCGTTGTGGATGTAGAGCTGGCTGTTCTGCATCATCACGAGCTCGTCGGCAGCCGCGGCGATGAACGATGCCGACGACGCCGCGATGCCCTCGACGACCGCGGTGATCTTCGCCGGATGCGCGCGGAGCGCGTTCATGATCGCGATGCCCTCGAACACCTCACCACCGGGCGAGTTGATCAGGAGGCGGATCTCCGTGATGTCGTCCGGCAGCTCGTCGAGCACGCGGGTGAACTCCTTCGCAGAGACACCCCACCACTCGCCCCAACTGTCAATCGGGTCGTACAGGCGGAGCGTCGCCGTCGACCCGGAGGTCTTCGCGGTCGGCAGCTCAGCACGGATCGGTGTCCGCTCGACGCTGGCGCGCCCTGCGGGTCGGAACGGGTTCATGCGGCCTCCTCGGGCTCTGCTGATGCGATGCGGTTCACGTCGGGGCCGTCGCCCTCGAGCCAGTCGGCGCCCGCGCGGCGGATCAGCTCGCGGACTTCCTCCTGGCGGAGGGGCGGCTTGTCCGTAGCGAGGTACCCCTTCTGGGCGGCCTCGACGGCTGCGCGTGCCCGAGCGCGTCCCTCGGCGTCGTCGGGGACGTCACCGCCGGCAGGCACCGCGGGCTTGACCGGCATCCCCCAGCGCTCGCGGAGGAACGCCTCGAGCGCAGGATCGGGCGACAGTGCACCGCAGTCGATGAGCGCTTTGATCGCCTCAGCGGTGATCTGCTGCTGCTCGCCGATCGCAGCCGGCACGATGCGCGGCGCGGGCTCGTTCGGACCCCAGTTGAGGTCCACGAGGTCTTCGATGACGTGCTGCTGCGTGACGTCGGCGATGTGCTGCGCGACGGCATTCAGCGAGTCGGTGAAGAAGTTCGCGAACGTCGACCCCAGCGCCCACGACCCGGTCTCGGTGCCGAGGTTCAGGAAGTGCGCGAGCACCGCGCGAGCGATCTGCTCGTCGTAGTACCGGATCGGCTTGTCGGTGTCGGGCAGCTTCCCCGTCACGCCGATCAGCTCGAGCTTCGCCTTCGGGGGGATGGATGCGCCGGCGGCCTCTCCCGCGCGGAAGTTCTTCGTGAGTGTGAGCCCGGCTTCCTTCTCGGACTTCAGCCACGCCTCACGCTCGGACTCGTTCGCGTTCTCGGGCAGCTCGGCGCCGGTGTACACGGGCATGCCGAGTCCGTTGCGCTCGGCGGTCAGAGCCTGGATGCGCAGCACGCGGTCCTTCAGCAGCCACATCTTGTACGCGGGGCGCAGGAGCGACTCACCGAGCCAGTTCGCGCCCTCGCGCTCGTTCACGAACGCGACGAGACGGTCGACCGGGATGCGTACGTCGCGGCCACCGATGCCCGTGCCGCGCTGCTTGATCGCGACCAGGCCGCCGTCCTTCGCGACCTCGATGTCCATGATCGTGCGCGGAGGCCGCCATGCCAGCTTCGAGAGCCGCACGCGACCGTCCAGCGCCTGGTACACCTGCTCGAAGAACGAGTAGCCGTACGGCAGCTCGAGCAGCGCCAGACGCAGGAACTCCGTCCACGAGAACCGACCACGCGTGCGCAGCGGCGCCGTGTAGGGCACACCCTTGATCCCGAGCCCCAAATCGGCCGCGACGAGCTCAGTGACCTCGTCACGACACCCGGTGCCGTCGATGACCCACTCGGTGCGCTGGATCGGCAGAGTGACCGCGCGGAGCACGGACTTGATCTGCGGGTCCTCTCGCCGCATGCGGTCGTAGACGTTGTTCGACTCCGGCCACATCAGATCCGGGTTGGTCTCGTGCGTCTCCTCGGCGATGGCACCCCATCCAGAGAGGCCGGCGTCCGCCTGGTATCCGATCTCGGGCAAGGCGGGCCTCCTTCTCAGAATCGCGCGAGCGCGATGTTCGGTTCGCCGGTAGCGAGGTCCGTTCGGGTGATCGCCTCGGCCTGCGGAGGCGGCGGCGGTGTCGGCTTCTTCTCCGGCGGCTCGAACTGCTCGAGCGCGTAGAGCGCATTGGTCGACGAGTTGATCGATGCGACGTCGACCGGCGACTTGAACAGGTCCCAGACGGGCATGTTCGAGATGTCGCGGGTCGTGCCGTTCTCGGCCGCCATGTTCAGTGCCGGCTGACCGCGGTGACGGATCTGCCGGTCAGCGACGCGCGTGCGGATCCGCCCCGGCGCATTGAGCAGCGACGACTGTCGGATCTCGTGGACCGTGAACCCGGCATCCCGTAGCGGCTTGATCAGGTCGGCCGCAGGGCAGCCGGAAGCCTGGATCGCGACCTCGTTGATCCCCGTCACCTCGCGGATGCGAACCATGTGCTCATCGATCCACCGGTCGTTCGCGCGCTGCGCGATGAGCTCGATGTGCGGAACACCGTCGGGCCGGTAGCCGGCCACGCTGATGAACCCCATGCTCCGGTTCCCGGAGATGTCGACGCCGAGCACCATTCGGCTGTCGTCGGCGATCTGTGAGCCGGGGTCGGTGACGATGCCCTGCTCGTCGATGACGGGACCGTCGGCGCATTCCGCCCACGCCTCACCGTCGAGGAACGGTTCCGACCGGGAGGTGACCCAGTCGCAAAGGATCTCCGTGCGCTTCACCGAGTCGGGCTCGTCTCCGAGCAGGTCCGACCAGATCGACTCGAAGAACATCGCCTTGTACCCGACGGACGGGTTCGACTGCAGGATCGCGTCGATGTCGAGGAGCTTGCACTTCTCCGGCGCCGACCACTCGAACAGCGCCGTGGCGATGTCGTGCGTGTTCGCGAACTCCTCGAGCGACTGGATGCCAGTCTCGACGTACGCCTCGTACTCGCGGATCGTCTTGATCGCGCCCGTGCGCAGCGTCGACAGCACGATCGACTTCACGTCACCGGCCGAGGAGATCCCCCAGAGCTGCGAGTTGAAGATCGCGTTCTTCGTCTTCGAGACCGAGCCCCAGACGTCCCACGTCTGCTGCTCGCGCATCTCGTCCATGATCACGCGCGCCGCGGACTTGCCACGGCCACCCATGCGGGATGCCGCACGCGGCTCGTAAGCGGCCTTGTTCCGCAAGCGCAGCGACTTCTTCCCGTTGGTCTTCACTGGGCGCCGCGTCTCCACGGCCAGGTCGCCGACCACGAGCTCGGCGTCATCCTCGTCGGGGAACGGGTCGCAGCGCTTCAGCGCGGCATCCCACGCCTCCTCAGCGATGTCGAGGTTCTGCGCGGTCCCCAGGATCAGGAAGTCCTTCGCGGCGAGGTGCTCCGGGAACGACTCGGCATCCATGAACAGCCACCACAGCGCGAGCACCGTCAGCAGCGTCGTCTTCCCGTTCTGCCGGCCGACGATCACGAAGATCTTCCGGAACCGATAGGTGCCGTCCTCGTTCAGCTCGAGCGCGCGGATCAGCAGCGCCCGCTGCCACGGGAACAGCCGCACTCCGAGCACGTCGAGCGCGAACGCGATCACGGAGAACCCGTGCGACGTCTCCGGCGTCAGCTCCCGCAACGGCTTCGTGAAGATCCGAGGCTCCGTCGCCCCGACATGCTTCCCGTACGTCTTCGCGCCCTCGTAGACCGTGCGCTCGTAGATGGACTCACCCGGCGCGGCGGGCCTGCTTTTCACGGCGGAGCTTGGCAAGGGGCGACTCCTCCACGATCGTCAGAGCCGGCGGCGACGTCACCCCTTCGGGCACGTCCATCGGCTCCGGTTCGGTGGCCTTTCGACCCCGGTTCGCGGACAGGTTCCGCTCCACCGCGCGCTGCAGCTTCGTCAGCGCCGAGTCATACAGGCGCAGCAGGTTCAGCGGCGGGTCGACCTTGTCGAGCTTGTCGAGCATCCGCGCGAGATTCCGCGCCTGATCGACGATCGCCGCATCCACACCCGACTCATCCAGCCCGCCCGCCGTCACCACCCGATTCACGGCCACCAGACGAGCACGAGACGCCATCCGGGGCCTCCTCGAGGTGGGAATCCGTGCCACCATCCCGGGGGGAGAGGAACCGACCGAGCGGGAGGGGTTCCTCTGTTGGGGTGTGTCTGGATTTTCTGGTGGGTGGGGGCCTGGGGTGGCGTGGGAGGGGCTGGGTGGGCCTGTGGTGGCCTCTATGCGTTCCCCGGGCCCCTGGCGCAGTCGAGGCGCTTACGGGCGGCGTGGGTGGCCGCAGCGCTCGCACGTGATGGGTGCCGGGGCGTGCGTGTGAGCCTGCACGTGCGTGGGGTAGGCGTGGAGGCCGAGGAGGCATGCGAGTGGGCGGCGTGGCTTGGGGTGTGCGTACCCGTACTCGCGTCGCCATGACGGTTCGGGCTTCACCCGGACGGGCAGGCGGTCCCACTGCTTGGCCTCGTGGGGTCCTGCCGGGTAGGCGGGCTCGGGTGGCCAGTTGAGCGTGGTGCGCTTGGAGGGTGCGAGGTAGAGCGGGTGGCCTGCCTGTTCCCACGGGTGTTCAGGGTGGTAGCTGTCGGTGCCATCGGGGTCGAGTTCGCGTCCGCTCATCGTGTGTCCCTCTCCCCTACCGTGCGAGCTGTCCGATGGCTCGGGCGAGGTCGTCTTCGGTGATGCGTGCGCGGACGTCGACCACGCCGCCGTCGGGGCGAATGGTCGCGGGCACCACTGGCACCTGCACGTTCGCGGTGCGGCGTGTGCCGGGTGCGGTGAGCGTGAGGGTCATGGTGACCGTCTCCGGGATGTGCTCGCCCTCGACAGTCCTCATCGTGTGGCCCGTGCTTCGGCTTGGCCGATGCGTTCCGCGACGGCGATGGCGTGCGTTATCCCCCGGATGCCCGGGAGGCTGTGCGCATGGACGCCGAACTTCGGAGACCAGATGATCACGCGGAGGTCGAACACGTCAGGGGTCTTCAGGAGCCCGCGTCGGTCGTGGACCTCGACGACGCGACCATGGAGGGGCGGGCGGGGTGCGTTCGTGCGGGCGATGACGGCCATGGTCAGATCGTCCCCGCGAACACGCGCCCGAACTTGCGGATGAGGCGACGGAGCGCAGGGCGGCGGATGCTGAGCTGCATCCCCGGTTCACCATCGGGAAGCGGGGTCGCGTCGAGTGGGACGTCGATGACGGCGATCTCGGTTGGCTCGGCGTCTCCGAGGGCGGCGAGCATGCGGAGCTTGATCGTGGCGTGTGTGCGGGTCATGGTGGATGCCTTCCGCTGTGGATGCTGGGTGGGTGGTCAGGACCACTGCCTCGACGGGATGCCGAGCGGTGGCCGGGGTGAGCCATTCGAGCGCTCCCGGTTGCAGCCGGCGTGCGAGGGCCGGAAGTTCGACGGATCCTCACGCAGCTCCGGGTGCGTCGACCACGGGTGGAAGTGGTCGAGCTGGAAGCGTTCGTCGTTCTTGTAGTCGTCGTGCGGGGCGGCATAGTCGATGCCCATGCCGCAGAGCCAGCACGGGAGCCGGTCGGCTTCACACCGTGCACGGAACTCTCCGGAGAGCTTGATGTAGCGGCGGGACTTCGTCCGGTTCCCCATTGGACCACCTCGCCGTCGCTATGGTGAACGCATGGATCCAGCTGCCGCCCTTGCGCTGAACGTTGTGCTCGCAGTCACAAGTGTCGTTGGTGCCGGCGTCGCGGTGTGGCAAGCCCTCAGCGCCAGGCACAGTCGAGAGGAAGCTGAAGCCGCGCTGGAATCAGCGGAGCGGGCGGCTGCGGCCAGTGAGCGCCAAGCCGCGGCCGCAGAAAGGTCCGTGCAGCTGCAAGAAGAGGCATCCCAGCCCGACCCGTGGTCCGCGAAGTATGTCGTCGGCGACACCTACGCATGCGTTAGTAACGCGCGGCGCCCGATGATCGTTACTCAGATGAGGGCAGAGCCGCCCGGGTCTTCGATCTATTGGAGCCACGTTGCCGAGGGCCACCGGTACGAGCCCGGTGACCGTCTGCAGTTCATGTACTCAACGAAGGATCCGGACGCTCCGCACAAGATCGTTCTTGAGTGGCGGTACGAGGACGAGGAGCGGATCCGCACCTACACGCTGGCGCTGTGATCCCATGCGGGCCGCCGGGAGGGGGTGCCGGCGGCCCTGCTGGGATGGGATGGCAGTACACGACGAACGCCCCGGACCTGTGTGGTGCGGGGCGTTCCTCAGTTCTGTCTAACCCTGAGATTAGGGGGGTTCAACGGATTCGTGTCAAACACGACACGCCGCGTCCATGGATCGCTCCTGAATCCAAGACGCGCCTCAGTAGCGTTGCGGAGCGTTGGCAGCGCGGACCATCTCCGGAATTCGAACCATGTCGACAATCCACCAGATCGCTGCGGCGATGACCATGGGAATCCCGATAAGGAGCACGGACAGTGCCCATCCGCCCCACCAGAGGACGATGAACCCGATCGCGCTACCTGGGCTGTTCAGATAAAAGCGGTGTGCGGCGAATCCTCCGAGGAGGATCGCGAATAGGTAGGCGGTGCCGCTCTCCTTTGCCGCGACGATGACGACAGGCGCGGCGTGAGTGGGGGCAACTTGTCCCCACTGGCGCCCGTCCCACCATTGCTGCTGCCCATGGGGGTTGGTGTACCAGCCGGGAGGTGGTGTCTGCGGCGGGTTGGAGGGCGTCAGCGTCATGCGCTCATGGTAGCGAGCGTGCGGTGGGCAACGCCGAGGACGAGCATCCGCATTCGCACGGCACCAGTTGGCCTTCCACGCCGAAGTTGAGCTCGCCCATGCATGAACGGTGAAAGCCGAAGGAGCATTCGACGCATCGCTGAACGCCGTCGGCCGCCAGAAGGTGGGCGACCGCGTCTCTGGTCAGGTCCAGAGCCTCGGCGATTCGAGCAGAGTCCCAGCCGTAGCTATCGAAGAGCAGCTGCGCGCAACGCGCTTGGCTCCGCCGGCTTATTCGCGCTTCACGCCGGATAACTCCGGCGATCTCGTAGGCTCCATCGGATCGATCGTTAGGCTGTAAGTCGCTCATCGTTGCCTCCTCAGGCTGGTGGGTGATGGAGCGGCTCCCGTGATTGGCGTCTCGGAGCCGCTCCTTTCTTTGTACCGCGCGCCCCCGTCATTACTGGGCGAGACCAAGGATCCTCACTCAGAGGGGATCCCGCAAACGCGCCTGTGTATAACTCTGTGGAGAGTGTGTGAGCAATCTCGGAGTGTCTGTGCAGAATCGCTGTGGATAACCTTGTACACAGGCTGTTGAAAACGAACTACATCCGCGTAATTCCGGGGCTAAAGCGCGTTGCACAGGTGTGAGCGCAAAACTTTCTTGAATCAACACTCGAAGGTAGAGCTCGCCGAACGGGTCATGTGTGGAAGGTGGGGAAAGTCAAGAAGGGTTTTCCCCGTAGTCGAGCATGTCCATGACGATGTCGATGTGCTCCGGTTTGACCTCAGGATTCACGCAATTGGGTCACGCTCCTCGGCATTCGATCAGCCGAAGTCGCCGAAGTCGCCGAAGTCGCCGAAGTCGCCGAAGTCGCCGAAGTCGCCGAAGTCGCCGAAGTGCCAGGATGCCGGCACACGCCTTCATCTAGGTCCCTCGTCACCGCTCGCATCTTCACGCTCAGCGATCCGTCGGCGAAGAACATGTCGCCAGACAGGGTCCGCCGCCAGCCGCTGCCGCCACCACGCCTGCAGCACCTGCTTCTCCACGACTCGGTATCGCTGGCCGTCACGGACCTCCCACAACATCGGCATGCCGTTCCTCCGCCATCTCTTGATGGTGACTACCGACTTCCCTAGGAACTTCGCAGACTCCCTATAGCTCAAGTACTCAGCCATGGCCTCCCTCCGCTACTGATCGCGTCGCTCGAAGGCGGTCGTGCTGCCGCAATGGTCTTTGCGGCGGTGGCTTGCGCGCGTTCATCTGACTGCTCGCCGATAGAGTGCCGTGTGTGAAGCCGACGCCGAGTCCGACTGCCGATGCGATCGTCGCCGTGGCGTCCGCAGCTGACTGGTGGATCGTTTGGCTCACCGGCATCGGAGTCGTAGCAACTCTCGTCATCGCGGGCTTTACCTTCCGCGCAAACAAAAGAGCGGACAGGGCGCAGCTCGACGCAACCGAAGCACAGACAGCCGCTGCCAACGCCCAGACGCTGGCGAGTGATGCGGCTCGGCTTATGACCACCAGGCACGTCGAGACGATCGAAGTACTGGTAGAACGGGTGAACTCAGCGGCGGCAGCCGCGGCGGCAACCACAACCCGAGTCGAGGGTCCACCCGCCTTGCCCCCGGTGCGCTGGAAGGTGGAGAGGGACGGACCGAACCGGTGGGTGCTCCGTAACGTCGGAACCGAGACCGCTCGTTCAGCGATTCTGCGCCCGGTCGCAGAAAGCGATGCCCAGGACCTATACATTCCCGTCGCTGAACCAATGGACGTCGCACCGAATATGACTCTTCCCTTCTCGATCTCGAGGACGTTCGCCAGCCCTGCAGCGACGGTCATAGATGTGGGATGGCTCGACGGGACCAGATACGGCCGATCGATGACTTTCGTCGTTAGCTGAGCGGTCACAGCAGGCCCGCCTCGCGGAGCTTCGCCTCGGCGACCAACACGCGCTCGAACGTCGCGGCGTCACCCCCGGTGTCCGGGTGTGTGTCGCGTTGCGCACGGCGGAGCGCGCGAGCCGGGGCTCCTGAGAAGTCGTGGCGAACCCAGCCGGCGCCGCGGTCTCCTCGGCCGCGGTACTGCTCACCGTGCTTCGTCGTGCCGTCCCCGTCGACCAAGCGCAGCGCATCGAGCGACTTCGCGATGCCGCGGGCGTTGTCCTGCCAACGGGCGAACGTGTCGACGGCGTAGGAGCCGCTGGGTGCGTCGAGGGAAGCCATGCCCGCACTCTATCGGGGGTCATCCTCGACGTAGAGCAGCTGTGCTCGCTGGCCGCTGAGGTCGAAGTAGAGATGCTCGGGGATGGTTCAGGCACGGCGCGACCGATGGGGACCGCTTCGGCGACCCTGAGGAGCTTGCGCGTCTCGTCGCTCGCGGCGCTCGCTGACGCGACATGAACTTTGACTGGCTGTGGCCGCTGCTCGTCGGCTCCGCTCTGACCTTCGGCGCGACGACCCTCGAAGGACTTCGCAGTCGCAAGCACCAGGACCGCCGCGATGCTCGCGAGCAGCTGGCGCAGGCTCTCGATCTCGCAACTAAGGTCGGGGCTGAGATTAGTACGGCACAGTCCAAGCTCCGATTCACCTATGAAGCCGTGGACCCTGGCTCGGCCTCGTTCACGGAGTTGGCTGCGATCGAGGCGAAGCTGCCCGACGCGAGGGTTCGTGAGGCCGTGCGCTGCGTCGGGTACGTGCTGAACGTGGCGCAGGCCGCGCAACGACTCGACGCTTGGGATGAATACGCAGGTCATGTCCAACGGGGCGCTATCGGTCGGCTGCGGAGCATCCTCGGCTCGGCTGTCCGTGGTGAACGGGCATTTCCCGCCGCGGATCTCGACTGGCTGAATGCCCGATGTCGCGAGGCCGAGGTTGCGTTCCGTAAGGCATACAACAGTTGACCTCATGCCGCTGCTCGCGTCTCGCGACGGCGATGGTTGCAGGGCGCCCGCCAGGCCACGATCGAGGGGACTGGCCCGTCCGCTCGTTATGCAGACAGCACCCTCAGGCGGTGTTGATCCCACCTGAGGGTGCCACGCGCTCACCGAAGCGTTCAGAGCTTCCGCCTTAGCTCAGGGTGCCGATGCTCGAGACGTCTGATCTCCGTGTTGTGTCCCGCGACGGGGTTCGTCCACTGCTCTCGACCGAGTGCGCGAAGCTCGCTCTCATTGAGAGCACTCCAGTTCGACCACAGTTGGGATGCGACGTCCACTCCGATATCGAGCCAGCCGTCGCTCTGGTTGTCATCGGACGCCACGTTCTCCCCCTTCCGCCAAGACGCGGTAATGACGCCCGTGATCTCCACCTCTGCTACGTGCGCCGGCAGATGGTGCCGAGCACCCTGCCATCACTCCCTCATCAGCCAGCGACGCCGGGAGGCGGCGCAACCGTGAGCACGCTGACACCGGAGATGCAGGCGCTTGCCATGAGCGCCCTCGCCGGGCAGGCATCGAGCAGCAAGCTGCCCGATGACGCCATGATGTGTCATCGGCTTGACGATTGTCACGGCCAGCGAGCGAAGAGAATCGGTAAGCGCCCGGGAGAGCGCGCAAGGCCACGGCAGAGCGCGCTCCGTGAGTAGTTATACCTTCTGCGTGCACCTGGTGCACTAGCACTACAGCACCAGGTGCACTAGTGATCACCTTCGCTAGTGCACGGGATGCACTAGCGAACGGTCGATCAATGCGGGTGTAGGAACCATTAACCACCGCACGGCCTTCCGATCGTTCAAGGGCGGGTCGTCGGGTCCCCTTCCGTCTGCTCGTCTTGTGAAGCCTCGCCGATGCAGCACCTTCACCGCTTCCTTCGTCTTTCGCTCCGACAAGCCGGTCTCCCGAGCGATCGTCGGATGCGATGGCCACGACTCCAGATCGCCGTTCGCGTGGTCCCACAAGCACAGCAGCACTACCCGCTCGGAAGCCGATACCCCGAACCTGCTGACGACCTCCCGTGTGACCCACGTGGGCGTCACACGTCGAGCCATTCATCGCACCTCCTGCGGAGCCTCGAGCAGCGCCGCCATGAGCTTCCCAGCCGCGATGAGACCAGACGTGATCGCTCGTGCTTTCTCGAGGTCGAGCCGGTCGTCAATCATGTGAATTCCCAGCGACTCGATACGAAAGTCGAGGATGACGAACCCAGAGGGGCTGGTCGGGTCCTTCCACTCGAGGTCGATCTCAACCGCCTGACATACGAAGATGTCGTTGAGGACGGGGCCTCGCAGATCGATGAAGAAGTCGTCTTTGTCCGCCGACGCATGGAAGCTATGCAGCCACGACGGGCGCAGCTCGATCGGCAGGTCGGGCCGCCAAGGATCGTCCCCGATGACGCTGCATGCTAGCGATCCGCCGTTCGCTTCGATCGCGCGATCCATGGTCTCGAAGTAGGCGACGAGGTAGCGCTCAAGGTGCCCCTTGACTTGATTCTGCGTCAGGTCGACACCGACGATGCCGATCATGCTGAAGCCGCCTCGACCACAGAGATCGCCTCAGGGAGAGCAAACGCGAGCTCCCGCATTCCGTCCAGCGTCATGTCCTCGCGCTTGTCGCGATCGATGTGGATGGACGGCGCGTCTGATCCGTCAGCCCACGTGAGCGTCCCGCCGTTGTAGGTCGCGCATTTCGTCAGATGCACCGGTCCGAAGTCGCGCTCGAACCAGATCTCGACGTCGGCTTCGGGATTGCGCTCGTCGATGGCCTCGACGATAACGCGCTCCGCCCATCCCGGCTTGTGCGCCGCGATCGTGGGGTGCGCGTCCAGCCATGCGGTCTTCGCCTCCTGCTTGCGGCGCAGCGTCTCGGCGAACGTGACCAGTTCGACCATCGGGGCACCGTCTACCTCCACCTCGCGATGGGGGAAGAACTGGCCGAGACTGATGACCAACAGATCCCCGATACGGATAGCCGCGTTCGCCGTGACACGCCACGTCGCCACAAGGCCGGGAGGTGCTGCGCTTAGCGCGTCATCCCACTCCGCGCCGAGGACGTCGACCTTCCGACCCTCAAGATCGAGTGGAAGTACACGGTGCACCCATGTGTCCTGATCCCACCCGACCGGGTCGCTTCCCATCCACGCGAGCGGCTTGACCACGACCGCAGGAATCTCCTGGTAGAGCTCGTCGCCGGGCTCGAAATGGAAATACTTGTCATGCGGCAACGCATCGATCACCGCCAGCGCCTGAATGACAGCGGTAGAGGAAAACTGCGGGACGACCGTATCCTGGTTCTTGTTCATCATGTGCTCCTGCGATGGGGTGGGTGTGTTCTCGGCCTCGACAGCGGTTGCCGCCGCTTCGGGGCCTTCTTCTTCGGGAACGGCGCCCTGCGATCGCAACAGCGCTCTCAGCGCGTCCACAGCTGCCGGCGATTGCTCAAGGTCCACAGTTCCGATGCGGCCCGACTGCAACCGCCATATCTCAACACTCACAATGCGGTCGCTCCCGCCTCGGCGATCCAGGTGAGCACATCCTCCCGGCGGTAGCGCACAACACCCCCGAGCTTCGTCACCTTGGGCCCTTGACCCTCCGCCGCCCAACGCGCAAGCGTCGGAACAGACGTCTGCGTGTATGCAGCCACCTGCGGTCTCGTCGCGAGCTCGGGAAGCCAACCCACGCTCGCCTCAGCTACTTTTCTCACTTCAAACCATCCATTTCTAAGCGACTATCACTTAGAAAGGAACGCTAGCAGCGAATCTCGATCGCAAGCAACTTTTTTCGCTTAGCCGCATCCGCTATCGTAAGATTTCATGAGCGATGACCCGAAGACCAGCCCCGACCCGTTGCCAGGCGACAGCTGGGAGACGCGACTGACAAAGCAAGTTGCGAGAACTGTTAATCACTACCGCCGCGCCTCAGGACTGACTACGAAGGCGTTCGCTCAGCTATGCAACATCGAGTTTCGGGGCAACGGGGACGCGGGGCCGCAAGAGATCAGGCCGACCACCTTGAACAACCTCTTCGCAGGCAAACGCAAGTCGATCGGACTGGGCGAGATCATGTTGTTCGCCCGCGTCTTGGGAGTCGCGCCGGTTGCTCTGATGACGCCTGTTGGCGTCGAGACGGACAGTGAAGCATGGCCGTCCGGTTTGCGCCCATCAGAGGCTGTCTTCGATGCGATTGTCGGTATTGAAAGTTGGGGCAGTTTGTTCGAGGAGGTCGCCGCGTCCGTTGCCCTCACGGACGGCGGCCAAGAGGCGCTCGATCGCCACTCAGCAGCGTTCGAGCAATCACGCGTAGCTACGATCGACCGATCGCGGCGAATCACGGAGTTGCTCTTGCGACACGGGCGATGCAAACAGGATCTGCTGCAGCGAGCTGTGCTGTTTACCGCTCCCCCGGCTTCGCTGAGCGACATCGATATCAACGCGCTTACTGCCGCTGTCCGCTCACTTGCCTCCGACCTTCGCTCAACCCGAGAAAAGCTGCGCGCTGAGGGCGTCGAGCTGTCGGCCCTAAGCTCGATGCTCTCCTGGATCGACGTCGTCGCAGTCTCAGACCTCACGGATGAGGATATTCGTGTTCTCGTGACGCGAGGAGCTGGCGAGGCTGGCGACCGATTCCTGTTCTTCAACGAAGGCATGAATAATGGCACGCCCACGAACTCCGCTCAGTAGTTACGGCCGAATCACGATCGATCCCGTTGCGTACAGTGAGCGCGATGGCCGCCGACGCATGATCGTCGTCGAGGTGGACGCGGCTCGGAAGCGACAGCATCGTCTCTGGCGTGCCCGCACCCGCTACCGGTTCGACGACGGGAAGCTGCGCCAAGTCGAGAGGATCGCCGAGAGCGAATCGAAAGCCGAGACCGCACTCAAGATCGCGCTGACGACGATTCAGGCTTCTACGGCTACAGATGTAAAGCGGGAGACGCGACTCGGCGACCTAGGGGAGCGATTCCTCGCAGCGAAGTCTGGCCGAGCGCCAAGGACCATCGAGACCTACGAGCGCGCAGTGCGCAAGGTCATCATCCCGCGTATCGGCGACCTAGCCGTCTCGGAGGCGACGGCGGACCGCCTGCAACGGTTCGTCGATGCAATCGCATCCGAGGTGGGCATCGGTACCGCGAAGACCGCACGCGCCGTCCTGTCCGGGATGATGGGGCTAGCTGCTCGGGCTGACGCCGTGCGCCACAACCCCGTGCGCGAGCTCGCACCAATCGAACAGAAGGCAGTGGGCGCTACGCCTATCCCACTCGGCGATCTCGCCGGCATCCTCGAGAAGCTGCGCGGCGACCAACGCGCCCATGACCTCGATCTTGTCGACCTGGTCGAGTTCGTCGCCGGAACGGGCGTGCGGATCAGCGAGGCGTGCGGGCTCGCGTGGGAAGACGTGGACCTCGGCGCCGGGACCGCGACAATCCGGGCGAACGCAGTGCGCGCTACCGGCCACGGCGTGATCAGGCAGCTCCACACGAAGACTGACGCCGGCGCGCGTAGGATCCGCCTCCCCGGCGGCGTGCTCGGCGTCCTCGGCGACCGCCGCGTGCGAGGCGGCCCCAATCCTCACGGGCTCGTATTTCCGACGATCCTCGGCAACCTGCGGGATCCACGGAACACGGCGCGAGACTGGGCGCAGGCCCGGACGCGCCTCGGCATCGGCAACTACAGCTTCCACAGCTTCCGCAAGACGGTCGCTACGGCGCTCGATCAGGCTGGCCTCACGGCTCGCGACATCGCTGAGTTTCTCGGGCATGCCGATCCCTCGCTCACGATGGGCACCTACATGTCGAAGACAGTCGGAGGATCCCGGGCAGCGGACGCTCTCGACGCCGTTCTCGGCATCTGAATCTGCGGAGTATGTGCGGAGTAGGCTGACCCAGAATGCAGAAAGCCCCGGATAAATCCGGGGCTGACCAGGTGTTTCTGTAGCAGGAGCGGGGCTTGAACCCGCGACCTCACGATTATGAGTCGTGCGCTCTAACCAGCTGAGCTACCCTGCCGCGAGGCATCCGTCCGCGTGAGAAGAATGCTGCGAGCCCCGAGTCAGGATTGAACTGACGACCCCTTCCTTACCATGGAAGTGCTCTGCCACTGAGCTATCGGGGCGTGCTGCCCCTCGCGGGGCAACCGTACGAGAATACCATCACAGTGGCATGCTCATGAAATCGAGCCGTCAGTACGAGTACCGACCTGCGTTTTCGCGCAGCCACGGCAGCGGATCGATGGTCGTTCCGTTGACGATGAGCTCGAAGTGCATGTGGGCGCCGTAGGAGCGTCCGGTGTTGCCGGTCTTGCCGACCACGGTGCCGACCGTGACGGTGTCGCCGGCCTTGACCTGCAGCGAGCCGTACTGCATGTGCGAGTAGTGGCTCGTGATGACCGATCCGTCGATCACATGATCGATGTACACGGTCACGCCGTAGGCGCCGCCCTGCTCGGTCGCGATGCGCACCGTGCCGTCGGCGATCGCCTGGACAGGCGCACCGTTGCCCGGCACGAAGTCGATGCCTTCGTGGAGGCGGCCGCTGCGCATGCCGTAGCCGTAGCTCATGCCCACGCCGACCATGAAGGGCCACTGGATCGCGGCGTCAGGGTCGTTCGTGAAGATCTCGCTGGAGTAGTTGATGCCCTGCTCGGCGGCGACATCGATCAGAGAGACCGTGCTGAAGTCGTCGTCACGCGCGAGCGACTCGCTCTGCACGTCGGAGGAGGCGATGAATGCCTGGATCTCGTCGCCGGACGCGTCACCCTTCGCCGCGGCGGAGCCAGCGACGAGAGAGGTGGAAGCGACCGTGGTGCCCTGCGCCGCGGCGACAGCCTCGGCAGGGAGCGTCATCGACACGGCAAGGAGCCCGGCGAGGCTCATGACACCGACCGTGGCACCGAGGGCAAGGAACTTGCGGGCGTTGCGCGGACGACGCGGGGCGATGTGTGCGTCGGAAACGGTGACGCCCTCCGCACCCTCTTCGTCGGAGGCGCTCGGCGCGGATGCCGACTGCACGGCGACCGGTCCGGTCGCGGCACGGAAAGCACGGGATGCCAGCTCGAACGCGTCGGCATGGGCGTCGGTCTCTGCCGATGCGGCGGGCGCGGCCACGAAGGGGATCGCGGGGGCTGCGACGTTCTCGGCGAGCAGCTCGGCCGGAGTCGGGATGTCGACGACCTCATCAGCGACGTCTGCCGCCGGCGTGTCAGCGGTCATGCGCGCGCGAACGGCGCGTCGTGACAGAGGAGTCTCGGTGGCGCGGGCCACGGCGGAGTCAATGGAGACAGAGTCCGTCGTACCCGCCGCGGGGGCCTCGAAGGCCGCTGTGCGGAGTCGGCTGGAGCGACGCGTGGGCGCGGCATCAGCCTGGGGATTCTCGAAGGGCAAAGCGATTCTCTCGGGTCGTGCGGGAAGCTCGGGGGCGCTTACTCAGCTCTCATCATTCGGGGATGAAAGTAACGATCGCATAAACCCTACCCTGCTCAGGCTGGGAAAGCCATGTGCCGTTCACTGTTCATTCTCCATGATCGCCGTCAGCCGCTGATGGACTTCGGCCCCACCGGCGATCAGCATCGGGCGCGCGGATTCCACATCCGTGCGCGTGACCACTCCGCCCGCCTCCGTCACGAGCAGCGCGCCCGCAGCGAAGTCCCAGGGCTTGAGGCCACGTTCGAAGTATCCGTCCAGCCGGCCGGCGGCGACATAGGCGAGGTCGAGCGCGGCGGATCCCATCCGACGCAGATCCCGAGCCATCGGCATCACGCGGCGCACCAGGGCGAGGTCTCCGTCGTGCGTCGAGGGGTCGTATCCGAATCCGGTGGCGAGCAGTGCGCCAGCCGGCGTCTCCGAGGTCACCTGGAGCCGACGGCCGTCGAGCCAGGCGCCCTCGCCCTGCACCGCGGTGAAGAGTTCGTCGAATACCGGTGCGGACACCGCACCCGCCAACGCCTCCCATGCGTCCGGGAGCGGGGTTCCCCGCACGGCGGCGATGCTCACGTTGTAGGCGGGGATGCCGTAGGCATAGTTCACGGTGCCGTCGATCGGGTCGACGACCCACGTGATCCCGCTCGCGCCCACCTCGGCGTCAGATTCCTCGCCGAGGAAGCCGTCATCTGGGCGCACCGTTCGCAGGCGCTCCCGGATCAGGTTCTCGACCTCTCGATCCGCATCGGTGACGATATCGGCGAGCGTCGACTTGGTGGCCGCAAGGTGCACCCCTTCCGTCCGGCGCTGCCGGGCGAGCGCTCCTGCTTCCCTCGCGATCTCTGCGGCAAGCTCTCCGAGCTCGAGTGCGAGACTCACAGCGGGGGAAGCGGCGGCGCGGGCGGTGCCGGCGGAAACGCCGTCTGCGGGGCCTGCGGGGCGGGAGGCGACTCCGGCGCCGGGGGCACCGGCGGTGCCGGAACTCCGACGTGTCCGCCGTCGAACGTCGGCGCGACCGGTTCCGGCACGACAGGGAATCCGGCGGCAGGTGCACTGGCGATCGCCTGCTGCGCCTGCGGGATCACCGTGGGGTAGCCCGTGTAGTACGCGTTCCAGTCGGGCGACGCGTCGGGCAGTGCCGGCAGCGGCGTGATGCCATCCGCGTAGGTCGGCCACGACGGTGCCGCCGCGGCGCGTGCGGCGACGCTCGGCTTCTTCGGCGCGAAGAGCGCGTTGAGCAGCGGGACCAGCGTCGTGCCGACCGCGGCGAGGATCGTCAGAGCGACCACGATCCGCCAGTACAGCTCGCTGTAGTCGAAGGTCTGCGGGAAGGTCAGGAAGAACACGAGCAGGGCGACCAGCGCCCCGAGGAACACCACGGTCACGATGAAGATGACCCGCGTGAACGTCGTGACGTGGCGCTGGGCGGCCGGCGTGAAGAGTCGCACGTGCAGAAGCGCGAGCTGCAGGATCCCGACGACCAGGAGCAGCTGGAAGAAGCGCTCCGCGCCGCCGAAGTAATCGCCGTCCTCCGGGAGCCAGATCTTCACCGCGCCGACGAGCAGCGCGACGATCCACGTCACCATGCTCGTCAGTGCGAGCCAGTCCGGCCGGTTCGGCGCGAGACCGGCCTCCAGGATCGCGATGCCGGCGAACCCTGCCAGCAGCAGGATCGTCAGGAAGGCCCGGCCGATCAGACCGTCCTGGTCTCCGATCAGCACCCACACGACGCACACGAGGGCGGCGGCGATCAAGGCGCCGATGGCGATCCAGATGGCACCCCTGATGAGCAGGGATGTGTTCGTCTTTCCGGTGTTCGCGATCTCCGGCTTCGACATGGCGATCCTCTCGTAGAGCGGCGGTGCCTTCATCCTGCCACGCTGCCGGACGGATACCGGGGAGATCATCCCCGCGGTGGACTTCTGTCGACGCGGAGCGATCTGTGCAGGAGGAGTCAGCCGGCCTTCTTGGCCGAGGCCGCGGCGAACGCCGTGATGCGGGCCTGTGCGTCGGGGGTCTGCATCGCAGCGCCGATCGAGCGCGCCTCCTCGCTGAGTTGCTCCGCGAAGGTGCGTTCCGGCTGCGAGCGCACGAGACGCTTGGCCTGTCCGTAGGCATCCGCCGCCCCGGCGAGCCAGAATCGGGCGACCTCCTCCCCCCTGGCTCGGACGAGAGCCGCTTCGGACGCTGTGTCCTCCCCTGCCACCGTTTCCGCGACCAGACCCCAGTCCTGCGCCTCCTGCGCACTGAGCAGGCGATCCTGCAGCACCAGCTGCAGCGCACGCCGCTGCCCGATCGCGCGCGTGAGCTGCGCCGACACCGACAGGTCGGGCGTGAGGCCGATGTTCGCGTACAGACTGCCGAGGCGCGAACGTGCGCCGACCACGGCGTAGTCGCTGGAGAGCAGGATGCCGAGCCCCCCACCCGCGGTCGTGCCGTGCGCGGCCGCGACGACGGGCACGGACGACTCCGTGAGCGAGCGGATCCCGGCGTTGATGACCTCGGCGAGCGCGGTGATCTCCGCTCCGGAGCCCATCGTGGTCGCCATGTCGATCACGTCGCCGCCGGCGCAGAAAGCCGGGCCGGAGGCATCGATCAGGATGGCCTTGACGTCTCTGCGTGAGGTCGCCTCCGCGGTCGCGTCTCGCCAGGCATGAGCCAGGTCGGCGTTGAACGCATTGAGTCGCGCGGGGCGGTTCAGCGTGAGCCGAGCCAGCCCTTCGTCGACCGACAGCAGAATGGCATCGCTCATGGCATCTCCTTCGAGCACGGACGTTGCCTCCAGCGTAACCGCGATCAGTCCTGCGACTCCCAGACCCGGGAGACGAACGCCTCCATGCGCCGCCGGGTGCCGTCCAGACGGAAGTCGATCTGACCGGCCGCCCTCACCTCGTTGGGAGCGAGCGGATGCGCCAACCGCACGCTCTCGTGGCAGGACAGATCGGCGCAGACATAGGTGCCGACCGAATCGCCGCGCCGGCCGGCATCCCCTGCCCGCCGCGCGGAGAACAGGACGACCTGATTGCCCGGCTGCATGGTGTGGCAGATGTTGCACATGCCCGACCGTGCACGCCCTGGGCCCGACGCGTGCAGGACGACGCCCGCGATGCCGCCCTCGTGCTGGATGAGCACGTAGCCTCGTGCACCCGCCCCCGGATCGCGCCAGGCGAAGAAGTCGAGGTAGTCCCAGTCGACGAGGAGGAAGTCGTGCGGCATCTCCATCACACGCAGCTCATCAGGGTCCGCATTGACGAACGAAGCCCGCACTTCGGTCTCGGTGAGCGCTCGCATCCGACCAGTCTATGAACCCCAGCCACCACACGCGCCCGCCCCGCTTGCGGGCGCATCGGCCGGTTACCGGTAAGAATGGGTCCAGGCCCTTCGCGGCCGGAGGAGGCAATGGTGGCAGAGAGCGGATCCCGCACGCCCGTCGCAGACCAGATGTACGAAGTTCTGCTCAGCCAGTTCATGGACGGCATCCGTGGCGCCGGGGAGCCCCTGAACATCGGTGCCCTCTCCCGCGAGCTCAACGTCAGCCCCACTCCGCTGCGTGAGGCTCTGGCCCGCCTGGAGCACACCGGGCTCGTGCACCGCGAAGCTCTGCGCGGCTACCGCGTGGCACCGATGATGAGCCTCACCGAGGTGCGCCAGCTGCGCGACGCGCGTCTGCTGCTCGAGCCGCACCTCGCCGCCGAGGCCACTGCCCGTGCGACCGACGCGTTCGTGGATTCGCTGGAGGAGACCGTGCGCGACTTCGAGTCCACGATCGACCATGCCGACCGCGAGACCGAGGGCTTCCGCATCTACTGGCGCTCGGACGATCGATTCCACCGCCTGATCGCGGCGCACGCGGGCAACCCCTTCCTCGAGAACGCGTACACGACCCTCGCCGGTCAGATCCAGCGGTTCCGCCTGTTCTCGAAGCTCGGACGCACGGGCGCCAAGTGGGCTGCTCCGGAGCACCGGGCCATCCTCGATGCGATCCGCTCTCGGGATGCGGATCTGGCGACCGAGCGGATGCGCGAACACATCGAGGCGTCGGCGGGGCGTCTGCTCGACCCCTGATCCCCCGCTCGATCCCGATGCGGGATCTTGCGATCAGGTGATCCGCCCCGCTACAGTCGCAATACTATTGTCGATAGTATTTCTTCCTGAAGGGTCAACGATGACTGAACAACTCGCCTCAGCCACGCGCACAGCCGTGGGGGGCCGCCGATACATCATCGGCATCGGCCTCATGCTCCTGGTGACGCTCGGCTACATGGACCGCATCAACTGGTCCATCGCCGGAAGCCACATCATCGAGGAGTTCGGCCTCACGACCGGGCAGTATGGAATCCTCACCTCGGTCTTCAGCTGGGCGTATCTCGCACTGATGATCCCGGTGGGGCTCATGGCCGACCGCTGGGGAGCCCGTCTCCTGCTGCCGATCAGCATCATCGTCTGGTCGATCGGTGCCGGCATGACCGGAGCCGCCACCGGACTCACGGCCCTCGTCATCGCCCGTCTGCTCCTCGGTGCCGGCGAAGCACCCATGTACCCGGTCGGCAACTCCGTGATCTCCGAGTGGGCTCCGCGCCAGGAGCGCGCCCGCTTCACCGGTCTGCTCAACGCCGGGGCACTCTTCGGACCGGCGATCGGCGCCGTGGTCGCCGCGTACCTCATCGCCTCGCTGAGCTGGCACGCCTCCTTCTTCATCCTCGGCGGCGTCGGCATCGTGTTCGGCCTCATCTGGCTGCTCGTCTACAACACCCCGGAGAAGACGAAGTGGCTCAAGCCCGCCGAGCGCGAGTTCATCCTGCGCGAGCGGGTCGACCCGCAGGTCGCCGCGCAGGGCTACTCCAGCAAGCCCCTCACCCTCCCCGTCCTGCTGCGCACCCGCACGATGTGGAGCCTGCTGATCGCGCACGGCTGCGCGGCGTACACGAACTACCTCTTCCTCTCCTTCATGCCGCTCTACCTCGAGAAGGAGCGCGGCCTGGAAGGACTCGGCTCCGGCTGGGTCACCGGCATCACCTACGCCGTGGCGGCCGTCGGCAGCATCATCCTGGCGTACATCGCAGACCGCCTCGTCCCGGCGGACAAGCTGCACTCCGGTGGCCGCCGCAAGCTCGTGACCACGGCGATGGTGGCCGCACTCCCCCTGCTGGTGCTGCCGTTCGTCGACAACGTGGTGGCGATCGTCATCCTGATCGCCTGGGTGCTCATCATGATCACCTCGGCGATGACCCTGAACTTCGCCCTCGCCGGTGACCTGATCCAGGGCAACCCCTCGAAGGGCCGCGTGTTCGCCCTGGTCCAGGTCGGCGGCAACACGTTCGGGCTTCTCGCGCCGATCGTGACCGGCTTCCTGGTCGACGGAACGGGCTCCTACACGATCCCGTTCATCCTCGCCGGCCTGCTGCTGGCCGTCGGCGCGACGCTGACCGCGAAGTTCTCGCGTGGATCCCTGGCCTCGAAGGCGCAGGATTGAGGCATGTACGAACTCCACTCGCTCGTCGACGGCTTCCCCGGGAAGTCGTCCTCGCACGGTGCCTTCGGGTGGAGCAGCCTGTGGCTGCTCCACCAGGGGGATCGTCGCGTACTCATCGACGCCGGCCCTCCGGCCTACATCCCGCTCATCCACGAGGGGCTGGCCGAGCTCGGGCTCGACACCGGCGACATCACGGATGTCGTGGTGACGCACCTGCACTGGGACCACGTGGGCAACTTCACGATGTACCCGAACGCCACGACCTGGGTCGGTGAGGAGGAGCTGGCCTGGGCATCCACCCAGCCGGCCGGCACCAAGTTCATCCCCGATCTGCACATCCAGGAGCTGCTGCGTCGCCGCGACGGCGTCGAGCGGATGCGCGACGGGCAGGAGATCCTGCCGGGCATCACGGCGATCGCGAGCCCGGGACACACCCCGGGACACCTCGCCTTCCATGTGGACGCCGCGGAACGCTCGCACGTGTTCGCGGGGGACGCGGTGAAGAACGTGTTCGAGCTCAACACGCTCGTCGTCGATTCCACGATGGATGCGGATGCCAGCCGCGCGAGCGTCGATCGCCTGCGGTCGCTGCTGCGCGACACGTCCGGCGTTCTCGTCCCCGGACACGATGTGGCACTCGCCCTCGACGGCACCGACGCCGTGCGTCTGGCGGAGCAGTCCTCACGGATCGGGTTCTTCGCGGACGGCGTGCGCGGCGAAGTCGATCGGAGCATCCGCTGACCCGCGCGTGACCGCGCCCGACCCATCCGCCCTCAGGAGATGACATGACCACCCCCCTGCGCTTCGATGCGAACCTCAAATGGCTGTTCACCGAGCACCCCTTCGAGGAGCGGTTCGACGCGGCCGCCCGCGCCGGCTTCCACGCCGTCGAGTACCCCGCGCCGTACGAGTACGCGCCGGGCCGTCTCGTGGAGCTGCTCGCGCAGGCCGGTCTCACGCAGATCCTGATCAACACTCCGATGGGTCCGGCGGGCTCTCCCACCCGCCAAGGGCTCGCATGCGTCCCCGGCGCGGAACACGCCTTCCGCGACGGGGTGCTGCGAGGTCTCGAGTACGCCACGGCCCTCGAGGCCCCGTTCCTGCACGTCGTCGGGGGCATCATCCCCGACGACGTGCAGCGGGACCGCGCTTTCGCCCTCTATGTCGCCAACATCGCCTGGGCTGCCGAGCAGGCGCGCGGTACCGGCATCCGTCTGCTGCTCGAACCGCAGAACAAGCGCGACGCCCCCGGCTTCATCCTCGAGACGCAGGCGCAGGCCGCGGCGGTCGTCGACACCGTCGGTCGCGATCAGACCGGCCTGCTGATGGACTTCTATCACGCGCAGATCGACGAGGGCGATCTGATCCCCACGTTCCTCGCGCACCGCGAGCAGATCGCACACCTGCAGATCGCCGACCCACCCAGCCGCCATGAGCCGGGGACGGGCGAGATCGCTTTCGATCGCATCTTCACCGCGATCCGCGACTCGGGATACGACGGCTGGATCGGCTGCGAGTACCAGCCGCTGACCGACACCGCGACCGGCCTCGGCTGGATGAAGGAGATCTCCGCATGAACGCTCGCCCGAGAATCGCCCTGATCAGCGCCGTCACCGCGGCCATCGCACCGGCTCGATCGGCGCTCGACGAGCTGTATCCCGACGCAGAGGTGTGGAACATCCTCGACGATCGTCTGCTCAGCGATGCCGATGAACGCGGTGGCCTGGACGACCCCCTCCGCGCTCGCATGGTGCGCCTGATCGACCATGCGCTGGCGGAGGGCGCCGACGGAGTGCTGCTCACCTGCTCCCTTTACGGACCCGTGGCCGCCGACGTCCGACGCGATGCTCCCGTGCTGGCCCCTGACGAGGCGGCCTTCCGTGAGATCGCCGCGGCCGGATACGGCTCGGTGCTGGTGGTGGCCTCCTTCGAAGGAGCAAAGGACGATTCGGTCGAGCAATTGACGACGGCTCTGCGCGCGGCGGAAAGCAAAACGAACGTGACAGGGATCGCGGTCCCCGCGGCCATGGCCGCCACGAAGGCCCAGGATTCCCGCGCGCTGCTCGCCGCGCTGTCGGAGGCCTGCGTGCCCTACGCCTCGCAGGTCGATGCCGTCTTCCTCGCGCAGTACTCGCTGGCTCCAGCGGCGCACGATCTGGCGACGGCGCTCGGCGTCCCCGTGCTGTCCGGTCCTGCCAGCTCTGCCGTCGCCTTGCGCGACCTCCTCTCTGCGGAGTCCGCCCGATGATCGGGATCATCGCCGACGATGTGACCGGCGGAACCGATGTCGCGGTCGCCTGCCGCCGTCAGGGACTGCGCACCGGCATCGTGTTCGGGGAACCGCACGCCCACGCGATCGACCCGGCCTGGGACGTGGCCGTCGTGGCGCTCAAGACCCGCACGATCCCCGCAGCAGATGCCGTCGCCCAGTCGCTCACGGCGGCGAAGGCGCTGCAGGCCCAGGGCGCGGATCAGCTGTATCTCAAGTACTGCTCGACATTCGACTCGACCGTCGACGGCAACATCGGTCCGGTGCTCGAGGCCCTGGCGTCGCTCGTCGGCGCCGGGCGCGTCGTCACGACGCCGAGTTCTCCCGAGCACGGCCGCACGGTCTCCGATGGGCAGCTCTTCGTGAACGGCGTTCCCCTCGCCGAGTCCCCCATGCGCGACCATCCGCTCACCCCGATGCGCGACTCCGACCTGGTGCGGCTGCTCGATCGACAACTGCCCGCGCCGTCGAGCCGGGTTCTGCCCCTCGACCTCGTGCGTGGCGGGTCTGATGGGCTGCGCGCGGCCATCGCCGACCCGCAGCACGACGCCCGCTATGTGTTCCCCGACGCCGTCACCGACGACGATCTGCTGACGATCGCCCGCGCCGCTCTGGACGCGCCTCTGCTGGCGGGAGCCGCAGGGCTCGCCGGAGCACTCGCCCGCGCCCTCGTCGAGAGCCGCCCCTCCGCGGAGCATCCGACTCCGCCGGCAGACGGCAGCGGCCGCACGATCGTGCTCGCGGGCAGCTGCTCCCGGCGCACGCTGGAGCAGATCGACGCGATGGCCGATGCGGGACGCCCGATGCACCGCCTCGACGCGCTCGCATCTCAGGACCCGGCCGTTCTCGCCGCCGAGGCACTCGCGTGGTACGACGCCCTCGATCCGGCTGCTCCCGCACCCCTGATCTACGCCTCCCTCCCGCCCGAGCAGTTGCATGCGGTGCAGGAGCGACTGGGCATCGAGCAATCAGCCGCCATCCTGGAGGATGCGATCTCGCAGGTGGCCCACGGTGTCCGTGATCGTGGAGTCACGCGCTTCCTCACCGCAGGCGGCGAGACCTCCGGCGCCGTGATCGCGGCCCTCGACGTGCGTGCCGGCGAGATCGGCGCGGAAGCAGCTCGCGGAGTGCCGTGGATCCACGGAGACGACGGCACGCGATTCCTGTTGAAGTCGGGCAACTTCGGTGACCCCGACCTCCTGGTGCGCGCCTCAGAGGAGAGCACCTCATGAACGCACGGCGCGACGACCTCATCCGCGCCGCCCGGTCGCTGTTCGACCGGGGGCTCACGCACGGAAGCACGGGCAACCTGTCGGTGCGGGCCGAAGGCGGCATCCTGGTCACCCCGACCGGATCGAGTCTGGGCACCGTGACCGCCGACGAGCTCTCGCTGATCGACGATCGGGGCCGGCACCTGGGAGGTCCCGCTCCGTCGAAGGAAGCCTTCCTGCATGCAGCCGTGCTGCGGGCCCGCCCCGGCGCCCAGGCGGTCGTGCACACGCACTCCACCCACGCGGCAGCCGTGTCCTGCCTGGCGGACCTCGACCCGAGCGACGCGCTCCCCCCGCTCACGGCGTACTTCGCGATGCGGATCGGGCGCCTTCCGCTGCTGCCGTATTACGCGCCAGGAGACGACGCGCTGGAGGCTCTCGCGGAACGCACCGCGCGCGACCACGTGGCCCTGCTGCTGAGCAATCACGGACCCGTCGTCGCGGGCAAGACGCTCTCCGCGGCCATGGATGCGCTCGAGGAGCTCGAGGAGACCGCGAAGCTCTTCCTGTTGCTCCGCGGGGTCGCCACCCGCCCGTTGACCCCTGCACAGGTCGACGCGCTGCGTCCGCCGAACTGACCAGCGCAGACACACGACGAAGGGCGTGTGGGAATCCGCGATCGGATCCCACACGCCCTTCGTCGTGCGGTCAGGGTCAGGAACCCACGAACACTCCGTTGCGCTTCTTCGCCAGCACGTAGAGCACGACGCTGATCGCACAGAGGACCGCGATGTAGATCGGGAAGATCCAGCCCGCGCCGATGCTCTGCAGCCACACGAACAGGTACGAGGCGGTGCCGCCGAAGAGCGCGACGCCGACGCCGTAGCCGAGGCCCATGGCCGTGCCGCGGATGTGCTGCGGGAACAGCGAGTTGGCGACGGCGTTGTAGATCGTCAGGTTCAGCAGCAGCACGAGCGAGCCACCCAGCATGACACCGGCGAGCGGGCCGATGCCGCCGTCGTTGTAGAGCAGCACCAGGAAGATCGTCGGGATCGCCAGGAGGCGTCCGACCAGGAACCAGCGCGAGAGCGCCCACTTGTCGAGGATCCGGCTGAGCACGAGCGCTCCGAGGGTCAGCACGACGCTCAACGTCGTCGAGACCGCGAACACGGCCGTGGGGTCCTCACCGAATGCACCCGTCGCGAGCGAGGGCAAGCCGGACAGCCAGGTGTAGTTGTACGCCATGATCGCGCCGATCACGAAGACGACGGCGACCACGCTCAGCCAGTAGTGGCGCACGCCGCGCCAGACCTCGATCGTCTCGGTGCGGGTCGCCACCTCGCCGTTCGCGCCGACGACGCCCTGCGGCAGCGTCTCGGGAAGCGATCGGCGCAGCCACAGCACGAGGATGCCGAGCACGCCACCCAGGATGAACGGGATGCGCCATCCGTACTCACCCATCGCGGTGGCGCCGAGCAGCGCGCTGGCGCCGAAAGCCGTCAGCGGGGCCAGGAGGTTGCCGAGGTTGTTGAAGAACGCCATGAAGCCGGCGACGTAGCCCGGGCGCTCCGGCACCAGCTCCAGCCCGTATGCCTGGCTCAGCGGCGCCTCGATACCGGTCGAGATGCCCTGCACGATGCGCATGAGCAGCACGATGATGCCGGCCCAGACGCCGAGGGTCTCGTGTGTCGGCAGCACGCCGATCACGAGGCTCGCGGCGGCCGTGACCCCGACCGATCCGATCATCACGATCTTGCGGCCCACGCGGTCCGCGACGAGGCCGAACACCACGCCGCCGATCGGGCGGAAGATGAAGCCCACCGCGAAGACGGCCAGCGAGTTGAGCGTCGCCGACGCCGGGCTGTCGCCGGGGAAGAAGGCGTTGCCGATGTAGACGGAGAGCAGTCCGAACATCGCCCAGTCGAACCACTCGAGAGCGTGGCCCGCGCTGAGCGCGAAGAGGTTGCGGGTGTCGTGCCGACGCGAGGGGGCGTCGTCGACGGGTCGGGTGGTGGTTTCCTGCGTCACGGGAGAGCTCCTTCGCTCACGGGGGGGGTGATGCTATCGGGGGGGGGTAGTGGGTCAGCGCCAGGGAAGCGGACGACGGAGGGTCTCGCCGATGAGGTCGAGCACACCGTCGAAGTCCATGTCGAAGATGACGCGGTGCTGCGGACGGGTCTCGTCGCGAGACGGATGCACGCCGGCGAGGTACCGGTCCCCGGTCGCCGGGTCCTGGAAGGTCTGCAGCGGGCGGCGGACCGCTCCGGCGACGAGCTCCGGTCGCAGCAGGGTCGCGACGGCCAGGCTGTCGTTGATGCCCATGACGCGATGGTCATCGGGCTGCGGGTACGACCGCGTGTAGAAGCCGGCGTAGTCCGCACTGATCGCGGTGATCAGCTTGGCGGGCGGTGAGTCGGTCGCCGCGGCGATCTCGAGGAAGAAGTCCTCGGGAACGAGTGCCTGACGCGTCACGTAGGGTCCGCACCAGGTCACATCGCCCTCGTGGCGGGCGACCTCCTGCGCAGCGTCGATGTCGAACGACACGTTCGGGTCACGCGAGACGCGGAACCGTCGGTCCGCCCAGGGTTCGGTGTCGTTGTAGAGCGCCGGGCCGAGGGTGCCGACGATGGTCGTGCTGCGGAGTCGCTCCAGCAGTCGCGGCTCCCGCTGCAGGGCGAGCGCGAGGTTCGTCTGCGGGCCGAGCGCGAGGTAGTCGATCTCGCCGTCATGCGCATCGACCAGGTCGAGCAGCACCTGCACGCCGTCGGGCTCGGCAGGGACCGGCGTCGCTGGGCGCAGGCCGGTGTTCCCGAATCCGTCCTCGCCGTGGATGCCCGGGTTCAACCGCAGCTCCTGACGCAGCGGCACCGCGGCGCCCCGGTACACGGGGACGTCGGTACGTCCGCAGGTGTCGAGCACGTAGCGCGCGTTGTCGGCGGCGCGGGCGCTCTCGCAGTTGCCGAAGACGCTGATCGCAGCGAGGATCTCGACCTCGGGGTCGGCGGCCAGCAGCATCAGCGCCAGCGCGTCGTCGACTCCCGTGTCGGTGTCCACGATGACTTTTCTCATGTTCTCTCTTCTCGTCAGTGCGACGGGTTCGGTCGCAGCTTCCGTGATGACGCCCTGCGGCGCCCGATGTCAGGGGGCGCTCAGCCCGACGGATTCGAAGGCGCGGCGCGCGTCAGGCGCTCCGAGCGCTGTGGCGAAGGCGGCCGCCGTGTCCGGGGCTCCGGGGCGCACGCCGATCGCGAACGACGCGTAGGACTGGAGGGCGTGCGGGATCGGCGTCACGATGTGCGGCCCCGCGACCGCCCGCAGCTCGCTGATCTGCTGGATCGCGACGCTCGCCCGGCCGTCGACGACGGCATCCGCCGTGAGCCCCGCGGAGAAGCGGACTGCTCGCTCGTCGATGACCTCCAACAGATCGTGCGTGCGCAGCACCTCCATGAAGTGCAGGCCGCTCGCACCGCTCAGCGTGTAGGCGACGGCCGATGCCGCGCGCAGGTACTCCAGGAAGCTCTCCGCCGACTCATCGGCCGGCGCGGGGCTCTCGGGGAGCCGGGCGAAGCCGACGGCGGACACCGCGATGTCGGCGAGGCCCTCGTGACCGAGCACGCCCTGGTCGGCCAGACCCCGTACCGATGAGGACACGCCCAGCACGAGGTCGGGGCGCTCTCCTTCCGCGATGCGGCTCAGCAGCACGGTCGTCGGCTCGAACGTCGCCTCGACACGCTCGCCCGTCGCCTTCTCGAAGATCGGGATCACGGTCTCCTCGAGCGCCTGACGGACGACGAGTCCGCTGTAGAGGGTGATCATGCGGGCACCCCCTGGTAGTCGGGGTTCACGACGAAGCGGGGCTCTCCCCCTCCGAGCACGTCGATGACGGTCGTCGCGGCGATGCGGCCGGACTCCCCTCGTGCCTCGCGGGTGGCCCCGGCGACATGGGTCGTCGCGAGGATCCCCGGCGTGTGCAACAGCGGACTGGTCGGAGGCAGCGGTTCCTCGGCGAAGACGTCGAGCGCTGCACCGCCGATCACTCCCGCGTTCACGGCCTCGACCAGCGCCTGCTCGTCGATGATGCCGCCGCGGGCGGTGTTGATGACGATCGCATCGGACTTCATCAGCGCCAGCCGCTGGGCGTCGATGAGGTTGCGGGTCGAGTCGTCGAGGAAGAGATGCAGCGTGACGAAGTCTGACTGCGCCAGCACGTCTTCGAGGTCGGCGGGACGCACCCCGTTCGCCGCGGCGAACTCCTGGTCGAAGTAGGGGTCGTACGCGACGATGTCCATGCCGAACCCCCGCCCGATCGAGGCGACCGCCTTGCCGATCGAGCCGAGTCCGAGGATGCCGAGGGTGGCGCCCTGGAGCTCACGTCCCGTGAGCTGCTCCCAGTGGCCGTCGGACAGATTGCGGATGTTCTCCGGGATCCGGCGCGCGGACGCCAGCAGCAGCGCGAACACGTGCTCCGCGACCGCCTGGCGGTTGGCCCCGGCCGTGATGCACACCGGGATGCCGCGACGGGTGGCGGTGTCGACGTCGACGCTGTCGTAGCCGACGCCGGTGCGCACGACGACCTTCAGGTTCACGGCTTGGGTCAGCTCCTCGGCGCCCAACGGACGGGTGCCGGCGATGATCGCACGCACTCCGCCGAGCAGCGCCGCGCGGTCGTCAGCGGAGAGCGCCGCGAGGTCGGCCTCGTGGCGGGTCGTGAGGCCGGCTGCGGTCAGCATCTGATCGACCTCGTCGCCGGGAGCGAGGAAAGCCGTCGTGATGAGCACGTCGACGTTCTGTGCGATGGTCACCAGATGCCTCCTTCGTAGTCGGATGCCGTGAAAGCACCACCGTGATAGCGGGGCGCGGGGGCGTCGCGGTCGACACCTTCGGCATGATCAGCGGCGTCATCCTTCGGGACGAATCCGATCGCATCCCATCCCGCCTGCCCGTTCCACCAGGAGCCGGTGTTGGCCGAACAGCCGTAGACGACCTGGCAGCCGACCGGCCCGCTCTCGATCGCGCAGCGCGTGAGCTCGATGCCGTCCCGCCAGCTCAGCCACAGCGCGAGCTGACGCTGATCCTCCGGCGCGGGGC
The DNA here is from genome assembly GCF_006716345.1 of Microbacterium saperdae. Taxonomy (NCBI): domain Bacteria; kingdom Bacillati; phylum Actinomycetota; class Actinomycetes; order Micrococcales; family Microbacteriaceae; genus Microbacterium; species Microbacterium saperdae. The sequence continues at coordinate 3,045,226 of NZ_VFOX01000001.1, forward strand.
GGAAGGTGCCGATGCGAAGCAGCACCGATTCGACCCCCCACTTGTCGTGGTAGAGGCTGGCGAGCGCTTCGCCGAAGGCCTTCGAGACCCCGTAGAAGGTGTCGGGACGAAGCGGCGCGCTCTCGTCGAGAGTCTCGGTCGCGTCGTGGAAGCCGACGACGTGGTTCGAGCTCGCGTAGACGACGCGGCGCACGCCGGCCCGACGAGCGGCTTCGTACACGTGGTACGTCCCGTCGATGTTGGAAGTGCGGATGCTCTCGTAGGTCGACTCGTCGGCGATGCCGCCGAGGTGCACGATGACATCCACGCCTTCCGCCGCCTTCGTGAGACCGTCGAGGTCGGCCAGGTCGCCGATGACGACCTCCTCCCCCGGGTGCAACGGCTCCTCCGGAGCGCGACGCGTGAACAGCACGACGCGGTCGTATCGACCGGAGAGACCCTCCCGGATCACCCTGCCCATACGGCCGGCACCTCCGGTGTACAGAACTGTCGTCATCGTCGTCCTTCCCCGCTGCGGAGCATCTCCGCTCCACTCTCTTCCACCATAGTATTGGCAATACTATTTTATTTCAACGGGAATGCGAGCATGCACACCGATCAAGGCTATGTCCTCTCGGCGCGCGAGAGAGAGTCCGCGCGGCTCAGGCGTCGACGTCGCCCTTCGCGGGAAGCGTGGCTGCCGCCGACCGGTCACGGATGAGGAATCCGAAGCCGAACGCGATGAAGAACATCAGCACGCCGTAGACCGCGGCCGGCAGGCTCAGCTCCGTCGACCCGAGCACCGACTGGGCGATGACGATCGCGAGTGTGGCGTTGTGGATGCCGATCTCGAACGACGTCGCGATCGCCTGGCGCCGTCCGACGCGGAGCGCACGGGGCACCAGGAACCCGATCGCCAGGCTGATGAGACAGAAGAGCACGGTGATGAGAGCGAGCTGCGCGACGTTCGACACGAGCAGCGACCAGTTCGACGCCACCGCCCCGGCGATCACGACGATCAGGATGATCACGGAGGCGATGCGCACCGGCTTGTCCATGCCGTCGGCGAACCTGGGACGGAAGCGGCGGATCAGCATGCCGAGCGCGACCGGAAGAAGCACGATCGCGAACACCTCGAGCGTCTTCGACCACTGCAGGCCGAGGCGGTCGTCGAAGGGCTGGAAGTAGGCGATCGCGAAGTTCGTGATGAGTGGGAGGGTGATGACCGCGATCACCGAGTTCACGGCGGTGAGCGAGATGTTCAGAGCGATGTCGCCGCGGAACAGGTGGCTGTAGAGGTTCGCGGTCGTGCCACCGGGCGATGCGGCCAGCATCATCATGCCGACCGCGAGCACCGGCGGCAGTTGGAAGGCCAGCACGAGTCCGAAGCAGATCGCCGGGAGCAGGATGAGCTGGCAGAGCAGCGCGATGATCACCGCCTTCGGCTGCTTCAGCACCCGCGCGAAGTCGGCGAGAGTGAGGCTGAGTCCGAGCCCCAGCATGATGATGCCGAGGGCGACGGGCAATCCGATGGTGGTCAACGCTGATCCCATGACACTCAGTGTGGCCGATGCGGGGCCTCGGTGTCACGCGTTCGCGGGATCCCGCTCCCCCGCGTACCAGCCTGCCCGGGCGCTGGGAATGAGTCCGCGGCACATGCTCGGGGTCATGGGGCACTGTATCGACGGTGCTGACGGTGAGACGAAGCGAAAAGGCCCCGCGCATGCGGGGCCTTTGTCGAAGATGGTGGCGAGTGAGGGATTCGAACCCCCGAATGCTGAGCAGTCTGATTTACAGTCAGATCCCTTTGGCCGCTTGGGTAACTCGCCAGAGCGCACCCGTCCGACTTGAACAGCCAACCGGGGGCACGAAAGATAATCATACCTGCCCGAGGCGGGTGCAAGAAATCGAACCGTCAGCTGCCGTTCACGCCGCGGCCGGAGTCCGCGAGCGACTCCGGAGTACGCAGCAGTCCGCCCTCTGCGCGGCAGGTCGCTGCGGCCACATCCATGGCCCGCGACAGCAGCGCACGCCACTCCCCCAGCTCGGTCGGCGACTGCGAGACCAGACCCTCCGACACGGCTGCGAGCGTCGCATCCCCCGCGCCGACCGTATCGATCACGGCTCCGGGGAGCTGCGCGATCGGCGCCGCGGCGACGCCGGCATCCGTGTCGATCGTGGCGCCGTCGGCACCGGCGGTGGCCAGCACGGCGGCGGCGCCCAGACGACGGAGGCGCGCACGCAGAGCATCCAGGTCGCCGTCGTAGAGGATGGCCGCGTCATCGGCCCCGACCTTCACGATCGCGGCATCGGCTGCGAGACGCTCGAACCCGCGCACAAATTTCGCGCGATCGCTCAGCATGCCGGTACGCGGATTGGGGTCGACCGCGACGCGCGCATCGCCCAGAGCGTCGACGAGCGCGTCGACCTCCGCCGGCACGTCGAAGGGGAAGCAGCTGATCGCGACGAGACCGGCATCCGCGATCGCCTGGCGCGCCTCTTCGGAATAGCGGATGCTGCGCTGCTGCGCCGCGTCGTTGAAGACGTACTGGGGCTCGCCGTTCGCCGCGCGCTGCACGACCGCCCGCGACGACCCGTGCGGGGCCTCGCTCGAGATCAGTCGAACTCCATGGTCGGACAGGTACTCGCGGATGTGGGCGCCCGCCTCGTCGTCACCGACCATCGCGATCAGGGTCGTCGCGACGCCCAGGCGCCGCAGGCCGACAGCCACGTTCAGCGCTGCACCGCCGACCAGCTCGCGCACACCGGAATCGTCACGGATCTCGTCGATCAGGGCATCGCCGATCACGACCACGGAACCGGCAGGAGAAGTCACGTTGCTCACCCGCCGACACTACCGCGCCGGGGAGGGCGCGGGGGAATGCCGCGATCCTTCCCCACCCCTGCCGCTCCGGGCAGTACGGTGTGGCCATGAACGTCCGACTCGCCGGTGCCGCCGCTGCTCTCGCCCTGATCGCCGCGCTCGCTGCGTGCGCCCCGCAGACAGGTGGTGACGGCGCCGAGCCGTCCTCGAGCCCCGACGCATCCGAGACGGACGGTCCGGACACGACCGAGTCCCCCTCCCCCAGCCCGACGCCGTCTGTCGCTCCGATCGCCCTGCCGAGCGACTGCCGCGCGATCCTCTCGGACGACGTGCTGGCGCAGCTCGACGGCATCCCTCTCAACGACGCCGCCTTCGGCCCCTCGGGTGTCGGCAGCGACGGCACGCTCACCTGCATCTGGGGCGATCCCGGCGCCGACACGACGGGGCTCACGACGACGATCTCGAAGATGAACCGCGGCCCGGCGCTCGATATGCTGAATGCGCTGGCCGACGACGAGGGCTTCTCCTGCTTCACGCCCGACGGCGGTACCCGCTGTGAGAAGACCTGGCCGAACGCGCAGTATCCCGTCACCGACGGCCGTACCCTGTTCTGGCGCCAGGACGTGCTGATCGACACCCGCTACTCGAACCTCGCCCCCACGGGCTACACCTCCGCGATCGTGGCGAGTCTGTTCGACTGATCGCGTCACCCGTTCGGGCGGGGTTCTCGGGTTCGGGAGGAGACAGGCGGCTGGACCCTCCTCCCGAACCGGAGATCTCCTCCCGACGGCGAGACCGACGGGACTTCGGACACGAAGAAGGCCCCAGGCGAATCGCCTGGGGCCTTCTCAGTCACTCAGTACTCAGTTATGTCGCGACTTCGTCGCTCGACAAACTTCAATCGGCTCGGCCGGACGAGCAAGCTCGCCGGCTCTCGCCTCAATCAGTTGTAGGTACCGGGGGTGATGTCGTCCGTCGAGAACGCGTCGAAGTCGACGTAGCCGAAGTCGCCGTCCGCGTACGCGCCGTCGGATGCGAAGATCCGGTTCGGGTAGCGCTCGCTCTTGGCTTCCTCGGTGGCCTCGACCGTGACGTCGCGGTACTTCGAGAGACCGGTTCCGGCGGGGATGAGCTTTCCGATGATGACGTTCTCCTTGAGACCGACCAGCGGGTCGCGCTTGCCCTCCATGGCGGCCTGCGTGAGCACGCGGGTCGTCTCCTGGAAGGACGCAGCGGACAGCCACGACTCGGTCGCGAGCGACGCCTTCGTGATACCCATCAGCTCCGGACGGCCGGACGCGGGGCGCTTGCCCTCTGCCACAGCCTCGCGGTTGATCGTCTGGTAGCGCTTGAGATCGACCATCTCACCCGGCAGCAGAGTCGTGTCGGCGTGATCGACGACGGTGACCTTGCGGAGCATCTGGCGGACGATGACCTCGATGTGCTTGTCGTGGATCGGCACACCCTGCGAGCGGTACACGCCCTGGACGCCGCCGACGAGGTAACGCTGCACCTCGCGAGCACCCATGACGCGCATGATCTCCTTGGGGTCCAGCGTTCCGACCAGGATCGGCTGACCGACGGTGACGTGCTGTCCATCCTCGACGAGAAGCGTCGCACGCTTCAGCACCGGGTAGATGACGGGCTCGTCGCCGCTGTCGGGCGTCAGGATGACCTTCTTGCCCTTGTCGGTCTCGTCGATCGTGATGCGACCGTCGGCCTCGGAGATCGGGGACGCACCCTTGGGGGTACGAGCCTCGAAGAGCTCCTGCACACGGGGAAGACCCTGCGTGATGTCATCCGCCGATGCCGAACCACCCGTGTGGAAGGTACGCATCGTCAGCTGGGTACCGGGCTCACCGATCGACTGTGCCGCGATGATGCCGACGGCCTCGCCGATGTCGACGGTCTTACCCGTCGCCAGGGAACGTCCGTAGCACTGCGCGCAGACACCGACGGCGGAGTCGCAGGTCAGGACCGAGCGCACCTTGATGGTCTCGACACCCGCCGCGACCAGCTTGTCGATCAGCACGTCGCCGACGTCTTCACCGGCATCGGCGAGAACGTCGCCGTTGCTGTCGATGACGGCGGAGGAGAGCGTACGAGCGAACACCGAGTTCTCGACGTTGGCGTCGCGAACCAGCGTGCCGGTCGAGTCCACCGCAGCGATCGGGAGCTCGAGGCCCTTCGACGTGCCGCAGTTGTCCTCGCGGATGATGACGTCCTGCGAGACATCCACCAGACGACGGGTCAGGTAACCCGAGTCGGCGGTACGCAGAGCGGTGTCGGCCAGACCCTTACGGGTACCGTGCGTCGCGATGAAGTACTCCGCCACCGACAGACCCTCGCGGTACGAGGAGATGATCGGACGCGGGATGATCTCACCCTTGGGGTTGTTCACCAGACCACGCATACCGGCGATGTTCCGGATCTGCAGCCAGTTACCACGAGCACCCGACGACACCATGCGGTTGATGGTGTTGTCCTCGGGGAAGTTGGCCTTCATGGCCGCCTGAACCTCGTCGGTCGCCTCGGTCCAGATCTTGATGAGCTCCTGGCGACGCTCCGAGTCGGTCGTGAGACCCTTCTCGTACTGCGACTGGACCTTCGCGGCCTGCTTCTCGTAGCCCGCGACGATCTCCGCCTTGTTCGGCGGGGTCAGGATGTCGCTCAGGGCGACGGTCACACCGGAGCGCGTGGCCCAGTAGAAGCCGGCGTCCTTGATGCGGTCCAGCGATGCAGCGGTCTCGACCTTGGGGTACTCCTCGGCCAGCTTGTTGACGATCTGCGACAGCTTGTTCTTGTCTGCCTGCTCGCGGACGAACGGGTAGCCCTTCGGCAGCGTGTCGTTGAAGATCGCCTGACCCAGCGAGGCGTCCACGAGACCGTGTCGCTCGTAGCCCTCGGGGGCTTCGCCCTCGAGGAACGTCAGACCGGGGATGCGGATGCGGATCTTCGCCTGCAGGTCGAGGGTTCCCTCGTCCTTGGCCAGGATCGCCTCGCCCACCGAACCGAATGCACGGCCCTCACCGGCTGCGCCCGCCTTGACCGTGGTCAGGTGGTGCAGACCGATGATCATGTCCTGCGAAGGCAGGGTGACCGGGCGTCCGTCGGACGGCTTCAGGATGTTGTTCGAGGCGAGCATCAGCACGCGGGCCTCGGCCTGAGCCTCGACCGACAGCGGCAGGTGCACAGCCATCTGGTCACCGTCGAAGTCGGCGTTGAACGCGGCGCAGACGAGCGGGTGCAGCTGGATGGCCTTACCCTCGACGAGCTGCGGCTCGAACGCCTGGATGCCGAGGCGGTGCAGCGTGGGTGCACGGTTCAGCAGAACCGGACGCTCACGGATGATCTCCTCGAGCACGTCCCAGACCTCGGGACGGGTGCGCTCGACGGCACGCTTGGCGGCCTTGATGTTCTGCGAGTGACCGAGGTCGATCAGACGCTTGATGACGAACGGCTTGAAGAGCTCCAGAGCCATCTGCTTGGGCAGACCACACTGGTGCAGCTTCAGCTGCGGGCCGACGATGATGACCGAACGGCCGGAGTAGTCGACGCGCTTGCCGAGCAGGTTCTGACGGAAACGACCCTGCTTACCCTTGAGCATGTCGCTGAGCGACTTCAGGGCGCGGTTGCCGGTACCGGTGACGGGACGACCACGGCGACCGTTGTCGAACAGTGCGTCGACGGCCTCCTGCAGCATGCGCTTCTCGTTGTTGACGATGATCTCGGGGGCACCGAGGTCGATCAGACGACGAAGACGGTTGTTGCGGTTGATCACACGACGGTAGAGGTCGTTGAGGTCGGAGGTCGCGAAGCGGCCACCGTCGAGCTGCACCATCGGGCGCAGCTCCGGCGGGATCACCGGAACGACGTCGAGGACCATGGCGGCCGGGCTCATGCCGGTCTCCAGGAACGAGCTGACGACCTTCAGGCGCTTGATCGCGCGGATCTTGCGCTGACCCTTGCCCTCGGAGATCTGCAGGCGCAGGTTCTCCGCCTCGGCGACGAGGTCGAAGGCCGCGAGGCGACGCTGGATCGACTCGGCGCCCATGTAGGCCTCGAAGTACTGACCGAAACGGTCCTGCAGCTCGTGGAAGACGTCATCCTCGGGGCGGAGTGCGCCGACCTCGAGCGTGCGGAAGTCCTCCCACACGCGCTCGAGCTTGGCGATCGCCTCGTCGGCACCCTTGCGGATGAGCGACATCTCCTTCTCGGCGGCGTCCTTGACCTTCTTCTTGACGTCGGCCTTGGCACCCTCGGCCTCGAGGGCAGCGAGCTCCTCCTCCAGGCGGGCGAGGCGCTCGGCGATCTTCGAGTCGCGACGGTCACCGAGCGTCTTGAGCTCGAGACGGATGTTGTTCTCCTGCGTGCCGAGATCGCGGTGACGAGCATCCTCGTCGACCGAGATCACCATGTACGCGGCGAAGTAGATGACCTTCTCGAGGTCCTTCGGCGCCATGTCGAGCAGGTAACCCAGACGCGAGGGCACGCCCTTGAAGTACCAGATGTGGGTGACGGGAGCGGCGAGCTCGATGTGACCCATGCGCTCACGACGGACGGAGCTCTTGGTGACCTCCACGCCGCAGCGCTCGCAGACGATGCCCTTGAAGCGGACACGCTTGTACTTTCCGCAGGCGCACTCCCAGTCGCGGGACGGGCCGAAGATCTGCTCTCCGAAGAGACCGTCCTTCTCCGGCTTCAGCGTGCGGTAGTTGATGGTTTCGGGCTTCTTGACCTCACCGTACGACCACGCGCGGATGTGGTCCGCAGTGGCCAGGCCGATGCGAAGCTCGTCGAAAGTGTTTGACTCGAGCACTAATTCTCCTGTGTCGGAATTCTTCTGAAGAAATCGGGGAGGCTGGGCCGCCGCACGGGGCGGCGGCCCAGACCTTAGATCTCGTCGATCGAGGCGGCCTCGAAGCGGCTGGAGATGTTGATTCCGAGCTCTTCCGCTGCACGGAAGGCCTCGTCGTCGGTGTCACGGAGGTTGACCAGCGTGCCGTCGGCCGAGAGCACCTCGACGTTCAGGCAGAGCGACTGCATCTCCTTCATGAGCACCTTGAAGGACTCGGGGATGCCGGGCTCCTGGATGTTCTCGCCCTTGACGATCGCCTCGTACACCTTGACGCGGCCGAGGATGTCGTCGGACTTGATCGTGAGGAGCTCCTGGAGCGCGTACGCGGCGCCGTAGGCCTCGAGGGCCCACACCTCCATCTCACCGAAGCGCTGTCCACCGAACTGCGCCTTACCACCGAGCGGCTGCTGGGTGATCATCGAGTACGGACCCGTGGAACGTGCGTGGATCTTGTCGTCGACCAGGTGGTGCAGCTTCAGGATGTACATGTAGCCCACGGAGATCGGAGCCGGGAACGGCTCGCCGGAGCGGCCGTCGAACAGCTGCGTCTTTCCGGTCGAGTCGATCAGGCGCACGCCGTCGCGGGTCGGGGTGGTCACGTTGAGGAGACCGGCGATCTCCTCCTCGCTCGCACCGTCGAACACCGGGGTGGCGACCTTCGTGTTGGGAGCGGCTTCGAATGCCTCTTCCGGCAGACGGGCGGCCCACTCGGGCTTGCCCTCGACCTTCCAGCCCTGCTTGGCGATCCACCCGAGGTGGGTCTCCAGCACCTGGCCGAAGTTCATTCGACCCGGGATGCCGAGCGGGTTCAGCACGATGTCGACCGGAGTTCCGTCCGCGAGGAACGGCATGTCCTCGATCGGGAGGATCTTCGCGATGACACCCTTGTTGCCGTGACGGCCGGCGAGCTTGTCACCCTCGGTGATCTTGCGCTTCTGGGCGATGTAGACCACGACGCGGCGGTTCACGCCGGAGCCGAGCTCGTCGTCGCCGTCCTCGGCGTTGAACTCCTTGACGGCGATGATCGTGCCCTGCTCACCGTGAGGCACCTTCAGCGAGGTGTCACGGACTTCGCGGCTCTTCTCGTTGAAGATCGCGCGGAGCAGACGCTCCTCGGCCGACAGCTCGGTCTCACCCTTCGGCGTGACCTTGCCGACGAGGATGTCGCCGGGGCGGACCTCGGCACCGATGCGGATGATGCCACGCTCGTCGAGGTCCTTCAGCAGCTCAGGGCTGACGTTGGGGAGGTCACGGGTGATCTCCTCCTTGCCGAGCTTGGTGTCGCGAGCGTCGACCTCGTACTCCTCGATGTGAATCGAAGAGAGGGTGTCGTCCTTCACCAGGTCCTGGCTGAGGATGATCGCGTCCTCGAAGTTGTAGCCTTCCCACGTCATGAACGCGACGAGGAGGTTCTTTCCGAGTGCCAGCTCACCGTTCTCGGTGGCGGGGCCATCGGCGATGACCTCTCCGACCTCGACGCGCTCACCGGCGTTGACGACGACCTTCTGGTTGTACGACGTGCCCTGGTTGGAGCGGTCGAACTTGCGGAGGTGGTATTCCTGCGTTCCCCCCTCGTCGAGCATGACGACGACGCGGTCCGCGGAGACCTCGGTGACGACACCGGCCTTCTCGGCGGTGAGCACGTCACCGGCGTCGATGGCCGTGTAGCCCTCCATACCGGTTCCGACGAGCGGCGAGTCGCTGCGCAGCAGCGGCACAGCCTGACGCTGCATGTTGGCACCCATGAGGGCGCGCTGTGCATCGTCGTGCTCGAGGAACGGCACGAGCGAGGTCGCGACCGACACCATCTGGCGCGGCGAGACGTCGATGTAGCCGATGTCCTCCGGGAGGAACATGTCGACCTCGCCGCTGCCGCCCTTGGGGCGGGCCAGGACGTGGCTCTCGATGAAGCGACCCTTGGCATCGAGCGGGGCGTTCGCCTGCGCGATGTTGAAGTCGACCTCTTCCGAAGCCGTGAGGTAGTCGATGTGCTCGGTGACGACGCCACCCTCGACCTTGCGGTACGGGGTCTCGATGAAACCGAACGAGTTGATGCGCGCGAACGTCGCGAGCGCACCGATCAGACCGATGTTCGGGCCTTCCGGGGTCTCGATCGGGCACATGCGGCCGTAGTGCGACGGGTGGACGTCACGGACCTCGACACCGGCGCGGTCACGCGAGAGACCACCGGGGCCGAGCGCGGACAGACGACGCTTGTTCGTCAGACCCGCGAGCGGGTTGTTCTGGTCCATGAACTGCGACAGCTGCGACGTTCCGAAGAACTCCTTGATCGCGGCGACGACGGGACGCACGTTGATCAGGGTCTGCGGCGTGATCGCCTCGATGTCCTGAGTGGTCATGCGCTCGCGGACGACGCGCTCCATACGGGACAGACCGGTGCGGACCTGGTTCTGGATCAGCTCGCCCACCGCGCGGATCCGACGGTTGCCGAAGTTGTCGATGTCATCGGTCGCGAGGCGGATGTCGGCCTTCTTGCCCGAGCGGATGCCCGAGAAGGTCTCCTCGGTACCGGCGTGCAGACGCACGAGGTACTTGATCGTCGCGACGATGTCCTCGACGGTCAGGACCGACGAGTTCAGCGGCTGGTCGAGACCGAGCTTCTGGTTGATCTTGTAACGACCCACCTTGGCGAGGTCGTAGCGCTTCGGGTTGAAGTAGAAGTTGTCCAGCAGCGCACGGGCGGCCTCGGCGGCGACCTGCTCGCCCGGACGCAGCTTGCGGTAGATGTCGCGGAGCGCATCTTCCTTCGTGACGATGGTGTCCTTCGCGAGCGTCTCCTCGATCGAGGTGTAGCCGGCGAACTCCGCGAGGATCTCCTCGCTGGTCATGCCCAGCGCCTTGAGGAAGACGGTGACGGACTGCTTGCGCTTGCGGTCGACGCGGACGCCGACCTGGTCGCGCTTGTCGATCTCGAACTCGAGCCAGGCACCACGGCTCGGGATGACGCGTGCCGACACGATGTCCTTGTCGGACGTCTTGTCGGGGGTCTTGTCGAAGTAGACACCCGGCGAGCGCACGAGCTGCGACACGACGACGCGCTCGGAGCCGTTGATGATGAACGTGCCCTTGCCCGTCTGGAGCGGGAAGTCGCCCATGAAGACCGTCTGGGTCTTGATCTCACCCGTGAGGTGGTTCATGAACTCGGCCTCGACGTACAGCGGAGCGGCGTAGGTCTTGCCACGCTCCTTGCACTCCTCGATCGAGTACTTCTCCGGCTCGAGGTAGGGGTTCGTGAACGAGAGCTGCATCGTCTCGCCGAGGTCCTCGATCGGAGAGATCTCCTCGAAGATCTCGCCGAGACCGCTGATCTCGTTGACGTCGGTGCGGCCGGCCTTCTTGGCCTCGGCGACGCGAGCCTTCCAGTCGTCGTTACCGACGAGCCAACCGAAGGATTCGGTCTGCAGGGCGAGAAGGTCAGGGACCGTCAGCGTGTCGGAGATCTTGGCGAACGAAAGACGGGAAGCTCCGCGTCCGTTCTTGGTGGTGGTGGATGTGGATGCGTTGCGAGCAGCAGCCAAGGGAATAACCTCCGTGAGCCCCGCAGGGCTTCTCGATTCCTTTGTCGTCAGGTGGAGTGTGCGCTCAAAGACTCAACAGATGCCGACCACCATATGAGGGCAGGGAGAAGCGAGCGCAACTACCAACTATACGCACGATTCGGCGACATGGCAAGCTCAGTCCTTGACCAATGTCGGATGCTGCGGTATTAGCGCCGTCCACGCACGCCGAGACCCACCATCCGCGCCGAGACCCACCCGTGCATGCGTCGGGCGCGATGGGTCTCGACGGGCGGGATGGGTCTCGGCGAACGGGGCGTTCAGGACGCGATGTTCAGCTCGTTCCCGGGGATCGAGGCGAGCAGACGACGCGTGTACGGGTCGCGCGCGTTGGTGAAGATCTCCTCCGACGAGGCCGCTTCGACCAGAGCGCCGTCCTTCATGACGCACACGTAGTCGCTGATCAGCCGCACCACCGCGAGGTCGTGGGAGATGAACAGGTAGCTCAGCCCGTACTCCCGCTGCAGATCACCGAGCAGCGTCAGGATCTGGTCCTGCACCAGCACGTCCAGCGCCGAGACGGGCTCGTCGCACACGATCAGATCCGGCGACAGGGCGAGGGCCCTGGCGATCGCGACCCGCTGACGCTGTCCGCCCGAGAGCTCCGAGGGATAGCGCCGCAGCATCGACTGCGGCAGTGCCACGTCGTCGAGCAGCTTCCGCACGCGGGTGCGCCGCTCGGATCCGCTCCCCCGCCGGTAGAAGTCGAGCGGCTCGGAGATCAGCCGCTCGATCGTGAACATCGGGTTCAGGCTCGAGTACGGGTCCTGGAAGATCGGCTGCACGCGCTGCCGGAAGTCCCGCGTCTCGGCCTTGCTCAGCGACGAGATGTCCTTGCCCTCGAAGCGGATCAGGCCACTGGTCGGCTCGACCACCTTGAGCAGCATCCGCGCCGTCGTCGTCTTGCCCGACCCGGACTCGCCCACGATCGCGACCGTCTCGCCGCGCGGGATCGACAGCGAGACGTCCTTGACCGCCACGAAATCCTCACCGCGTCCGCGCACCGGGTACACCTTGGTGAGGTTCTCGATCTCGACGATGTGATCGGCGGGGGCCGCCGCCTGAGGCTCCGACTCCGCGGCCCGCTCCTCGACGTGGAACGCCTCCGGTCGCAGCCGTGCGGCGGCGACCGACGGTGCGGCCTTCACGAGCGACTGCGTGTACGGATGCTGCGGCGCCTCGAGGATCTGCCGCGCAGAGCCCTGCTCGACCACCTTCCCGCGGTGCATCACGATGACCCGCTCCGCACGCTCGGCGGCGAGACCCAGATCGTGCGTGATGAGCAGCACGGCGGTACCGAGTTCTCGTGTCATCGCCCCGATCTGATCGAGGATCGTCTGCTGCACCGTGACGTCGAGCGCACTCGTCGGCTCGTCCGCGATCAGCAGCCGTGGGCTGCAGGCGAGACCGATCGCGATGAGCGCACGCTGCCGCATGCCGCCGGAGAACTCGTGCGGATACTGCTTCGCACGCCTCTCCGGATCGGGCAGACCTGCCGCGGTGAGAGCCTGCACGACCTTCTCCTGCACGTTCTGCCTGGTGGCGAGCCCGTGTGCGAGCAGGGTCTCGGCGACCTGGGTGCCGATCTTGGCGACCGGGTTCAGGTTCGACATCGGATCCTGCGGCACCAGGCCGATGTCGCGCCCGCGGATCGCACGCAGCTCGTGCTCCGATGCCCGCGTGATCTCGCGACCGTCGAGCCGGATGCTGCCGGAGGCGATGCGACCGCCGCCGGCGAGCAGTCCGATGATCGCCATCGCCGTCGTCGACTTGCCCGAGCCCGACTCCCCCACGATCGCGACGGTCTCCCCCGCGTTGATGTCGAGGTCCACCCCCTCGACCGCGTGCACGACCCCGTCCATGGTGGCGAAGTCGACCGCCAGCCCCTGCACGGACAGCAGCGGTGCGCCGGACGTCTGATTCTCTTTCTTGGCGTTCATCGTGCCCTCGTTCTCGGGTCCATGGCCTCGCGCAGCGCTTCACCGAACAAGGTGAAGCCGAGCGCGGTGACCGCGATGCAGATACCGGGGAGGAACGCCAACCACGGCGCGATCGCCAGCTCCGCCTGCGCGTAGGTGAGCATGCGGCCCCACTCCGCCGTCTCCGGGCGTCCTCCGCCGAGACCGAGGAACGACAGCGCCGCCGCATCGATCACGGCGGTCGCGAGCGTCAGGGTCCCCTGCACGATCACGGGCCCGATCGCGTTCGGCAGCACGTGCGACATCGTGATCGACCCGCGGCCGAGACCGAGGGTCTGGGCGGAGAGCACGTAGTCGCTGGAGCGCTGCTGCAGCATCGATGCCCGCAGCAGTCGCGCGAAGATCGGCACCTGCGAGGCCCCGATCGCGATCATGACCGCGTACGGGGTCTGCCCGAGGATCGCGGCGATCGACACCGCGAGCAGCAGGTTCGGCACCGACAGGATGATGTCGACGATGCGCATGATCAGCGTGTCGACCCAGCCGCCGAAGGTGCCGGCGAGGAGGCCGAGGATCATGCCGCCCACCAGTCCCATGGCGGTCGAGATCACACCGATGAGCAGCGAGGCCTGCGCTCCCCAGATGAGTTTCGACAGCACGTCGCCGCCGAAACGATCGAGACCGAGCGGGAACTCGGGCAGCTCGCCGGGACCGGGGATGTGCGTCGGGGTGATGAACTTCGCCCCGGGCAGCGCGGTCTCCGGATAGGGCGCGATCAGGGGCGCGAGCGCCGCGACCAGCACGAACAGCAGGACGATGCCCGCCCCGATCCAGGCGGTCGGGTTGCGGCGGAGCCGACGGAACACGTCCCGCCAGAAGCCGCCGGGGCCGTCCTTCAGGTCAGCCTGTGCGATGGCGACGGTGTCGATGAGTCCGCCACCCTGGGCGGGAGGAAGGGCGACGCTCATGACGCGACCTCCTGTGGAGCAATGGTGCGAGTCATCATTGGACCCTCACTCTCGGATCGATGAAGCTGTACGACACGTCGACGGCGAGGTTGATCAGGGCGTAGGCGATCGCGATGAAGATGATGAAGCCCTGCAGCACCGGGAAGTCGCGGGTGAAGATCGCCCGCGCGAGGAACGAGCCGATCCCCGGAAAGGCGAACACCGTCTCGGTGAGCACCGCCCCCGAGATGAGGAGCCCGGTCTGCAACCCGATCGTGGTGATCACCGGGAGCATGGCGTTGCGCAGGATGAAGCGGTTGCGCAGCGTCGAGGATCCGACGCCCTTGGCACGCCCCGTGCGCACATAGTCCGCGTTCTGCACCTCGAGCACGCTGGCCCTGGTGATGCGGACGATGATCGCGAGCGGGATGGTGCCGAGCGCCAGTGCCGGCAGCACGAGATGCAGGATCGCATCCCAGGCCGCATCGAACTCCCCGGTGATGATGCCGTCCCACACGTAGAACCCGGTGGGATGAGTGGCGTCTATTCGCGGATTCTGGCGTCCGTCCGACGGCAGCCAGCCCAGTTGCACCGCGAAGATGTACTTGAGGATGAACGCCAGGAAGAACACCGGGATCGTGATGCCGATCAGGCTCAGCACCACGGAGGCGTGGTCGCTGAACTTGCCGTGCCGGCGTGCGGCCCAGTAGCCGAGCGGGATGCCGACGCCGATCGCGAAGATCAGCGCCATCACGCTCAGTTCGAGAGTCGCCGGGAACCGCCGCATGAACTCTTCCACGACGGGACGGTTGGTCTGGATCGAGGTACCGAAGTCCCCCTGCAGGAGACGTCCGACCCAGATGAAGTACTGCTCGATGAGCGGCTTGTTGAAGCCGTAGAGCTCGTTGACTCGGGCGACGGCCTCCGGTGTCGCCTTCTCACCGAGAAGCGCGACGGCGGGCCCGCCGGGAAGGGCCCTGACCCAGGCGAACAGCAGGATGCTGAGCCCGAACAGGGTGGGGATGAGGAATAGCAGTCGCCTGCCGATGGTGCGCAGCAAGAAGATCTCCGTTGATCAGAAGGTACGCCGTGCCCCCGGTCCCGCCGAAAGCGCGGGACCGGGGGTCGACATCTCAATCGGTCAGACCTACTTGGTGAGGACGATGTCCGTGAAGACCTCGTCGTTCACCGGGCTGGCGGGGTAGCTCTTCACACGCGGGTCGAACGCGAGCGTCGGTGCCGGGTGGGCGAGCGGGATGCCCGGGATGAACTGCGCGACCATCTCGTTGATCTCTTCGTAGAGCGCGGTCTGGTCCTCGAGGTTCGAGACGCCGCGCGCCTCGTTCAGCTTCTGGAACAGCTCGGGGTTGTCGAAGCCCCACTCGGAGCTCTTCTGCCCGAAGAAGACGCCGACGAAGTTGTCGGTGTCGTTGTAGTCGCCGGTCCATCCCAGCAGGTGGATGCCGTGATCAGAGGTGCCGGTGGTGCGGTCGAGGTACTCGACCCACTCCTCCGAGACCGGGGTGGTCTCGACGCCGGCCTCGGACAACTGCGACGACAGCACGGTGAAGATCTGCTCGGGGTCCGGCATGTACGGACGCGAGACGTTGACCGGGTAGTTGAAGGTCAGCTTCAGGGGGTTGGCCTCGTCGTAGCCGGCCTCGGCGAGCAGCTCCTTCGCCTTCTCGGGGTCGTAATCGTAGGTCGTCACATCGGCGTTGTAGCCGTTGACGACCTCGGGCACGAACTCGATCGCCTTCTGCGTGCCCTCCGGCAGCACCTGGCTGATGAGCGCGTCCTTGTCGACCGCGTACGACAGCGCCTCACGGACCTTGGGGTCCTGCAGCTCCGGCACCGCCTGGTTGAAGGCGAGGTACAGGATCGTGAACGGCGGGCGCGACACCATGGTGAAGCCGTCGTCCTCGAGTGCCTTGGTGTCGGCGGGACCGACGAGGTCGTAGCCGTCGATCGAGCCGGACTCCAGCGCCTGACGGCGTGCGGTCGGGTCGTCGATCGTGCGGAAGATGATCTTGTCGACCTGGCCCTTGTCGCCCCAGTAGTCGCCGTAGGAGGTCAGCGTGACCTGCTCGCCCGGAGCCCATTCGTCGAACTGATACGGGCCGGTGCCGACCGGGTGCGCGGTCGCGTACTCCGAGAGCACAGGCGCCTCGGCGGAACCGCTCACGTCATCCGCGCCGAACTCCTTCATGGCCGAGGGGCTCTGCATCGAGAAGGACGGCAGCGACAGCGACGCCACGAAGCCGGCGAACGGCTTGTTCAGCTCGATCGTGACCGAGTAGTCGCCGTCGGGCGTGCAGGACTTGTAGACCGCGTCTGCCGCGTTGGAGGCGTAGCCCTTGAAGAGCTTGTTGTAGTAGTACCCGAAGGCCTCGGATGCCGCGAGACCGGTCCAGTTGTACCAGCGGTCGAAGTTGACGCAGACGGCTTCGGCGTTGAACGGCGTGCCGTCCTGGAACGTCACTCCTTCCTTCAGCGCGAAGGTGTGCGACATGCCGTCGTCCGACGACTCCCAGCTCTCGGCGAGCAGCGGTGCGGGGTCGGCCGTACCGGGCTCCGTACCGACGAGTCCCTCGAAGATCTGACGCGAGACGCGGAAGCTCTCACCGTCCTGGGCGAAGGCGGGGTCGAGACTCGCCGGGTCGGAGGATGCCGCGAACACGAACGTGCCGTCGACATCGCCTGATCCCTCGGTACCCTCGTCTCCTCGTTCGCTGGCGACGCATCCTGCCAGGACGAGAGCCGCGAGCGTGGCTCCGGTGATGGCGATGAGTCCTCGCCGTCGCATGACTGATTGGTGCATTGTGTGTACCTTCCCTGTCGGGCGCTTCTTTGCGCGTTCCCGAGGCATCGTCGCCTCTGGACACGGTGATGCCTCGACGCTACCCAGCAGATCCACAGATGCCAAACGCATCCAGGTTGCAATCCGGTATCGACGCCGCCCGGATGCCTCAGACAGAGGTCCGGATGCGAGGAGCGTCAGTCCTGGGAGCTGAGGCGGGGACGCTGCCGAGCGGCGGCGGCGTCGTGCGTGCGCTGCAACGGGATCACGACGGGCTCTCCGCGGAGCTGCACGACCCGCACGAACAGCACATCCACCAGCGCGAGCTGCGCGATGCGGCTCGACATCGCGGCCATGCGGAAGGGCGACTCGTGCGCATGCGTGAGCAGCACCACATCGGCCACTCCGGCGAGGGTGGACTCCTCCGCACTCGTCACGGCGACCACGAGCGCGCCGGCGTCGCGTGCGACCTCGAGCGCCCGCACAGTCTCCTGCGTCTCCCCGCCATGCGAGAACGCGATGGCCACATCTTCCGCCGTGCGCAGCGATGCCGTGGTGACGGCGAGATGAGGGTCGGCGGAGTGCGAGACCGAGCAGCCGATGCGCGAGAGCTTGAGCTGCAGATCCTGCGCAGTCAGCGAGGACGCGGCCTGTCCGAAGAGGTCGATGTGCCGCGCCGCGACCAGCGCGTGCGCGACCCGATCGAGGCCGACGGCATCGATGCCGAGCGCGGTCTTCTCGATCGCATCGATCTCCTGCGCGGCGAGCTTCGCCGCGATCGCGGCCGGCTCGTCGCCCGGATCGATCGCGGTCGTGTCGAGACTGAAGCGCGCCTGCTGCGCCTGCTCGAGCGTGACGGTTCGGGCGACGGCGACGCGCAGCTCACGGTAGCCGCTGAACCCCAGCGACTGGGCGAACCGGGCGACGGTGGACAGCGACGTCTGGCAGAGCTTGGCCAGATCGGTGATCGCGAGATCGATCACCAGCGTGGGATCGGCCAGGATCGTCTCGGCCACGCGCGCCTCGGCGGCGCTCAGTCGTGAGACCGAGCGTCGCACCAGCGCGAGAACGTCTGCGTCCACCGTACGGCCCGACTCAGCCGGTCCTGCCGAGCAGGCGCTCGCGGGCGACCTGCGCTCCGACCCGGCTCGCGGCGGCGACCTCGACGGTCGGCAGCGGCAGGGGCGAGCGCGCGGGCAGTCCGACGTTGACGACCACCGCTCGCGGGTCACGGGCGGCCGCCCGCTCCACGAGCGCGCGCTGCGCGGCGTCGGCATCCGGCCGATCGATCAGGATCACGGTGGTGCCGGCATCCGCCGTCATCTCGTCGAGGACACGGTCCTGCTCGGAGACCTCCGTGCTCGCGACGTCGAGACGGATCCGTCGGTCGTCGCCCGCCAGAGAACCGGCGACGTAGGCGGCCGCGCTGTCCACGGCGAGCGTCGAGCGACGGCGCGCATCGACGACGGCGAGAGCGGTCGCCGGTGCCGGCTGCTCCCCGGTCACGGTGATGACACGACGGAGGATCTCGGCCGCATCGAAATCGTCCGCCGGTGCGACCGACGTGGCGGCGGCCGCGCGGAGCTTGGCCGCCAGCGTCGCGACGCGTCGCGACGCCTCCTCGACCCGCTCCCGAGAGAGCGACCCGTCCTGCAGCGCCGCGACGATGCCGTCGCGTGCCGCCAGGAAGTCACGCAGATCCTGGTCGGGCAGCGCCGCCTCGCCGGGGTTCGTGGGATTTCCGATGCACAGCAGGTCGGCGCCTGCGGCCAGGGCCAGCGCGGCTCCTCCCCCGATGCCGACGGTCTCGCGGATCGCGGCCATGTCGAGGGCGTCCGTGATGATCACACCGTCGAACCCCCAGCTGCGGAGGATACCGAGGATGCGCGGGTTCAACGTCGCCGGGGCCTCACCCCACGCGGGGACCACGATGTGCGCGGTCATGATCGAGTCGACTCCGGCTTCGACGGCCGCGCGGAACGGCTCGAGGTGAACCCGCTCGAACTCCTCGATGTCGAGGGAGATCTCGGGCAGCGCGTGATGCGAGTCGAGGTGCGTGTCGCCGTGGCCGGGGAAGTGCTTGACGCACGCCGCGACACCGCCATCCTGGATGCCGTCGATCACAGCGACCGCGTGCCGGGACACCAGACCCTCATCCGAGCCGAACGAGCGCACACCGATGACCGGGTTGCGCGGGTCGGTGTTGACGTCCGCGACCGGGCCGAGCACGACGTTGGCGCCCACCGCGGCGACACGGCGCGCGAGCTCCGCACCCGTGCGCTCGGTGGCGACCAGATCGTCGAGAAGTCCGAGCTGAGCGGCACCGGGGATCGTGGATCCCTCTGCCGACTCGAGCCGGGTGACGCTGCCACCCTCCTCGTCGACCCCGATCAGGGCGTCCGGGTTCGCTTCGAGGAGCGAAGCGCTCAGCGCCGGAAGCCCCGCGCCGATGTTCTGACCGAAGTACACGACCCCGGCGAGACCGCCACGCAGCTCGTCGAGCAGCCAGGCCGGAGCCTCGGTGCCGAAGAAGCCCGGCCAGAGGACGCTGTTCGCGAGTCGCGTCAGATCCGCACTCATCCCTTGACCGCCCCCGCCACCATGCCCGCGGACAGACGCCGCTGCACGATCACGAAGAAGATCATCACGGGGATCGTGATGATGGTCGACGCCGCCATGATGCTTCCCCAGTCGTTCGAGTGCAGACCGAAGAACGACTTCAGGCCGATCGAGACAGTGTACTGATCGGTCTGCGCGCCCAGGATCGTCATGGCGAAGATGAACTCGTTCCACGCCGTGATGAAGCTGAAGATGCTGGTCGCGACCAGACCGGGCATGACCAGCGGGAGCAGGATCGAGCGGAACATCCGCCACCAGCTGGCACCGTCGATGTAGGCGGCTTCCTCGAGCTCGACCGGGACCGCTGCGACGAAGCCGCGCAGCATCCAGATCCCGAACGCGAGGGACAGGGCGACGTAGACGACCATGAGGCCGATGATGCTGTTGAGCAGCCCGAGGGATTTGACCTGCAGGAACAGCGGGATCACGAGCGCCTCGAGCGGCACCATCTGCACCACGAGGATCATCATGAGCACGGTGGTGCGGAACTTGAACCGGAAGCGGGCCACCGCGACGGCGGCGAGCAGGCACACGACCGCGCTGACGAGGACCGTGACGAGCGCCACGATCGCCGAGTTGCGCAGGTAGGTGCCGAATCCACCGTCCGTGAGGACGAACGCGAAGTTGTCGAGCGTGAACTCCTGCGGCAGCAGGGACTGCCCACCGCTGGACGCCTTCGCATCGAAGGCGCTGGAGATCATCCAGTACACGGGGAACAGCGTGAAGATCAGGACGGCGGCGACGGCGATGCCGACACCGATCCGCGAGGCGAGCGACGGGCGCGGGTTCACAGCTCGTCCTCCTTCATGAGCGATCGGATGTACACGATCGTGATGCCGATCAGCACGAGGGTCAGGATCACGGCGAGCGCCGCACCGAAGCCGTAGCGGTTCTGCCCGAAGGACTCCACATACGACCAGACGCCGAGGTTGAGCACCGAGCGGTTGCCGCCGTTGCCACCAGGCATCAGATACACCTGGGCGAAGACCTTGAAGTCCCAGATCGTCGACAGGATGATCACCACCGAGAAAACGGGCTTGAGGGTCGGGAAGATGATCTTCCAGAAGCGGGTCCACGCACCGGCTCCGTCGAGCGCCGCGGCCTCGAGCATCTCCTTCGAGACGCCGAGCAGGCCGGCGAGCACCGTGATGGCGACGAACGGGAAGCCGTGGTGCACGACGTTCAGCAGCACGATGGCGTAGAACGACCACTGGTTCGTGAACCAGTTGACCGACGCGTCCATCAGACCCAGGTCTTTGAGCACCGCGTTGAAGATGCCGCGGTCGGCATCGAAGATGAAGGTCCAGACGTAGGTGCCGGTCACCGCGGGCATCGCCCAGGCGACCATGATGCAGCTCGACACGATGACCCGCCACACGCTGCCCAGACGGGCGAGCAGCAGGGCGACGAGCGTGCCGACGGCCACGGTGGCGAACACGGCGACGATCGCGAAGCCGACCGTGTTCGGCAGGACCACGGTCCACAGCGTCGGGTTGGTGAGCGCCTCCGCATAGTTCTGGAGACCGATCCAGTTGTTCTCACCGGTGTTGATCTCGCGGAGGCCGTAGTCCTGCAGCGAGAAGATGAACACCTGGATGAGAGGCCAGAGCATGAGCACCGCGAGGATGATCAGCCCGGGGGCGAGGAGGAGCCAGGGGCGGGCCGTGAGGAGGGAGAACCCTCGCCGCGATCGGCCGCCGGCCACGGAGGCGGGGGTGGACCCCGACTCCGTGGCCGGCAGTGGCGCTTGCACCATCGACATGAAGGGAATGTGCCTTACTTGTTGAGGAGGTCGGTCATCTCAGCCGCGGCATCCTTCGTCGCGGTCTTGACGTCCTT